>NZ_JBHXIB010000001.1:95106-329391 GCF_042723975.1 Amycolatopsis sp. NPDC058340 | reverse complement strand
AACGCGCTTGGCTTATGGCTGCCCCCCAACCCGCGCGGTGTAGAGGACCCCGCCGTCCTGTTAACTCCCCCACCGCGCCCCCCCGCTATCCCGGCGGCCCGCTTCTTTGTGTCCGGGGTGAATTACACGCGTGGCGTTTCACGTGAAACGTGGGAAGGCGAGTGGAGTTGTCCACAACTTCGGACTGTCTCCCCGCTTTGCGCTCGGCGTCATGGACAATCAGTGGAGCGCGTTTCACGTGAAACGGCGTCGAGGGTTGAGGAGCGAGAGTGGGCTTGGACGGGGTCGCCGCATCGGTACGGACTGCGGCGTCGGAAGTATTCGGAGACCGCGTCGAGCAAGCCGTCGGCTACGTCGAACTCCTGGAACGGCACGGCGTCGAGCGCGGGCTCATCGGCCCCCGCGAGGTCGACCGGTTGTGGGAGCGGCACGTCCTCAACTCCGCCGTGATCGGCGAGCGGATCCCCGACGGCGCCCGCGTGGTCGACGTCGGCTCGGGTGCGGGGCTTCCGGGTGTACCGCTCGCGATCAGCCGACCGGACCTCGATATCGTTCTGCTCGAACCGATGGCCCGCCGGGTCGACTGGCTGGCCGAGGTTGCCGAGAAGCTGGAACTCCCCATCACCGTTGTCCGCGGGCGCGCGGAGGAGCGGCAGGTACGTGAGGAGCTCGGTGGCGCGGATGTCGTCACCGCCCGGGCGGTCGCTCCCTTGGCCCGGCTCGCGAACTGGTGCCTCCCGCTCGTGCGTTCCCAAGGTGCTCTGGTCGCCCTCAAAGGAGCGAGCGCTGGAGAGGAAATCGAACGCGATCGCGCCGACGTCCGGAAGGCCGGCGGCGGCGAACCGGAAGTCTTCGAGTGCGGTACCAAGGTGCTCGAGGTTCCGAGCACGGTCGTCGTGATCCATCGCCTGCCCCCGAAGCCGTCTCGATCGCGCAGGCGTAGCTAGACCGGTTCCACGTGAAACAACGCAGAACGACTCCCACGTCTAATACAGAGGAGGCTCGAGACCGGTGACTCCCCCGCCGTCCGACCCTGCGAGCGCCGGCCAGGAACTCGGCTGGACGCCCATCGCCGAAGAAGCCGTCCGCGCCGCCAGCGTGCTGCACCCCAAGGAGGGTGCGCTCCCCCGGCCGAACCGCCGGCGAGTGCTGACGGTCGCCAACCAGAAGGGCGGCGTCGGCAAGACGACGAGCACGGTGAACCTCGCCGCCGCCCTCGCCGTCCACGGGCTCAAGACGCTCGTGATCGACCTGGACCCTCAGGGCAACGCGAGCACCGCGCTCGACATCGACCACCGATCCGGCACGCCGTCGATCTACGAGGTGCTGATCGGTGAGGTGTCGCTGGCCGAAGCCGCGGCCCAGAGCGAGCAGTCGCCCAACCTCTACTGCGTGCCCGCGACCATCGACCTCGCCGGCGCCGAGATCGAGCTCGTCTCCATGGCGTCCCGCGAGATGCGGCTCAAGGAGGCGCTCTCGTCCGAGATCCTCGACGAGATCGGCGTCGACTACGTCTTCATCGACTGCCCGCCGTCGCTCGGTCTGCTGACCGTCAACGCGATGGTCGCCGCGCAGGAGGTGCTGATCCCGATCCAGTGCGAGTACTACGCGCTGGAAGGTCTGGGGCAGCTGCTGAGCAACATCGAGCTCGTCCAGGCGCACCTGAACCGCGAGCTGAGTGTCTCCACGATTCTGCTCACCATGTACGACGGCCGGACGAAGCTGGCCGATCAGGTGACGAACGAGGTCCGAAACCACTTCGGGGACACTGTTCTCAAGACGGTGATCCCGCGCAGTGTGAAGGTCTCCGAAGCGCCCGGGTACGGGCAGACCGTCCTCGCGTACGACCCGGGTTCGCGGGGCGCGATGAGCTACGTGGACGCGGCGAAGGAGATCGCCCAGCGCGGAGTGGAGATGAAGGAAAGGAGCGGTACGGCATGAGCGAGCGCAGAGGGGGGCTCGGGCGCGGGCTCGCCGCCCTGATCCCCACCGGTCCGCCGCCGGGTTCCGCGGCGCCGGCCGAGAACGGCTCCCCTGTCCCGTCCGCTCCCGCGAGCAAACCCGCGGGGCCGGACGACAAGGGCTGGTTCGCGGCCAACGGCGCGGCCGGTTCGCACGGCGGAACGGTCGCCGGCGCGGTCTACCGCGAGGTGCCGGTCAGCCAGATCAAGCCGAACCCGAAGCAGCCGCGGCAGGTCTTCGACGAGGACGCGCTCAACGAGCTGGAGCATTCGATCCGCGAGTTCGGGCTCATGCAGCCCATCGTGGTCCGGGAGCTCGGCAACGACGAGTACGAACTCGTCATGGGCGAGCGGCGGCTGCGCGCCTCGCAGCTGGCGGAGCTGGAGGCGATCCCGGCGATCGTCCGCCAGACCGCCGACGAGGCGATGCTGCGCGACGCGTTGCTGGAGAACATCCACCGCGTTCAGCTCAACCCGCTCGAAGAGGCGGCCGCGTATCAGCAGCTGCTCGACGAATTCGCGGTCACGCACGAGGAACTGGCGAGCCGGATCGGGCGCAGCCGCCCGGTCATCACGAACACGATCCGCTTGCTCAAGCTCCCCCTCGCGGTCCAGCGACGGGTCGCGGCCGGGGTGCTTTCGGCGGGCCACGCGCGGGCGCTGCTCTCTCTCGAAGACGCCGAAAGTCAGGAAGAGCTGGCCGCGCGGATCGTCGCGGAGGGCATGTCGGTCCGTGCGACCGAGGAAGCCGTCACGCTCAAGAAGAGTGAAAAGCCGGCCAAGCCGAAGCCCGCTCCCCGCAAGCCGATCCAGGCACCCGGTCTTCAGGAACTGGCGAACCGGCTCTCGGACCGCTTCGACACCCGCGTGAAGGTCGACTTGGGTCGTCGCAAGGGGCGGATCACGCTCGAATTCGGCTCGGTTGACGATCTTGAACGTATTGTGGCCCTCATGGATCAAACTCAGACAAATCGGACGCCGGAAACCGATTAGGGATCACCCCGGGTCGTTTTGTCACGGTGACGATAGCTCGCTGCTGACGGATTGGTGACGCTGAGTGGTTGAACTGTGAAGGGGTTCTTCGGCGGTCGAACTCCGCGCGCGGTCGTCTTCGACTGCGACGGATTGCTCATGGACACCGAGCCGTGTTGGTCGGTCGCCGAGACCGAACTGTTCGCACGGCGCGGACTCCCCTTCGGCGCGGACGAGAAGGCGTTGGTGATCGGCAAGTCGCTACCGGCGGCCGCCGACGCGATGGCGGCGGCGTTCGGCGAACCGGATGCCGGCGCCGAGATCGCGGACGAGTTGCTGAGGTTGGTGACCGAGGTCGTCACCGCGAAAGCGGAGGCGATGCCCGGCGCGCGTGAATTGGTCGAACTGACCGCCGCGGCCGTACCGGTCGCCGTCGCGAGCAACTCGCCCCGGGCGCTCCTGGACGCCGCACTCGTTCGCGGCGGCCTGACGGAAATGTTTCCCGTGAAACTGGCCGCCGACGAGGTGACCGCGCCGAAGCCGGATCCAGAGATGTACTTGACCGCTTGCGGTCTCTTGAACGTCGAGCCTGCCGACGCGCTGGCGTTCGAGGATTCCATGACCGGCCTTCGATCGGCGCGAGCGGCCGGCGTGCCCGTCATCGGGGTGCCGACGTTGAAGCACCAGGACTTCCCCGCCGACGTCGTGATCGGCTCGCTGCGCGACGAAGAACTGCTGTCCTGGGTGCGCGGCTGGCCCCGGCGATGACCGGACTCTCCTTCGTCCGGTTCCAAAGCCCGGCTCGCGATGAGCGAGGAAACTTCACCGGGGTCTTCGGTCTCGTCAACGGGCTCGCCCGCGCCGGACGCCTCACTGTCGAGCAGGAAGCGTTCCGCCGGACGAACAATGACTGGTACGACGCGAACTTCACCAACCCCGCGCACACCGATCCGAGCGTCTACGACTCGGAGCTCAATCCCGGGGCCGCGGCGTGGTTCAAGGCGACCGCTCGCGTCTTCATCGAGCGAGTCGATGGCTACCTCTCGATCCTGAAGATGCACGAGGTTCCGTGTGAAGCCGTCTGGTCGGCCGACCCCGGACAGGTCATCTACGAGGACGAGTACCAAGTCGTCGTCGTGGCCCGGAAATAGAAAGAGGACTCGCCCGCGGTGGGCAAGTCCCCTTCGTGAGTCCGGTTCAGCTCTTGCGGGCAATCGCCCGTCCGACGAGGTCGGCGAAGACCGAGCCGAGAGTGGCGCCTGCCGCCTCGATCGCCACCGGCACGATCGACGTCTCGGTGAGACCCGGTGAGGGGTTCACCGCGAGGAAGTGGACCGTGCCGTCTTCGGTGATCACCGCGTCGGTGCGGGAGATGTCGCGAAGCCCGAGTTGCCGGTGCACGGCGACGGCCAGCTCTCCGACCGCCTTGGCGGCGTCGTCGGGAATCCGCGCGGGCGTGAAGAAATCGGTCAGCCCGGCGGTGTAGCGGGCGGTGTAGTCGTACACGCCGCTCTCCGGCACGATCTCGACCGCGGGCAGGGCTTCGGGTCCCTCTTCGCCTTCGATGACCGTCACGGCCACCTCGACGCCGGAAACGAACTTCTCGGCGAGGACGGTGTCGCCGTAGGCGAAGCAGCCGACCATCGCGCCGGGCATTTCCGCGGCGTCCCTGACGACCTGGGCGCCCAGTGCCGATCCTCCCTGGTCGGGCTTCAGGATCATGGGCAGCCCCAGTGTGTCGACCATCGAGTCCAGCACGGCTTGCGCGCCGAGTTCGCGGAAGGTGCTGTGCGGCAGCACCACCCAGTCCGGCGTCGTGAAGCCCGCGTCGGCGACGAGCGCTTTGGCCGTCGGCTTGTCCCACGCGCGTCGGCAGCCCCGCGAACTGGTGCCGACGTAAGGCACGTCGAGCATCTCCAGCACCGTCTGCACCGCACCGTTCTCCCCTTCACCCCCGTGAAGGGCGACGATGGCCGCGTCGGGACGCTGAGTGCGTAGACGTTCGAGCAGTCCGGCGTCGGTGTCCCACTCCTCGACGACGAGACCTTCCGCCCGCAACGCGACCGAGAGCCGGCGCCCGGAGCGGAGAGAGACATCGCGTTCGTGGGAAAGGCCGCCTGCGAGTACGGCAACGGTGCGGTCGACCACCGAGACTCCTTTGTGCTTGGGGACGTCCGGTCGATCAGACCGTGTCCGGAGAGGGGTTCTGCGGCCCCGAAATCGAGCGTGGGCTGGCGTTACCGAAGGTACGCGCCAGGTCCATTTCGGACTCGAGCACCGCGGCGAGCCGCCGGACGCCTTCGCGGATTCGTTCGGGCGTCGGGTAGCAGTAGGAAAGACGAAGCTGTCTGCTGCCGAAACCGTCGGCGTAGAAACCGGTTCCGGAGGCGTATGCGACGCGGGCCGTGACGGCTCTCGGCAGCATCGCCTTCGTGTCGACGCCTTCGGGGACGGTCATCCAGACGTAGAAACCGCCATCGGGTTTGGTCCAGCTGCAGCCGGCGGGCATGTGCTGTTCGAGCGCGGACAGGATCGCGTCGCGGCGCTCCCGGTAGTTTTCGCGGAAGGTCTTGATCTGACCCATCCAGTCGTGAGTCGAGAGGTATCGCGACACGATCAACTGGTTAAGCGTCGGCGGACAAAGCGTCGCGGACTCGGCCGCGAGCACGAGTTTCTCCCGGACGGCGTGGGGTGCGAGCACCCAGCCGACCCGCAGACCCGAGGCGAAGGTCTTCGAAAAGGAGCCCAAGTACACGACGTTGTCGGGGTCGATCGAGCGAAGCGCCGGATAGGTCTGACCGCTGAAGCCGAGCAGACCGTACGGGTTGTCCTCGATGATGAGGATGTCGTTCTCGCGGCAGATCTCCACGATCTCCGCGCGCCGCTCGACGGCCAGCGTGACGCCGCCGGGGTTGTGGAAGTTGGGGATCGTGTAGAGGAACTTGACCCGGCGGCCCGCCTTCCGCGTCTCCGCGAGCGCGGCGCGCAGCCCTTCGGGGACCAGGCCGTGGTCGTCCATCGCGACGTGGACGACGTCCGCCTGGTACGCGGCGAAAGAGCCGAGCGCGCCGACGTAGGACGGGCCCTCGGCGATGATGACGTCGCCCGGATCGCAGAACAGCCGGGTGACCATGTCGAGCCCCATCTGGGAGCCGACCGTCACGACGACGTCGTCCGGGTGGGCCTTGATCCCTTCGAGGGCCATGATTTCGCAGATCTGCTCACGCAGGGCGGGGACACCGTGCGCGGATCCGTACTGGAGCGCGACCAGGCCTTCCTGGGCGATGAGCTCGCCGACCTGCGCGGACAGCGTGTCCAACGGGAGCGCGGCGAGGTTCGGCATCCCGCCGGCGAGCGATACCACTTCGGGGCGACTGGCCACCGCGAACAACGCCCTGATCTCGGAAGCAGTCATCCCGGCCGTACGCGCGGCGTAGCGGTCGAGGTGAGGGTCGAGGTTGTGGCGGCCGGGCTCCGGCCGGACAGGGCGGTTCTCGGTCATCAGGCGCTTCACCCGGCTTCGAAGTGGACATAGTCGCTACCGACTGGTAGTTCCATCGAGTGTAACCACCCTCCCTCTAGGGGCCCTGGCCTTCCGGTGTTCATCACATCGGCCTATCCTCGGTCAGGACCCCTTCGGTGAGCCCTGCTCGGGACAAGGCTGCGTCGGGTGTCGTCATTCAGGGAGGTTTGTCTGTGTCGCGTCGCGTCGTGGGCGTAACCCTGGACAACCTCGAGCACCTGCCGAAGAGCTGCCGCCGCTGCGTGTACTGGGAGCTGGCGCCGCATCTGAAGGCGCAAGCCGAGGAGTACGGCGCGACCGAGGTCGAAAAGGAAGCTTGGGTCTCCAGCGTGCTGCTGGAGTGGGGTTCCTGCGGCCGGATCGTCTACAGCGACACCCTGCCCGTCGGTTTCGTGCTCTACGCGCCGCCGAACGCCGTGCCGCGCTCGCTGGCCTTCCCGACTTCGCCTCCCGGCCCGGACGCGGTTCTGCTGACCGCCTTCCAGGTCCTTCCCGAATTCCAAGGTGGCGGACTCGGCCGCATGCTGGTGCAGGCCGTCGCGAAGGATCTGACCAAACGCGGTGTCCGCGCGATCGAAGCGTTCGGGGACGCCAAACCCGACGAGACCGATCCGGACGGCGGGCACAGCTGTGTGCTGCCCGCCGCGTTCCTGCAGAGCGTCGGGTTCAAGACCGTGCGGCCGCATCCGCGGTGGCCGCGGCTGCGACTGGAACTGCGGTCGGCGATTTCGTGGAAGGAAGACGTGGAGGCGGCTCTCGAACGGCTGCTCGGCCAGGTCTCCATCACGACGGCCGAGCCGAGCCTCGGCCGCGGCTGACCCTCTCCGCCCGCGCCGTTTAGCAGAGTTTTCGAGCGCGCGCAGCAGCCATCCCCCGGCCTGGGGACAGCTGTGGGTAACCCGCCGAGTTATCCACAGATCGCTGATAGGAGCGGTGGAAAATCTGTGGATGGGTAGGCTGGACCTGGGGACGCCCCCCGGGAAGGGCGGGGGCTGCGCGCCGGGTGGATCTAGGGGTGGCGTGGTCGGCCGTGGGGGCACACAACCGGTTGTGCCGAGGGCGTCGGCAGAGGAATGTGCGCCCGCGTGCGGGTGTGGAGGACTGGCTACTCCGCTTTGGCGAGTTCGTGGGCCAGGACGTCCGCGAAGGTGAACGTGCCGGTCGGCTGGTCCCCTTCGCCGAGGAGGTACAGACGCTTCACGGCGACCAGGATGCCTTCGGCGACGACGTCGCGGAAAGCCGGGTCCGCCAGTTTGCGGCTGTCTTCCGGGTTGGTCAGGTAGCCGATCTCGATCCGCACCGCCGGGCAGCGGGTGCGGGTGAAGATCTCCCAGGTCTTGTAGTGCGTGCGGCAGTCGAGCATGCCGGTGCGGGCGGCCAGCTCGCGCTGGATGAAGCCCGCCAGCAGCTCGCCGACGGTCGACGTGGTGCCGTTGCCGGTGCCGAAGTGGAAGCTCGCGACCCCCTGCGCCTTGGGCGAGGAGTTCTTGTCGTTGTGCAGCGAAAGGAACAGGTCGGCGCCCGCCTCGTTCGCGAACTTCGCCCGGTCGCCTTCGCTCGGGCTCTGGTTCGGGCCGCGCGAGATCAGCGCCTCCATGCCCGTGGCCTGCATCCGGCCTTCGAGCCGCCGCGCCAGGTCCCACGCGATGTCCGCCTCGCGCAGGCCGCCGGCGACGACGCCGAGGTCCTCGCCACCGTGGCCGGGGTCGATCACGATGCGCTTGCCGCGCAGCCGGGGGCCGGCCTGGCGCACCTGCTCCTGCTCACGCAGGAAAACGGGGCGACCGCCGCGGGCACGCGGCGACGAGAGCCGGTGCAGCTCGCGGATGGTGGCCGGACCGCACATACCATCGGCGACCAGGCGCATGTCGCGCTGGAAGGTCTTGAGCGCGCGTTCGGTCTGCGGGCCGAAGTGCCCGTCCGGGCGGCCTGCGTCGAAACCGAGTTCGGTCAGCCGCTCCTGGAGCGCGAAGACGTCGTCACCCTGCATGGGGGCGGAGAACATGTAGGTCAGCGGGCGGCTGCCCAGATGGAAGCCCGCGCCGCGAAGCGCCTGGTAGGTCGCCGGACCCACCAGACCGTCGGTGATGAGCCCACGGCGCTGCTGGAACGCTCGAACGGCGTGTTCCATCGCCGTGTCGAAAACCTCGTACTCCCCGGATTCGGTCACCGGCGGGAGCAGCTCCATCGCCGCCAGCGTGGACCTGATCTCGGCGACGTCCGGTCCGGCGTCACCGCGGCGGAGTACCCGCATGCACTCCTCGCTCTTCCCTTTGGGGCACCGATCGAGCTCGATGCACGACTATGAAAACCCTGCGGGGCGAACCCCGGTGCTCTATTGTGCCCTGTGAACTCTCGGTGAGCGCGGAGGCCCGGTCGGTGCGTCAAGTCGCCGTTCGTGGAACTCGTCCAGGCGTTCCCGTAACAGGGAGTTTTACCCATTCCGGGGAACGACGAAACCCGGAGCCTG
Organism: Amycolatopsis sp. NPDC058340; assembly: GCF_042723975.1. NCBI lineage: Bacteria > Bacillati > Actinomycetota > Actinomycetes > Pseudonocardiales > Pseudonocardiaceae > Amycolatopsis > Amycolatopsis sp. NPDC058340. Next base: position 320,465 of record NZ_JBHXIB010000001.1, on the reverse strand, counting down.
GGCAGGCCCCGGGTTTCGGCAGGTGAAACGCGAGATCAGAGGACGTCGGCGAGGTCCGAGAGCAGCGCGGCCTTCGGCTTGGCGCCGACGATCTGCTTCACCGGCTTGCCGCCCTGGAACAGGATCAGCGTCGGGATCGACATCACCTGGTAGTCACGCGCAGTGTTCGGGTTCGCATCGATGTCGAGCTTCGCGATGGTCAGCTTCTCGCCGTTCTCCGCCGCGATCTCCTCGAGCACCGGGGCGACCATCTTGCACGGACCGCACCAAGTCGCCCAGAAGTCGACCAGGACGGGCTTCTCGCTCGTCAGCACGTCGTCGACGAACGTCTTGTCGGTCACCGTCACGGTGTTGGCCATGGTGTCTCCTTCTGGGTGGTGAACGGGCTGGGAAAAGTCAGTTGGTGGTGGCGCCGTAGCCGCCGCCGACCAGCTCGGGGGTTTCCTGGGCGGTCTCGACACCGGCGTGCTCCGCCAGCCATCGTTCTGCATCGATGGCGGCAGCGCAGCCCGAGCCCGCGGCGGTGATCGCCTGCCGGTACGTGCGGTCGACCAGGTCGCCGGCCGCGAAGACGCCGGGGAGGTTCGTGTACGAGGTCCGGCCCTTGGTGAGCACGTAACCGTCCTCGTCGAGGTCCACCTGACCACGCACCAGTTCGCTGCGGGGGTCGTGCCCGATCGCCACGAAGAACCCGGTCACGTCGAGCTTGGACTCCTCGCCGGTCACCGTGTCCTTGAGCTTCAGTCCCTCGACCTTGCCCTCACCCTCGACTCCGGTGATCTGCTTGTTGAGCGCCCACTTGATCTTCTCGTTCTCGCGGGCGCGCTCCAGCATGATCTTGGAGGCGCGGAACTCCTCGCGGCGGTGGACGATCGTGACGGACTTCGCGAACTTCGTCAGGAAGGTCGCCTCCTCCATCGCGGAGTCGCCGCCGCCTGCGACCACGATGTCGTGGTCACGGAAGAAGAAGCCGTCGCAAGTGGCGCAGGCCGAAACACCGCGGCCGAGCAGCTCCTGCTCGCCGGGCACGTTCAGATAGCGGGCGGCGGCGCCCATCGAGAGCACGACCGCGCGGGCGGCGTAGCGCTTGCCGTTCGCGACGACGTACTTGACGTCACCGGTCAGCTCGACGGACTCGACGTCCTCCTGGCGCAGGTCGGCGCCGAAACGCTTCGCCTGCTCACGCATCTCTTCCATGAGGTCGGGACCCTGGATGCCTTCGCGGAAGCCGGGGAAGTTCTCGACCTCCGTCGTCGTCATCAGCGCACCGCCGAACTGAGTCCCCTCGAACACCAGCGGTTCGAGCTGCGCTCGTGCCGCGTAGACAGCGGCGGTGTATCCCGCAGGACCTGATCCCACAATGATCAGGTTCCTGATCTCCTCGGCAGCCACCCGTGACCTCCGCTCGTAGTGACCTGTTCACCAGGCTCAACACGATCGTAAGGGCCGGTGTTCCCGTGGTGACCGGCGCTACTTTCTCCCGCCTTGCGGCAGGACGGAGATCCGACCTCTAGCACCGCTAGAAAACCTAGCGTGGTAGCAAAGGTCCCTCGCTCCCCCCGAATTGGGGCTGGTGGGGAGCGAGGGACCAGTGAGGTTTCGGGCGGTTACTTCGCTCCGATGATTTTGTCGAAGAGGACCGCCGGGTTGCCGGGGCCGCAGTCGGCACCGAAGGCGACGATGCGGAACTGGGCGAGTTTGCCTGTGGTGTAGATCACCATCACGCCGTCCTTGCCCGCGACGTTCACCGGCCGGATGCCCTCCGGCCGTACGTCGGCGTCCATTCCGGCCGCGGCGACACAGGCGTCGAGGCGCTCTTCGGTCTTCAGCGAGCCGAAGTCGCGGACGCCGATCGCCTTGCCGACGAGGGCTTCGGCGCCGCCGCCGTCTCCGCCGACCGAAGGTCCGGAAGAGGCCGACGGTGCGGGCTGGGCGATACCGCCCGAATCCGGCTCCCGGGTGGTCGGGACGACGATCGCCACGGCGGCGATGGCCGCGGCCGCCACGGTCGCTATCCCGGCGCCCCAGCCGATCCGTTTGTTCCGCCGCCGCCGTGCGGCCGCGAGGTCCACCACCGGGGCGACCTGCTCCTGCTGCCTTTCAGATGCGCCTTGAAACGCAGGCGTCGCCCGCATTTCGGCGGCCAGCGCGGCGTCGATCCGTGCCGCGTACTCCGCCGGCATCGGAGCGACCGGCTCGTTCGCGAGTTCCGCGAGGTCGGCCGTGGTCGCTTCCAGTGCTTCGATGATCGCCAGTGCTTCGGGGTCGGCGTTCACCAACGGCCACAGTTCGGCCGCCTCACGCTCGTCCAGCACACCTGCGTGCAGGTCGGCGAGCACATCGACAGACCACGGCGGACCGACGGTCCCACCGATCCCCCTGCTCTCGTCTGTCATCGTCCCTCCCCGTCACCCGGCGTGCCCTGAGGACGCCTGGCACCCCGTTGCGGGGTAGCGCGCTCTCGTTTGCTTTCGTGAGTTGGGACGTTCGCAATAGCATCGGGGTTCCGTAGATGTCCGAGAACCTTCGCGAGCTTTCCGCGACCTCGGGCACACCGGCTCTTGACCGTGCCCTCGGCGATGCCGAGCATCTTCGCCGTCTCGGCGACGGAGTATCCCTCGACGTCGACCAACACGATCGGGGCACGTTGCTCTTCGGGGAGCTGGTCGAGGGCTTCCTTGACGACCAGGCTCGTCTCACGCTCGGACATCGAGTCGCGCGGCGAGGCGGGTTCGTTGAACTGCCCGGTCTCGGGCAGCGGAACGGTCGGTCTGGCCTTCCCCCGCCGGATGCGGTCGAGGCACGCGTTCACGACGATACGGTGCAACCACGTCGTGACCTGCGATTCCGCCCTGAAGTTGCCCGCTGCTCGGAACGCGGAGATAAAAGCGTCCTGCAGGGCGTCCGCGGCTTCTTCCGGATCCCGCAAGGTGCGCAGGGCCACCGCCCACATGCGGTCTCGATGTCGCTGGACCAGTTCACTGAACGCGTGCGGGTCCCCAGCGGCGTGTGCCGCTATGAGATCCGCGTCCGTGGGAGCTGCAGCTGTCACCCGTGAGAGCCTACTGACCCGGTGTCTGAGGTCACCCCGCAGGCAGGAAGGTCAGCTCTTTGAGTTCGGTGATGAACTTGCCTTCGTCATCTTCACCCAGCTGAGTGATCCAGATGATGAAGTATTGACCCTGCTGAGGCTGCTGCAACGCGATGGTCGATTCACCCGCCGCGAGGTCCCCGCTCCCGACGACCTTCGTCTCGTCGAGTTTCGGGTTCTTCTTGTCGGCGGAGCGGATCTCGACCTTCGAACCGGCACTCGCCGCGTCGATCTTGACCTGGCTCAGGTTGATCGGGTCCTTGAAGGTCACGACGAGCCCGACGCCGTCCTTGAGCACCGGGAACTGCTTGTCGTACTGGTCGGTCTTCCACGAGGTGACCGCGTCACCGTCGGTGGCGTTCCTGGCCTTGCCGGGGCTGTCGCCCTTGCTGCCCGGGTTGTAGACGGCCACGGCCGACGGTTTCACCGCGGCACCCACCGTGGGGGCCGGCGGCTTCTGCGCGGGCGGTGGTTGCTGCTCGCCCGGGGGCGGCGCGACCTGTGAGGACGAAGCGGCGACGTTGATCTTCGGGCCGCTGGACTTCGACTCGCCCTGGAACAGGTTGATCAGCATCATCCCGCCCCAGGCGAGGATGACCACGGTCGCGACGACCAGCACGGTCACGCCGAACGCGAGCTTCTTGCGCCGCGCGACGTCCTTGACCGGCTTCTTCGTCGTCCACACCGTGCCATCCGATTCGGCGACGGCCTCTTCCTCGCCGACGGCCTTGATCAGCTGGGTGCGTTCTTCGGCTTCGGCGACCTGGTCCAGCACGCGCAGGATGGCCGCGCTGGTGCGGATACCGCCGTGGCCGCCGTCCTCGATGGTGCGGACGGCGAGTGACGACAGCTCGACCGGGACCGTCGGGACGAGCGAACGCGGCGGGATGACCCTGCCGGTCGGCGCGTGCGGCGCCGCCGGGATCGCGGCCGGGCCGCCGGGAAGGGCCCAACGGCCGGTCAGCAGCAGGTACAGGACGGCGCCGAGTGCTTTGACGTCGTCGCGAAGGGTCGCTTCGGGCAGCGGGCCGGGGAAGGCGAGCTTCAGCGCGCCGTCCGGGGTGAGCCGCAGGCGCTGCGGGTGGTCGAGGCCGAGGACGAGACCGTTTTGGTGGGCGTGGTCGACGGCTTCCGCCAGCGCCTGCACCATCCTGGCCGCGGCGGCGGGCGCCACCGGCCGCTGGGCGACCAGGTCGACCAGGTCGCTGCCCTTGGTCCATTCCGCCACGACGACACCGAGCAGACCTTCGCTCGAGGTGACGCCGCTGCCGAGACTGAGCACGTCGAGGACACGCGCGACCCCGCCGTGGCCGAATTTCGAGGCGTGCGCGGCGCGTTCCAGCGTCCGGCGCGCGAGCCGGGCGGCTTCCGCGTCCGCGGGGTCGCCGACCAGCAGCGTCAGCGCGACATCCCGCTTCAGCTGCCCGTCGCGGGCGCGCCAAAGATGCGCGGCCGCCCGCTCGTCCACCCCGAACTGTGCGAGCAGGCGATACCGGCCGTCACCGACGACCCGGCCAGGGGCCAGCGACCCGCCTTGGGCCCGGATGCCCACCTGGCTCGCCTCCCCTGCCTGTTCGCTCCGTCTCGTATCCACCGCACTCTCCCGCGTAGCTCCCGCCCCGAGGGTACCCAGAATACGACCCGTGAACGCGCGCCATCCGTACGTGAATCGTTATCCGCGCTTGATCAACCGGGTGATCCTCGCCGTGGCGGGCTTCAATTCCTCGACCTTCAAGGCGATGAGCACGCCGAACGACACCGCGATCCCGACCACCGTCTGCAGGAGAAGTTTCACCCAGGCATGGAAAGTAGGCCCGAACGAGTCAGGAACGATCTGCCCGGCGAGCCATGCCGCGCCGACCCCGAGCACACTCGCGACGACCGTGAAGAGGATCACCCCGAGAACGCGCTTGCTCCGGAGGTTCCCGAGGGTCACCCACAGCCACACCTGGCCGAGGATCGCGCCGACGACGAACGTGAGGCCGTTGACCATCATCACGCCGAGCACGATGTTGTCCGGCGACAGCAACGCGGGGCACAGGTACAGCAGCGGCACCTTGACCACGGTCATCACGATCATGATCAGCACCGGTGTCCGCGCGTCCTTCATCGCGTAGAACACCCGCATCTGGAGCATGACCAGCGCGTACGGCAGCAGCGCGAACGCGGAGATGGCCAGCGCCTCGCCCATCCGCGAGGCGTCTTCGACCGTGCCCTTGCCCAGGGTGAACAGGGCGATACCGACCGAACCGCCCACCACGGTCATCACGGCGGAAATCGGTACGAGCATCACCGTCGAGATCCGCGACGCGTAGGAGAGGTCGCCGATCAGCTTCTTGTGGTCGCCGTCGGCGGCCGCGCGGCTCATCCGCGGCATGATCGCGGTCAGCAGCGACACGCCGATGACGCCGTACGGCAGCTGGAAGAGCAGCCACGCGTTGCTGTAAGCGGTCACACCGCCCTGCGAACCGCTGGTCAGCACGCGGGTGGTGATCGTGTAGCCGACCTGGCTGACCGCGACGTAGCCGACGGTCCACAGCGCGAGCCCGCCGAACTCCTTCATGCGCTTGTCGATGCCCCAGCGCCATTTGAACTTGAACCCGGACCGCAGCAGCGGCGGGATCAGCAGCACCGACTGCGCCACGATGCCCGAGGTCACGCCGATGCCGAGGGTCAGCAGCTTCGGGTCGGTGATCGACACCGGATCGGTGGAGATGTTCCCCGGCATGATCCACACGACGAGGATCGTGAAGATGACGACGAGGTTGTTGATCACAGGTGCCCACGCCGTCGGGCCGAAGACGTTCTTCGCGTTCAGCACCGCCGAGAGCAGTGCGAACACACCGTAGAAGAAGATCTGCGGCAGCAGCAGGTACGCGAACGCGGTGACCAGCTCGGGATTCGCCTGGCCCTTGTCGTCGACGTAGAGCTTGGTGATCAGCGGTGCCGCGAACACGGCGATCGTCGTCCCGACGACGAGCAGCGTGCCCGCCACCGTGACCAGCCGCTGGGTGTAGGCCTCGCCGCCGTCCTTGTCGTCCTGCGACCGCACGAGCAGCGGGACCACGAGGCTCGACAGCACGCCGCCCATCAGCAGTTCGAAGATGATGTTCGGCATGGTGTTGGCGACGTTGAACGAGTCGTTCTCCACCTGGGCGCCGATGGCCGCGACCAGCAGCAGCTTCCACGCGAAACCGGTGATGCGGCTGATCAGCGACGCGATCGCCATCCGGCCGCTGGACTTCGCGATCGACGGCGCCTTCGCCGGGGCGGCGACGTCCTGCTCGCCGGTGTCCCCCGGCCGCGGTTTGACCAGCGGCGCGTCCTTGATCGCAGGCATGACCTGCGTGGCGAGCTGGTCGTACGGGCGGAGGACGTCGGGGTCGGCGACCGGCCAGCGCGAGCCCATCGGGACGCCGGGGGTGCGCGGGATGAACCGCGTCGCGTCGGGTTCGTCGCGCCGGTCGACCTGCCACGGGCGGACCGGTGGCGGCTGGCGGCGCCCGCGATGCGGCGGGGGCGGCGTCTGATGGAGGGCCTGCGGCGCCTGCGGTGGCTGGGGCGCCGCAGGGCGGCGAGGCGCCTGGTTCTGCGACGGCTGCGGCAGCGGCGGTCCCTGCGGGGGCGGCACCGGCTGACGGCGGGTCGGCGGAGGCGGCGTCCCCTGACCAGGGGGCATTTTCCGCGGCGGCGGGTTCTGGGGAGGCCTCAGCCTGCGCGTCTCGTCGTCGGGACGGCCCGCCACGCGCTGGCGGCGGCCGTCCGGCGGTGGCTGCTGGGGAGGCGGCGGCACGGCTCGCCGCGGCCGCTCACCGCGTTCGGGCGGGGGCTGCTGCGGGGGCGGCTGACGACGCTCCGGACGGCGCGCCGGTCCGTCGGTGCGGCGGGGCGGTGGCGGAGTACCTTCGCGCCGGGGACGGCCTGCACGCTCGGGCGGTACACCCGGCTCTCTTTCCAACGCGTGCCCAATCCTCGGTGCTCGGCTACGTGATGCCCGGCGGCATCGTTCGACCCAGGGTAATCGGGAACGGCCGGAAACACTTAAACCTGTGCGTCCTCGGTCACACGTGGGGCGGTTTCGTTCGTCCGATCGGCCCGCGAGTCCTTGATCCTCCGGTAGATCCGCCGGGACGACAGGAGCAGCAGCGCACCCGCCGCGGTGATGGTGATGATGATGGTGATCGCGCCGTACTCGGTGGAGGTCAGCTCGAACCGCGCGTCGGAACCGAGCGGGGTGCCGTCGGGCGTGGTCAGCGCCACGTCGACGCTGAACCGGCCCGCTCGCAGCGCCTCGACCGGCAGCAGCTGGTTGATGGCGCCGTTCGCCGGGACGGTGCGCTCCGGGACCGCTTCGGTGGGGCGCAGGCCCACGTTGTTCTTGAGCACGGTGCGGACGTTGATGCCGACCGGAAGGCCGTTGGTGATGTAGGCGGGAAGGGGCGACGCGCCGGATGCCAGCGCGATCGTCTGCTTCGGCCGCTCCACGGTGACCTGGCTGCGGATCGCCTCGAGGTCGCCGCGGGCGTTGCCGGTGACGATCGCGGCGTCCGCGCCGCGCCACGAGGTGGACGCCGCCCGGATGAGGGCGAACCGGACCGGGGCGATCACGTCGGCCGGCTTCACCCGTTTGGTGGCATCCATTGTCATCGCCGACGACAGGCCCAGCGTCTCGTTGTCGATCTGGGACATCTTCGCGGTGACCTCACCGCTGGTCGCGGCCGTCAGATCCTGCGGGTCGTAGTTGACCGACGCCGTGCCGGACGGGCTGTCCCCGAGCAGATCGGGCAACGGCGCCGGCTTGATCAGGCCGGCGGTGTAGAAGTCGCCCATCCGCTCCAGGAACGTGGTGAGTTCCGTGCCGGTCGCGGCCCAGTGCCGCGGCGGGGCGATCAGCAGCCGCGAACGCGACGGCCCCTCGGGCTGCCCGCCAAGCCCCGCCCGGAAGGCGATGGCGCCGAGCCCGTTCTGGGTGGATCCCGAGCCGTTCAGCGCGGACGAGATCAGCGCGTCGATCGGCTGCGCGCGCAGATCCGTTCCCTCGATCGACACCCCGCCCGAAAGCGGCGAGCCGGACTGGAGCTTGCCCGAATCGGTCAGCAAGGTCTTGACGCCTGCTTTGCCGATCGCTTCGACGGTCTGCGAGTCGAGGGCGCCGCCGGGCCAGAGCACGCCGTCCTGCGGCTGGATGCCGAGCAGGTTCTTGATCGTCCCCGCGCCGCCCAGCGCGCTCGCCAGTAGCGCGGTGTCGGTGGCGTCGCCCGCGCGGACCTTCGTCAGCGCGGTGAGGTCGGCGTCGGCGAACGGGAGGGTGACCACGCACCGGCCCGCGACCAGCGCCTTCAGCTTGCCGAGCCAGTTCTTCGCGGTCTCGACGCCCTTGCCGGGAGCGCCGCCAGCGACCTGGTAGCCGCGGGTCATCCCGTCGACGGTCGCGACCAGGTCGGGGTCGATGGCCAGGCACAACGACGACGAGACCTTCGTGTCGGCCTCGGCCGCCCGCGCCGCCTCGACCAGCGAGTCCAGCCGCCCGCCGGCGGCCAGTTCGACGGCCAGCCGTTCGTCCGCCAGGGTCAGCGGGCCGCCGAGCGGGGACGAGACGACGTGCACGGTGCTGTTCGCGATCGGCCACAGCAGGCTCGTGGACGGCGCCGAAGGCGGACGGGTCGCGGGAGGCTTGCCGGGGACGCCGAGCACCGGCATCAGCAGGGTGACCGCCGCGAGCCGTTCGGGACCGCCGAAATCCGGGGTGCCGTTGACGTTGACCAGCAGCGGGTACACCCCGGGCCTCGGGAACTGCAGCTTCGACGACTGGCCGAGCGGCACGGACAGGTTCAGCGCGGCGCTCTGCCCGGGCTCCAGCTGGTCCGGTTCGAGGTCGACGAACTCGGTCGCCGCGAGATCCTTGAACTTGTCACCGGCGAGGACGTCGCCGATCTGCTGCTCGCTCTGCAGCCTGGTGCCCAGTTGCAGCCGGACGCCCAGTTTGCTGATCCGCCGGTCGCCGATGTTGGTGACGCGGCCGGTGACCGTGAGCGAGGCCGAGGTCGTGGTGATCACGCGGGGGTTCAGCTGATCGAGGTCCACGCGCAGCCGGGGCTGGTCCTGGGCCTGCGCGACCGCGACGGGCAACGCGGTGAAGGCCAGGAACAGGATCGACAGGACAGTGGCGGCAAGCCGCTTCACTCAGGTGCTCCCTCGGCGGTGTGCTGTTGCTGCGCGAAGAGTTCTTTGGCCTTCCGGACCAGCTTGCGCTCGTCGGAGTAGGCGAGTCTGGTCTCCAGGTCGGCGAGCGGTACCCAGGCGACCTCGGTCACCTCGACATCCTCGTCCGAAAGTTCGCCGCCGGTGGATTCCAGGATGAAATGGTGCACCGTCTTGTGCACGCGCCGTCGCTCGGCCACGAACCAGTAGTCGATGGTGCCGAGGGGCTGCAGGACGCGCGCGGAGATGCCGGTCTCCTCCTTCACCTCGCGCACCGCCGTCTGCTCCACCGTCTCACCGTCCTCGATGTGGCCCTTGGGCAGCGACCACAGCAGTCTGCCGTGCCGGTCGAGCCGCCCGATCAGCGCGGCGTTCGCCCGTTCGGCGTCGACGACGAGTCCACCGGCCGAGGTTTCGTCGACCGTGGTCAGCCGCCGCCCCCGCCTGCGCCTCCGCCGGCGGCCCGGCTTCGAAGCGCCGGAGCGGCCGGCTGATCCAGACATGCTGCGATGCTAGAGCAAACGGCGGTACGGGTACGCTGGCTCACCGTGCCCGTGTTGGGCCCGGCCGTAGTAGTACATCCAAATCGTGGTGGGATTGTCGTGAACAAGGTGGTCGCCGGGCAGGCGATTGCGGGGAAGAGCACTGCGATGCAGAACGCTGTGACAGAGCTGATGCGCATCTCCCCGCTCGCGGACGAGCTCGCGAAGCTCTTCGCGAAGGCGGGGCACAGCCTGTACCTGGTCGGCGGCAGCGTCCGCGACATGATGCTGCGCAGGCTGTCGAGCGATCTCGACTTCACCACCGACGCCCGGCCGGACCAGGTGCTGAAGATCGTCAGCGCCTGGGGCGACGCGGTATGGGACGTCGGCATCGCGTTCGGCACCGTCGGCGTGACCAAACAGGGCATGACCCTGGAGATCACCACGTTCCGCGCCGACAGCTACGACCGCGTCGGCCGCAACCCCGAGGTCACCTTCGGCGACAGCATCGAGGGCGACCTGCTCCGCCGCGACTTCACGGTCAACGCGATGGCGATCGACCTGACGAACAAGACCTTCGTCGATCCGCACGGCGGCCTCCAGGCACTGCAGGACAAGGTGCTCGACACACCCGCCACCCCGCAGGAGTCGTTCGCCGACGATCCGCTGCGCATGCTGCGGGCCGCGCGGTTCTCCGCGCAGCTCGGGTTCACCGCCGCGCCGCGCGTGGTCGACGCGATGTCGTCGATGGCCGAGGAGATCGACCGGATCACCGCCGAGCGCGTCCAGGCCGAGCTGTCGAAGCTGCTGCTCGCGGACGATCCCCGGCCCGGGATCGAGCTGCTGGTGGACACCCGCCTCGCCGATCGCGTGCTCCCCGAGGTACCCGGGATGCGGCTGGCGATCGACGAGCACCACCAGCACAAGGACGTCTACCAGCACTCGCTGACCGTGCTCGCGCAGGCGATCGATCTGGAGAAGTCGCACGAGCCGACGTCCGAGCCGGATCTGATCCTGCGGCTCGCGGCGCTCCTGCACGACATCGGCAAGCCCGCGACGCGCGAGTTCCAGCCCGGTGGCGGCGTGAGCTTCCACCACCACGAGGTCGTCGGCGCGAAGATGGCCCGCAAGCGTTTGCGCGCGCTGAAGTTCTCGAAGGAGATCGTCCAGGACGTCAGCCAGCTCGTGTTCCTGCACCTGCGGTTCCACGGCTACGGCAAGGGCGAATGGACGGATTCGGCGGTGCGGCGCTACGTCACCGACGCCGGCGACCTGCTGCCCCGGCTGCACAAGCTGGTGCGCGCCGACTGCACCACGCGCAACCGCAAGAAGGCGGCCGCGCTGCAGGCGACCTACGACGACCTCGAGCGGCGGATCGCGGCGATCCAGGCGCAGGAGGACCTCGACCGGGTCCGGCCGGACCTCAACGGCGAAGAGATCATGCGCATCCTCGACCTCAAGCCGGGGCCGGACGTCGGCAAGGCGTGGAAGCACCTGAAGGAACTGCGGCTCGACCGCGGCCCGCTGGAGCACGACGAAGCGGTGGCCGAATTGAAGAAGTGGGCCGCCGAGAACGGCATAGGCTGAGATAAACCCCGTTGGTCTCTGGATCCACGCGGCGTAACCGGAGATACTCCTGCCGGTGCTCCGGGCAGGGGGAAAATCCATGGCGAAGCGGCCGCCCAGTTTCCTGGTGACTTTGCTGCGCCGTGGCGCGCCCGCGCTGGCGACGGCGACGAGCGAGCTGTCGGACGAGGTCGGCGACCCGACACCGATGCGCGCGCTGCGGCGGATCCAGCAGATGTCCGGCCCCATCGACACGGCCCATCGCGACAACCTGCTGCTCAGGGCCGCCCGCTACGTCGCCCTCGTCCCGCTGGTGTACCGGCTCTTCGCGGTGCCCGGCGCGTTCGGCGTCTACGTCTCCACCCACGGCATGATCGGGATCGGCCCGGTCGGGCTGGTCACGCTCGGTTCGGTCGGGCTGTCGCTGTACGGGATCCGGTGGATGCTGCGTTCGGCGCCGTTCCGCCCGCAGCACGCCGCCCGGCTGCTGGCGATCGACCTCGTGTTCACCCTGCTCGCGCCGCTGGCCGTCGGCGCGCTGGTGCCGGCTTCGGTGTTCACCGAGGCGATGGCGGTGCCCGGCAAGCACCTGCTCGGCGAGGTCGCGCTGCTGGCGCTGGCGCTGGGCATGCCCGCCGCCGCGGCGCTCGCCGTCGTCAGCTTCCCGGTGCGGATGCTGGCGTCCCTGATCGGCACCGGTCATGCCGCGCCCGGCGACGCGATGGCCACCTTCCCGGCGATCCTCGGTGTCCTCTTCACCGCGACCGGCGCCCTTGTCCTGATCGGGCTCGGCACCCGGCTCGCCCTCGCGTACGGCATCCGCAACGGCCGGATCGCCGAACGCGCCCGCCAGCACCGGATGCTGCACGATTCCGTGTTGCAGACCCTCGAAGCGATCGCGCTGGCCAACAGGGGCGATCCGGCCGCGCGCCTCGCCGAGGTGCAGCGGCTGGCGCGGGCGCAGTCGATGGAGCTGCGGCGGACGATCGAGAACGAGGCGTCGGAACGGTCTGAGGCCGGTTCGCGGCCGCTGGGCGAGAAGCTCGCTTCGCTGGCGGCGGAGATGGCGCGGGACGGGTTGCGCGCCCAGCTCGTGATCGCCGAACTCGACGACGACACGCTTTCCGAGGTCCGGCAGATCGCCATCCGCGACGCCGTCCGCGAGTCGCTGCGCAACACCCTCAAACACGCCGGGACGGACAAGGTCGTCGTGCGGGTCGAGGAGCAGGAAGGCGGCGTCGCGGTGATCACGCGCGACCACGGCGCCGGATTCAGCCTCGACACCCGGCCCGCCGGTTTCGGGATCAGCGAGTCCATCACCGCCCGTCTGAACGAGGTCGGCGGGACAGCGAGGGTCGAGTCGGCTCCGGGCAATGGCACCAGAGTCACCCTTTGGGTGCCTTTCTGACGGTAAACAGGGGAACATGAAGAAAACGGACGTCCTGGCCGAAGCGCTCACCGCGTACCGCGACGGTGACCGGGCACAGGCAGCGGACCTCGCCGAGCGGGCCGGATCCACGCTCGGCATCGAACTGCACCGGTACCTGACCGAGGGCGGCGGTGGCGCGGTCTACGACCGGCCCGCCGCGTTCACCGCGTTCATCCGCGGCGGTGGCAACGTCAAGCTCTACCGGCAGCTCAGCGCCATGCTCGCCCGGCGCTACGGCAGCGTCGGCTCCCTGCTCGACCTCGGCTGCGGAGACGGTCTCGCCGTCGTCCCGGCCCTCGAACAGGCGGACCGGCAGCCCGGCCGGATCGACCTGGTCGAGCCGTCGAGCGCGCTGCTCGCGGAAACGCGCAAGCACCTCGACGGCACCCACGGTCTGCACACCTGGGAGGCCACCGCGCAGGAGTTCCTCGGCCGCGACGACGACCGGCAGTGGCAGCTGACGCAGTCGACCTTCGCGCTCCAGTCGATCCCGACCGGGGAACGCACCGAGGTCCTGCGGGCGCTCCGGCCCCGCACCTCGTGTCTGGTGCTGGCCGAATTCGACGTGCCCGAGTACGACGAAGGCTCCGCCGAGTACCTGCTTTCCCTGGTCACGCGCTACGAACGCGGGATCGCGGAGTACGGCAAGGAGGCGTCGCTGGTGGCGCAGGGGTTCCTGCTGCCGGTCCTGCTCGGCCTGGTCGACCCCGGGGCGGGCCGGACGAACTGGGAGCAGCCCGCCACCGATTGGGCTTCGCAGCTGAAGGAAGCGGGTTTCACCGGCATCCGGATCGAGCCGCTCGCGGACTACTGGTGGTCGCCCGCGGTGCTGATCACCGCGTCCTGAGTTTGGCTACGTTGGGGGCATGGGGATCCTGCTTTCCGCGCTCGAACTCGCCATCGTCGAGGACGGCCGCGCGGCCACCGAAGTACTCGCTTCGACAGCCACCGTCACCACGAAACTGGAGGAACTGGGGTATCACCGCGTCTGGATCGCGGAGCACCACGGCTCGCCGGCCATCGCCACGGCTTCGCCGCCGGTGCTGGCCGCGCATCTCGCGGCGGTGACGTCGTCGATCCGGATCGGCTCCGGCGGGGTGATGGCACCGAACCATGCCCCGCTGGCGGTCGCCGAGCAGTTCGCGACGCTTTCGGCGCTGCACCCCGGCCGGATCGACCTCGGCGTCGGGCGTGGTCCCGGCACCTTCGACGAGAAGATCGTCCGCGCGTTGCGGCGGGGTGCCGATCCGGCGACGGACGAGGACTACCGCGCCGACGTCGCCGAGCTGCTGCGTCATCTGGCCGGGGAGACCGGGATCCGGGTGCTTCCCGGCGAGGTCCCGACGCCGGAGCCGTGGCTGTTGTGCTCCAGCGCGGCCGGCGCCGGTCTCGCCGCGGAACTCGGCCTGCCGATCGCGGTCGCGCACCACATCCGTCCGCAGAACACGGCCGAGGTGCTGCGGGCGTATCGGGAGAACTTCAAGCCGTCCCAGTGGCGTGAAGAGCCGTACGTGATCCTCTGCGTCGAGACCATCTGCGCGGACACGGACGCCGAAGCGGCCTACGTCGCCGGGCCGTGCGCGGTGATCAAGTCGTATCTGCTGAACGGCGAGGGCGGCGACCTCGCCTTCCCGACCAGGGAGCAGGCCGCCGCACACGAGTTCACGCCGGAGTCGAAGGAGCTGATCGCTCAGTTCACCGCCGCGCAGGCGCACGGCGGACCGGAGAAGGTGGTGCGGTCGCTGAAGGAACTCGCCGCGGCCACCGGTGCCGACGAGCTGATGCTGACGGCACCGGTGTACGACGCGGCCGCGCGGGCCCGCTCCTACGAGCTGGTCGCGAAGGCCTTCTGACGTCCTGCATTTAGTCCTCTGAATGCGGTGGTTGCGTGTGCAAGGACCGCATCCAGAGGACTAAATGCGGGTGGTCAGACGCGGGAAAGCGCGCCGGATTCGAGATGCTGGGCGATCGGCCGCGGCAGCACGTAGGCCACGGCCCCGCCCGGTGTCCCGTTCCACGGCGCGGTGATGCCGGTGACCACGCGCAGCGGCCGCAGGACGCGGTACAGACGGCGCTCCCGTTCGCGGTCCGCGGCCAGCGACGTCTCGATGAACCGCGCCGATTCGGCGTGCACGAGGTTGCCGGTCTCGTTCCCGAACCGCTGCACCGTGCTGCCCGCCGGGAGGACGACGATCCGCTTGCGCCGGAAGAAGTTCAGCGGCGGCTCGCCCCGCAGCGGCAGGATCGGCCAGTCGGCCGGGTTGTCGGCCTCCTCGTTCGCGCCCGCCGCGGCCCGTGCCGGATACAGCAGCAGGGTGCCGAGGAAGAACCGCGCCGCTTCTTCGAGTTTGGCGAACGCCACCGGCTCGTCGGTCGGCGGACGCGACACCTCCCAGCCGCTTTCGGTGCGGCGCAAGGTCCAGAGCCCCGGCTCGGGTACCGCGTTCGCGCCGATCCGGTAGGCCGTCGGCGCCACCCCGTGCTCGGCAAGCCGCTGGTAGAGGACGTCCAGCACCTCGACGGCCCGGATGTCGCGGGACGGCTCGCCGTCGCGTTCGACCCGGGTGCGGGCGCTTTCGTCCGGCAGATCCGCGGCGGTCTGCGGCGGCCGCGGTTTGCCGACGATGTCCGCCTCGGCGGTCGCCCGCACCAGCTCCCCGACCAGCGGCGGCCGGAAACCGGCGGCCCGGATGTGCTCGACCAGCTCGGGCTCCGGCGGCACCCCGTACTTCCGCAGGTAGTGCGGGACGGCCGCGGGCCAGATCCAGACGCCGTCGGTGTGGAAGGCGTTCGGCACGTCCGGCGGGCCGTTCGGGGTGAAGATGTCGGGCTGCGGACCCGGCCGGGTCAGCGCCACCGGCGAGCGGAAGAGGTAGTCCAGGACGCCGCGCATCATGTCCGGCGGCACCGGCGGCCGGTTGACGACCGGCCGTTCGCCCTCGTTGTGCGCGTCGACGACCTGCGCGTGCCGGAACACGACGTCGAGCGGCAGGCCCGCCTTGGCCGAAAGCCAGGCCGGGACGTGCTTCTTGTCGCGCGGGAAGATCGCGAGCTCGGTCGCGTACGCGCGCGGAGACGGCTTCCCGCCTTCGTTCGGGGCGAGCCGCCACGTCGGCTCCTGGTCGGCGTCGAAGTCGAAGTCGAAGTGCGATTCCGAGTCGAGCGTGAACGTGCCCTGGAACCAGGTGCCGGTCTCGGGCTGGTGCATCGCCGCGCGCAGCCGCGCGAACAGCGAGCCGAGCTCCGGCGGGGCCGCGATCGACACCGACACCGGGCCGTTGCCCTCGTCGCCGACCGAGCGGACCTCGAGTTCGGCGTAGTCGCCGACCTGCCGGAACTGGGCGCCGACCCGCTGCCAGCCGGCGGGCAGCACCCGCAGCAGCGTCCGGCCGATGGCGCGCAGCAGCGCGGCCTGATCGCCCGTACCCGCCTGAAGTCGGGATTCCGGCGTCTCGACGAAGTCGTGCCTGGTCTGCCACAAGGCCGTCAGCCGCGTCGGCGCGACCGTCGTCGAGAAGTCCGTCAGCCCCAGTTCGGCCGCGCGGGCCGCGTCCTCGCCCGCCCAGCGCAACGTCAGGTCGCCGCCGCCGGTGCTCGGCGCGATCTGGAAGTGCTCGTCGTCGAACCGGCCGTACGACTGCAGGCTGAAGGTCGCGCCCGCCTCGCCGTTCAGCACGACCCTGGCCGGACGGCCGTTCCAGTCGCGGTCGAAACCCTCTGGCGCCGCTTCCCCCGGCGGCGCGATGAGCAGCAGCGTGCCGTCTTCGGTCGACCGCTGGGCCGCGAAGACGGTGTCCCCCCAGACGGCGTACAGGCCATCCGGCCGCTCCGCCGCTTGAACCCGGTAACGCACTATGTGTCCCCTCCCCATGTTCCCCAAACCGGAGGTAAATCTAGTGGGCCGGATAGCGGGCGTACCACCGGTCGTCACCCGGTGCGCTCCCGCCGAACTCCGCGAGCGCGTCGTCCGCCAGCCCGCCGATGACTTCGGCCAGTTCCAGCTTTTCGAGCCAGTCCGTCCGCAGGGCCTGCTCGCCGTACATCGCGCCGACGAGGTTTCCGCAGATCGAGCCCGTCGAGTCGCTGTCGCCGCTGTGGTTCACCGACGCGAGCAGCGCGGTGTTCGCGTCCGTGGTGGTCAGTGCGACGTAGACCGACATCGAAAGCGCGGTCTCGCCGATGTTCCCCTGGCCGAGTGTTTCGAGCTTCTCCGGCGTCGGAGCCCCTTCGCGGGCCAGGGCCAGTGCCTGGTCCAGCGCGACGCTCTGCTCTTCGTGCCCCTGGTACTTCTCCAGCTCGGCACGGGCGGTCGCGACGGCGTCGAGCAGCGGTTTCCCGAGCAGCAGTTCCCGCACGATCACCGCGAAGGCGCCCGACGAGAGATACCCGCTCGGGTGACCGTGCGTCAGCGCCGCGCTCTCGGCGCCGAGCCGGAACACCTCGGCGAGGTCGTCCGACCACAGCGCGACCGGTGCCGCGCGCATGATCCCGCCGCAGCCCTTCGAGTTGTTCACCGGCTTGTCCATACCGGCGCGCACGCCCGTCTTGCCGTACGCCTCCAGCTCGCTGAAACAGGTGAGCCCGGGCGCGCGACGGCTGAACAGCTCGCGGTTCGTGATCAGCCAGCCGTCCGGTTCGGGGCTGGTGTCCTGCGGGCCGCGGGCCCGTTCCCACGAGACGCCCTGGGTGTGCAGCCAGCGCTGGTAGGCCAGCTGGAGCGACTGCTCGACGGGCGGGGTGGTAGCGAAGGTCCCTTGCTCCCGGCGGGCGGCGGCATGGGCTCTGATCAGGCCTTCGAGGGTGAACAGCGTCATCTGCGTGTCGTCGGTGATCCGCCCGACGCCGCCGTACGCGGGGATGAGGTCGGTGATCCCGGCGGGGCCGGCGATCTCGCGGATGCGGTCGATCGAGTCGAACTCGGTCTTCGCGCCGAGCGCGTCGCCGATCGCCCCGGCGAACAGGCTGCCACGGAACCGCGACCTGGTCGCCGGATGTTGAAGCCACTCGCGCATTGCTCTACTGATCTCCTCGTGGATACCGTTTCGCGTCCCAGCGCCGCCGCTCTTCGGGCTCGCGGGGCAGGCCGAAGCGGTTGAAGTAGTAATAGGCGTCGCCCGCCAGATTGTCGATGACGCCGAGGCCGGAGTACGCGGCGAGCCAGGCCTCCGGCAGCCCGGGCACGGTGAGCCTCGCGCCCACCATCGCGCCGGTCAGCGCGGCCGTCACCGAGCCGCCGCGCGCGGCCAGCGCCAGTGCCGCCTCGGCGTCGTATCCGCGTTTGGCGGCGGCGAACAGGGCCCGGCCGAGCACCGAAAGCGGCGTCCTGCCGTCGCCGATGCTGTCGAACTGCTCGACGTCATCGCCGCCGACGTCGTTCCGGAGGTCGAGCACGGTCTTGACCAGCTCGCCGACCTCGCCGCTGTACTCGTCGAAGCCTTCGAGGAAGTTCGCGACCGCCGGTTCGCCGTTCTGGGCCGCGAGCTGGGCGCGGAACACGTTCACCAGCAGTTCGGCGCCGTGGACGACCTCGTGGCCGGCGGCGGAACCGACCAGCTCGCGGACCACCTTCATCGCGTAGAAGGTGCTGTCGGCGGGCCCCTGGACGCCACCGGTCACCGTCGCGGCGAGCGCGGTCGCCAGCATGGCCGAGAATTCGGCGGGTGCCGGTCCGGCGCCCGCGGTGGCCTTGGCGACCCAGCCGTCCGGCCGTCCGCCCGCGGGCAGCGAGGCCGGGATCTCGGGTTTGTCCGGAGTCGGGTCCAGGCCGCGGATCACCGATTCGGTGTGGAACAGCAGCTGCCGGGTCAGCCCACCGAGCGGCAGGCCGTCGGCGGGATCGGCGCCCGAGCCGAGCGCGTCTCCGAGCGCGAAGCCGACGTACGCGCCGAGAAGCCGCGGGTACGCGAAGCTGCCGACGGGAAGCGTCGGGTCGTAGAACTTCCCGAACGTCCAGGCGGCCGGACGCGGTTCGCCGTTGTCGTAGTAGTGCGTGACCAGCCCGTTGGCGAACAGGTCTTCGGGCAGTTCGGGCAGCGGACGGCCGTCGTACTTCGCCCGGGAGCGCTCGAACGACAGCGTCGAGGCCTGCGTGAAGCGAGTGAGCTCTTCGCTGCTCAGGGGGTAGCCGTTGTCCCGCGCCTGGTCGACGAGGCTCCGCAGGTTCGCGACGGCCGCGGTGTCGTACTCCCCGCTGAAGTAGGCCGGGCGCCCGACGGACTCGGGGCGCTCGGTACCCGCCGGGAGTTCGAGGTCGGCGACCTGCCGCAGCGTTTCCGGGTAGACGTTGAACGTCTCCGGGCGGCCGGGGTTGACCAACAGGCCGAGCCCGGGGGTGTCCCTGCCCCGGCGCAGGAGCACGCGGGGCTGGACCCGCTGCCACACCGTGTACTCCGACGGGACCTGGGCCTCGGAGGTGTAGACGACGAAGCGCACGCCCGCGTCACCGAAGTCGCGGACCTGCAGGTGACCGTCCTTCGCCGGGGCCAGCACTTCGAGGTCGAGCATCCAGTGGACGAACTCCTCCGGCGTGATCCACTCGACGCGGAGATAGCCGAGAAGCGTCTCGACGGGGCTTTCCGGTGCCGGGCGCCCGGCGAAACGCGGCCCCGGCCGGTGGTCCGGGTTCGCGCGGATCGCGCCGGTCGGCTCGCCGAAGAGCGTGTGCTGCTCCCAGCGCAGGATCGCCGCCTTCGGCACGGGCAGACCGGGGACCGCCGCCGGGTCGAACTCGGGATCGACGACTTCCGTCCACCGGGTGAACGCGTCCGTGTCGTCGCCCGCCGCCGAAACGGCCATCAGCTCCAGGTCGAGGCGGATCTCGCCGCCGTCGTCCGGGACGAAGGCGACCGGGCTGGGGAACAGGCCGGTGCCGGGGTCGGTGCCGTCGAGCCAGCCGACGGTGTTGTAGGTGACGTTCCAGCCGTCGGTCGCGCGCACGACGTAGTCGCGGCGGACCCGCAACGCGCCGGTCCCCTCCCCACCCTGGTCCGTCAGCCATTCCTCGACGCGGCTGACGGCTTCCTCTTCGTTCATCATCCCCATTTCGTTCACCAGCGGGGATACCGCTGGGACCAGCCGTCGACCTCGTGCAGCGCCGAGTGGCGGTCGAAGTGCCAGAACGCGTCCGTGGCGATGTTCTCCAGCAGGTACCGCAGTTCCAGCTGCTCGACCCACTTCTGCGGCAGCCCCGGGATACCGGTGCGGGCGCCGAGCAGCGCGCCCGCGATGGCTCCGGTGATCGCGCTGCGGCCCGAGTGGTTGACCGCCCGCAGCAACGCCTGCTCCGGGTAGTTCTCGAAACCGGACAGCGCCGCGAACGCGCGGCCCAGCACGGAAAGCGTGCCCTTGCCGTCGCCGATCAGCTCCGGGACCCGCAGATCGGGCAGGCCGTGTTTGCCGAAGAACGGCACCGATTCCGCGACCATCGCCTTGAGATCCGCCCAGACCGGTCCCCGCTGGTGCGGATTCTGGTCGTTGAAGATCTCGCGGGAGGTGTTCCAGATCGGGTAGCTGAACGCCTCCGAGGTCAACGCGGGTTCGAACAGCCAGGTCAGGTAGGTCGCCGCCTCGACGTCGACCTCGCCGGGATGCGTGACCGCGACGAGGTCGCGCACCGCCTGCCGGACGCCGCCGCTCATCGCGCTCCCCGGCCCGGCCGCGGTCATCGCCGCCGGCAGCGCCGCGACCAGCGCGTCCGGCCCGCTCATCGGCATCGCCGTCGGCGAGATGGTCGCCAGCGCGTGGTAGGCGTTCAGCTCGGCGTCGTCGGGGGTGCGGCGGACGCGGAGTTCCGGCACCTTCACGAGCCAGCCGTCGGCGTTGTCCAGCGGCGCGCCCTGGGTGTGCAGCCAGCGCATCAGCGAGTTGCGGGCGACCGTGCCGAGCGCCTTTTCGGCGTCGCGATTCTCCGGCTGCTCGCGATGCGGGCTGCGGATCACGGCCTCGGTGTAGAACAGCAGCCGCTGGGTGAGCGGCCCGACGCGACCGGGCAGATCGAAGGCGACCGTCAGATCGGAGACACCCTCGGGGCCGTAGGTGTTGTGGATCTCGTCGAGCCGCATCCGGTCGACGGCCGCGCCGAGGGCCTCGCCGAGCGCGAAGCCCACGTACGCGCCCGTGACGCGCTGCCAGCCGTAACGCGAGCTGGAGCGGTCTCGGTCGAAGTACTTGCCGAAGGTGTCCAGACGCGGCTGGATCTGGCCTTCGTTGTCGTAGCCCGGCGCCAGCCCGTTCGCCCGCAGGTCGTTCGGGCGGGCGCGGGGTGGCTCCGGCTGCTTGAGCCGCGCTAGCCAAGACTGGCCGAGGACGGTCTTCTGGCATTCCTCGGCGCTCAGCTCGAACCCGCGGCGGCGTGCCCGCTCGGCCGCCGCCAGTGGCGGCTTCACCGGCTCGGTCAGGCCCATCTTCGCGGCGGTTTCGGCGGCGAAGGTCTCCAGTTCCGGTTCCGCTTCCGGGCAGCGTTCGTTGACGTCGACCCCCGGGCCCCGGCGAGGGAACCGCTGCGCGGTCTCGGCGAGTTCGGCGCCGCTGACGTCCTCGAACGTCGCCGGGCCGCCGTTGATCACGAGGTTCGGCGGGCTCTCGTACCCGGCGAGGGTGGCGATGTCGACCTTCCAGTACCCGTGTTCGCGGGAGGGGAGGTTCCTGGTGGAGCTGAACACCCGCAGCTCGGCGCGTTCCTCGTTGAAGTAGAACCGCTCCGTCTTGCCCGACGCCAGGTCGAGCGGGACGTAGACCTCGCAGCGCAGCAGCCCGATGAGCAGCTGTTCCCTGGTCAGCCAGCCGACGCTGGCGAACGACAGCAGCGTTTCGAGCTTGTTCTCCGGCTTCGGATAACCACGGCGGATCGGACCGGCCTTGTACTCGGGGTTCTCCCGTTCCTCCCCGGTCTGCACGCCTTCCGCGTTGACCTTGACCCAGCCCGCGACGACGGCAGGCGGGACACCGAGGTCACCGAGACCGGCCTTGGCGTACTCGGGGTCGACGACCTCGCGCCAGGCCTCCTGGCCGGGGAACGCGACCGGGACGCTGAGCCCGCCGGGCTGCGGATGCGCCTGGCGCAGCTCGCCGTCGGGTTCGCGCACGATCACCGACGGCGGCGGGAAGATCTCCTTCTCGGCATGACCCTCGTCGAGGAAGGCGATCGTGTTGTAGGGGACCGACCAGCCCTCGGGGATACGCAGGACCTTCTCGTGGTTCACGCGCAGGCCGGCGCCGCCCGGTTCGGACACGTCCGGACCGTGGACCGCGCGCAGCCACTCTTCGACCTTGGCTACCGCTTCCGCCGATTCCACCTACTCGATCCTCTCCAGGCTGCCGTCGGACACGTGCTCGGCGATGGTCCTCGGGAGCACGTAGGCCACCGCCCCACCAGGCATGTTCGCCCAAGGGACGGTGACACCGATGATCACGTGGAGCGGGCGTCGCAGCCGGTAGGTCCCACCGACACGCTCCCGTTCCAGCGGCAGGGACGTCGTGGCGAACCGTACCCCTCCGTGGTGAACCAGATTGCCGGTTTCCTCGCCGAACCGCAGTACGACCGTACCGGCGACCATCCGGCTGACGCGCTTGTTGCGGAGCAAGGTGAGGGGAGGCTCACCCGGTGCCGCCTGCACCGGCCAGTCGGCGAGTTCCTTCGCCGTCTCCAGTGGCGTCTCGTGTCCGGCGGTCATCCTCGCCGGATGCAGCAGAAGCGCGCCGAGGAGCTGATGCGACGCGTCTTCGAGTTCGTCGAAATACTTCGGCGAGACCGCGGCGCCGCCGGAGTAGGCCGCGACCTCCCAGCCCTTCTCGGTGAAGTTGAGGCACCAGGCGCCGTCCGCGCGGTCGCCGATGCGGTAGGCCTCCGGCCAGACGGCGTGCTCGCCGAGCCTGCTGACCAGCACGACCAGGAGTTCTTCGTCGGTCAGGTCCGGATTCGGCGACGTCTCCAGCTCCGCGGCGATGTCGCCCTCGGTCTTCTTGACGTCGGAGCGGCCCGGTCTCGGTCTCCGCTTCCCGAGCAGATCCGCTTCCGCGGTCCGCCGCACCAGATGTTCGACGTACGGCGGCTGGAACCGCTGGCCGCGGATGTGCGCGACCAGCTCCGGCTCCGGCGGAATCCCGTATTTCCGCAGGTAGTGCGGTACGGACGCGTGCCAGATCCAGGTGCCGTCGGTGTGGTAGCTCTCCGGGACGTCTCCGTCGGCCTCCGGATCGAAGATGTCCTTGCCGAGCCCGCTGCCGGACAGGATCGCCGGTTCACGTTCGAGGTACTGCGCGATCAGCGGCGCTTCGGACTCGTCGAGCTCCGGCCGGTCCACCACCGGCGGCTCGCCCTCGGTGTACGCGTCGACGATCCGGGCGTGCCGGAACTCGACGCGCAACGGCAGCTGCGCGCGCAACCGCCACCAGTCCGGGACGTGCTCGTCCTCTCGCGGGAACGCGGCCAGCTCGTCCGGATACGCCGAGGTCGGCGGCGCCTCGGTCCACGACGGCTCGTCGTCGAGGGTGAAGTCGAAGTCGAAGGTGCCGTCGGGCTTCAGCGTGAACCGCGACTGGAGCCAGGTCCCCCGGCCGGTCGTGTACATCCCGGTGCGGAGCCTGCCGAAGAGCTCGTTCAGCTCGGGCGCGGGCGCGAGGTTGTGGCCCTCGAGTTCGGTGTGCTCCCCGGCCTGCCGGAAATCGGCGACCGCGGCGTGGGCGGGGTCGGTGATACCCGCCAGGATGAGCCTGCCGATCTGGACCAGTAGCCCGCGCTGTTGTTCCGGAGTGAGTTGTTCCACGTGAATCATCGCGCCCGGTTCGGGAAACGCGGCTCCGCGCGGAACGACGGCGGCTCACCGGCGGCGCGGCGGGCCAGTTCGTCCTCCCACATCTTGAAGGTGCGTTTGCGCAGCGACTTGATCAACGCCGATTCCTGCGGCTCCACGCGACGGTTCTCGCGCTTCGCTTGCTGGTAGAGGCCGTCGATGGTCTCGTAGAGCGCGAAGATCGGACCGTCGCCCTTGAGCTCGTACGCACGGGCGCGTTCGGTCTCCTGGACGAATTTCTCCTCGGGCACCTTGCTGATGTCCGAACTCGCCATCGCCCGCAGGACCTCGCGGACGTGTTCCGGCTTTTCGTCGAACTCGCCGGAGCTCAGGTTGAGGAGGTAACCCGTCAGGCCCCCGTCGGGAGTCGACTCGACGCGGTAGGTCTTCCCGAAATACGTGTAGAAGGACGGCGTCTGGATCACGTGTTCTCCTCCGGAGGCAGCCCCTTGCGGAGTCCGGCCATGAACTTCTCCCGGACCCGGTCCATCAGCGCCGCTTCGAGCAGGGCCTGTTCCGGGGACAACCGCTTCTTGTTGTCCTCGTCCAGCGTCCGGTTGTAGGTCGGGAAGTCGCGGCGGACCTCGTACAGGGCGTGTTCGTAGGCCGAGACGGTGTCGATATGCCGCAGGTGCAGCCGCAGTTCGGCCACGTGCCCGTTCGGCAACCGGACGTTCATCTGCAGATCGCGGTACCCGCTGTCCTGCGGATTCGCGAACCGGTCGTCGAAGCTGACGATTTCGAGATCCGGATCGGCCATCACCGCGTCCAGCGCGTTGTAGACGTCGGCCAGCGTGTCGAACTGGATCTTCACGCCCACCAGGTCGGTGAGTTTCGACGCGTCGCCGTCGTAGCCCGCGATCTTCGCCTTCGCGCGGTCGTCGTCCTTCGGACCGGGACGCCCCGAAGACTCGCCGTTGTTGTCCTCCGCGATCCGCTCGGCGATCCGGTTGAGATCGCCCTGGTTCCGCGGCCACGCCTCCCGTTCGGCGTCGAGGAATTCCTGGATCTTCGCCGGATCGCCCTTGTCCGCGCGATCGAATCCGGCGTGGTACCGATCCTGTGGGTCCGCGGCGTCCGCGATATCCGCCGCCGCGTTCGCGAGGTCCCGCTGCTCCTGCGTCAGCGGGGTGTCGCCGGGACCGTCCTGGTGGACGTCGTCGATCATCTGGTAGCCGCGTTCGTCGACGTCGCGCAGGGCGTCTTCGAGGATCGGGATGGCTTCCGGGTGCAGCAGCAGGCTGCCGATGGTCATCGGGTTGTTCAGCAGTGAGGCCCGCAGGTACGCGTTGTCCGGGTGCTCCATCAGCCGGACGAGTTCCGGATGCGCGGGCAGCTGCTCGCGGATGAAGTCCCGCATCGGGCCGACGTCGTGTTTGACGCCGTTCTCGTCCTCGTGGACGGCCCGTTTCTTGTCCGGGTCCAGCCCGTCCACCGCGGCCGCGACCTCGGGATCGTTCAGGAACCGCTCGCCATCGGCCCGGTCCCCGTGCGACGGCTCGTCGTGGGCCATGCCGTAGCCCGCGTCGTGCGGCGGCGTCACGATCGGACGGCCGTCCGGCCCGATCCGCGACGGCTGCACGTCGGGGGTGTCGTCCCTGGCGTAGGCGATTCGCGGGTCGACGGGCCGCGTCGTTTCCGATCGCGTGGTGTGGGCGTCGGCGTGCTGCGCGGCCGGGCCCTCCGGGACCCCGACGTGCATCAGCTTCACGCCCAGCGGCGGATGCGGCAGGTTCATCAGCGCGCCCGACTGCGGGTCGATGAACGCGACGCCGTCACGCGTGTTCGCCACCATGGCCACGTGGCCGCGCTCGACGCCGTTCTCGTCGAGGTACTTCACCGCGACCACCGCGTGGTGATCGGTCGGCATGCCGCGCATCTCGCGGATGACGGTGTCGTAGTCGGCGCGGTCGGAGAACTGCCCGCCGAACCGCTCTTCGACGTGCTCCAGCGTGCCGCGGCTGTCCATCTCGTGCACGAGCAGCGGGCCGGCGGTCGAGTCGATGCCGTTCAGCCGGTCCATGTACGCGCCCGGCGTGCGGGTGCAGTTGGAGCGGTAACCGTTCGCCAGCGCGTCGGGGTCGTTGAAATGCGGGTTGACCTCGCCGAGCCGCGGATGCCGGTCGGCGATGTACGCGGCCTGCTGCTCGGGGCTCGCCGAACCGGCGTGGATCGCCGGCTCGCTCGGCGGGTTGGTCGCGACCGCCATCGACGAGTAGTCGCGCTCCGGGGCGCGGAGCTCGATCGTGTCGTCGGTGACGGGCTGCTCGCCGTACTCGGGTCCCTTGTCGGCGTCCGCGACCTTGTGGTCCGCCGGGTTCTCCGTGGTGACGTGCGGGGTCTGCGGCTCGTCGAAACCACCGAGACGCGCCATCGACTGCGCCTGGGCGAGGCGCGCGAGCTCGGGTGCCTCCGCGGCGTGCCGGGCCCGCCGCTCGTCCATCTTCTGCTTGGCGGTCTCGGGGTCGAGGTAGCGCGGGTCGCCGGGCGTGACCTCTTCGGCGTGGATGACCCACTTCGGCCGGTCGACCAGCGGCGGAGTCTTGAACTCCTTGCTGTGCACGTAAAGCTGCGTGGCCGGCTTGTTGATGGCCTCGTTCTCGCCGGGGTTCTCGGCGAGCGACGAGACGTCCTTGCCCGTCTTCGAGACGATGTGGATCTCGACGTCCTGGCCGAACTTCGACTTCGTGTCCGGCGACGTCTTGATGGTGGAGCTGGTCATCGTCGGCTCGGGCACGGTCTGGCCGGGCTCGTAATGCGCCGCCATGATCGCGGCGGCCTGCATGTCGCCCTTGGTGTCGATACCGCGGATGGCCTCGCCGTGGAAGTCCGGCAGCTCGTTGAGCGCGCCGACGATCGCCCTGGTGCTGCGCTGGGCGTTCTCGAAGTCGGGGTGCGACTCACCCTTGCGGTTCGCTTCGTTGATCGCGTAGGCGTGTTCGCGCGAGTACGAGTAGATCGCTTCGGCCGCTTCGGGCGAGACGCGGTCCTTCAGCGGGCTGGCTTCGAGACGCTTCAACGCCTTTTCGCGGGCCTGCTCGGCGAGTTCGGCGCTGTCGTAGCGGTCACGGAGGCTCTTGTGATCCTCAGGCGTGCCACGGAAGTTCTCGTCGCCGAGGTAGCTCTCGTCGATTCGGGCCGGCGTTTCTTCCGGTCCCTTGAGCCGCTCGGCGATGTCGAGTTCGGTCTTGGGCGCCTGCTCCTGGACCGGGCTTTCGGTATGCGTGCGCTCCGGCGCTTCCGGCGTGTGCGGAGCGTCGCCGCCGCCCATCGGCATCGCCTTGATCGACGTCGGATCGTCGGGCAGCGTCGCGAGCCGCCCGGTCATCGGGTCGGCGAAGACCACGCCGTGCGGCGTGTTCACCGCGGCGACGATGCGCGTCTCGATCCGGTCCTTGGACCGCGGTGAGCCTTCCGGCGCGTTCGGATCGGCGGCGGCGTGATGCTCGAACGCCACCGCGGTCCGCGCACCGACCGGACGTTCGCCCAGTTCACGGGCGATGTCGGCGAAACCGTTCCGATCCGACCACTGCCCGCCGAGCCGGTCGCTGACGTGCTGCAGCGGCGAACCACCCGTCGACGGCCCGGCCACGGCGTCGCCACCGTTCATCCGGTTCTCGAACGCGACCAGTGCCTCGGCCGAGTTCGTCTGGTAGCCGTCCTTCCACGATTCGGGCGCGTAGTAGTTGCGGGTGTTGGCCTCGCCGATCGCGGGAAGCTCGTCCATGACCAGCCGGACCTGCTGGTGCGGCGTCTCGGTCGAACCGGCGTGGATGACCGGCGTCCCACCCTCTTCGAGCGGCTTCGCCAGCTCGGACCAGCCTCCGTCGGGAGCGTGCTCCCTCGGCGGCTTCGGGGCCTCCCGGACCGGCGCGTCCGCGGCGTCGACCCAGCCGCCCTTGCCGTCGGCCAGCTTGGTTTCGAGCCCGCCGAGGCCCTGGTTCTGGAACAGCTCCGGGTGATCGCGGCGCAGCTGGGCTTCCTGGTCGGCGGCCTCCTGCGCCAGCCGCTCCTGCACGGCGTTGTTGTAGTCGCGCCGCTCGGCGACCTTCTGGTGGACCTCGTCCGGTCTCAGGTGGCCGTCTTCACCGGCGACGACCTCTTCGCATTCGACGATCCACTTCGGCAGATCGTTCGGCGAACCGTCGTCCAGCCGCTTCTTGTAGTCCGGGTGTTCGGGATGCCCCGGGCCCATCTTGACGTCGGTGACCCGCAGCTGCGTCGCCGACTTCATCAGCACTTCGCGTTCGTCCTTTTTGGACGCGAGGTCTTCGATGTGGCGTCCGGTCTTCGACTGGATGCGCATCTCGACTTCGCCGGGGAAGTTGCTGCGCGGATGCTCGGGCGTGACCCGCGACGTGCTCAGCATCTGCGGGTCGACGATGACCTGGCCCTTGGCGTGCGCTTCGAGGAAGGCCCGGATCGCGCTCTCGTTGCCGCCGAAGTTCACCCGCCGCGAGACGAGGCCCTCGTAGGCGGGCATCTCGTTGAGGCCGGAGGTGATCGCCTCGATATGCGGCCGGAGCGCGTCCAGCTCCGGGCCGCCGTGGCGCTGGGCGTGCGTGATCCGCTCGGCCATGTCGGTGCGCGTGTAGCTGTGCACCGCGTAGGCGCCCTGATCCGACATTTCCTTGACACGCGGATCTTCGTGGGCGTCGCGTTTGGCGAGACCTTCGCGGCGGACCTGTTCGCTCCGCGCTTCCCCGGTGTCCTTGTCGAAACCGCGTTTGTCGATCTGCGTCTCGGCGAGCGCGCGGTAAGCGGCGGGATCGTCCGTGTGGAAATCCGGGTCCGTCAGGTACGGCTCGTCGACAGTGGTCTTGTCGGCCCCGTCGGTGCTGTCGGTCTTGTCGTCGGGCGTGACGTCCTGGGGCGCCTCGGTGTCGTGCGGAGCGTCGGGGTCCTTGGGGGTCTCGACGTCCTTCGGGGCCTCGACGTTCTTCGGCGTCTCGGCGTCCTTGGGGACTTCGGTGTCCTTGGGAGCCTGGGTGTCCTTGGGGACTTCGGTGTCCCTGGGAGCCTGGGTGTCCTTCGGGAGCTCGGTGTCCTTGGGCGGGTTCCCGCCGCGGTCCTGCGGCACCTGCTGCGGCGCGTGCTCGACCGGCCGCACCGGCGGCTGCTGCTGCGGCGGACGCTGCTGGGGCCCGGTGTTCGCGTCGTGGCCGGGACGCGGGGCCGGGACCTGCGGCGGACGTTGCGGACCACCGAAACGCGGCGGTTCGGCACCGGGCGGCATCGGCCGTCCGGGCTGCTGTCCGGGACGTCCCGGCTGACCGGGGTGGTGACCGGGCGGAGGCGGCGGCATCGGGCCGCGGTTGCCGGGGAACGGGCCGTTGCCCGGATGCTGGGGCCGCGGCGGATATCCCGCCGGACCGCGGTTGCCAGGAGGCGGACCGGGCGGAGGTGTCTGCGGGCGCGGCGGAACCCCGCCGTTCTGGCCCGGACCGGGGCCGGGCCTGCCCTGATAACCCTGTGGTGGCCGCGGCGGACCCTGCGGCCCTGGAGGCGGCGGCCCCTGAGGACGCTGACGCTGCGGAGGTCCACCCTGACCAGGGTGGTGTGGGGGCGGCGGCTGCGGCCCGGTCGGACGCGGCCCCATCGGGCCGGGTTGCCCCTGCTGTCCTCGATGCGGCATCGGTCCGCCGCCACCACCCGGAGGCGGCGGAGGAGGAGGCGCGAAACCACCCGGAGGAGGCGGCGGCTGCATCGGCTGCTGGCCCTGGAAGGGCATCGGCGGCTGGTCGAACCGCGGCTGCTGCGGTCCGCCGTTGCCGGCGAGGCCCGCGGCCTGGACGCTGTCGTTCGGCCGTGCGGGCCGGGACGGATCGTGTCCGCCAGGCGGGAAGCCGCCTGGCGTGGGCCCATTGCCGGGCGGGTTGCCGCCGGGCGCCATGCCGTAGCCACCCGACGGAGCGGACGAGCCGGGGTTCGACGCCATGCCGTAGCCACCGGAACTCGACGGCGCACCAGCGGAAGCGGCGGGCGGCATCGCACTGGACTGCGAGGGACTCGGCGAAGGGCTGTGCGACGGGCTCGGCGCCGGTCCCTGTGACGGACCGGCCGCCGGCGTTTGTGCCGGAGCGCTCGCGGGTGTCTGGGCAGGGCTCGCCGCGGGGGTTTGCGACTGGGCGGCGGGTGCCTGCTGCTGATTCCCCGCCGCGGCCTGTTGTTGCTGCTGCTGACCGGATCCGTTGTCCGCGGCCGGTGCGTTCTGCGCCGCACGCTGACCGTCACCGGTGTTCGCCGGGGCGTCCGCCGGACGTTCCGGAGCCTGCGTCGAGGACTGGCTGACCCGGTCGCCGTCGGCCGCCCGCTGCGGCTGCGGATCGGCACTCCGCGGCGAAGCGTCACTGTCCGAAGTGGACCGTGGCGCCGGATCCGGCGAAGAGTCCGGCCGCGAAGAGGGATCCGCCGAAGAACCCGAGTCCGACCGCGTGGACGAACCGGAGTCCGATGAAGAGTCCGGATCCGACGAAGAAGAGTCCGACCGCGAAGCGGAATCCGAAGAAGTGTCCGACCCCGACGAAGTGTCCGACCGCGTAGCGGAACCCGAGTCCGAAGAACCCGGCGTACGCGAAGGCGTCCCCGAATCCCCGGTATCCACATCCGGCGTCGAAGGCCCGTCACCCGCCGAAGGACCGGGCGTGTTCGCGGCCTTGATGTCGCCGATCTGGCTCTTGGCCCCGTCGACACCGCCGCCGACCGCCCCGCCGG
Source organism: Amycolatopsis sp. NPDC058340 (assembly GCF_042723975.1). NCBI lineage: Bacteria > Bacillati > Actinomycetota > Actinomycetes > Pseudonocardiales > Pseudonocardiaceae > Amycolatopsis > Amycolatopsis sp. NPDC058340. The sequence continues at coordinate 290,192 of NZ_JBHXIB010000001.1, read as the reverse complement.
ACGCGCCCATCAGCACGTCCTTGGCCGAAAGCTTGTCCAGGTCACCGGTGACGGCGGCCTGCCCGACCGTGCTGGCGACCCCTTCGGCCGCACCGCGGACGGCACCGCGCGCCGCGCTGTCGACGATCTGTCCGCCGACGCTATCCGAAAGTCCCTTGGTGGCGCCCTTGCCGATACTGCTGCTGCCCGCACCGACCACGCCGTCGACGGCGCCGCTGATCGCGGAATCCTTGGTCTTGCTGAAATCCCAGCTGTCGCGGTCGCCCTTGGCCATCTGCAGGCCCTGGATCCCCGCGTCCATGGCGAGGTTCATCGCCGTGTTCTGCAGGACTTCCTTGCCGATCTTCTTCAGGCCCTCCTTGAGCAGTTTCTCCAGGAGTTCCTTCGCGACCTTCTTGAAGCCTTCCTGCGCGAGCTTCTGCATCAGCTGGCGGAAGATCATCTGGACGGTCATGCGGGTGGCGATCTGCGCGGGCGCGATCCCGGCCGTCGATCCGCCGAACGTCACCGCAGCGGCCGCGATCATCGCGACGATCTGCGCGGCGAGGATCACCAGCGAGATGATGATCATGTACTTCGTGTACTCGACGTCCAGCGCGGTCGCGTTGCACGAGTCGCCGAGCGCCTTCGAAGAATCGGCGAGCGACTTGAAGTACGCCTCGTCGCCCTCGACGAACTTCTTCCAGGCTTCGGCGAACTTCTCCGCGCCCTGGCCGCTCCAGCCACCGAGGACCTCGGTGGCGCCCTTGGTCGCGGTGTCGGCGATCGGCTGGATCGCCTTCGAGGCGTTGTGCCAGGCGTCGCGCAGTTCGCGGAGCTTGTCCTCGTCGCCTTCGGGCCAGCTTTCACCGACGACGATCGGCAAGAGCCACTTGACCGCGTCGGGCATCTCCATACCCACGGCGCTAGACCTTCTTGTCCAGCGTCGACTTGATCTCTTCCTCGGCGTTCGTGAACGCGGTCATCGACCGTTCGACGTTGTGCTGCATCCCCCGCAGCGCCTCGACGACGTTCGCGAATCCCTCGGACGAGCCCTGCGCGCCCGGCTCGTAGTCCTTCGCGAACTCCTTGCCCGCGTCGTCGTTGCCCCAGCACTGGCCGAGCGAGTTCATCGCGGCCAGCAGTTCCTTGCCGGCTTCGTCCAGCTGGTCCGCGGCGATCCCCAGTTTGGCCGCGGCCGACTTCACCGCGTCCGGATCCGCGGTGAATCCGGCGCCGCCCCCACCGTTCGGCATCAGACCCCCCTGGTCAGCCAGCTCGAAGGCGGCTCTTCCTCATCGTCGTCCTGCTGGCGCACCCGTTTCGGAACCGGTTTCGGTGTCGGCGGCGCGGGCGGAGCAGGCGGTGGCGGAGGAGGCGGCGGGGTGTCGTCCTTGATCATCAGCGGGGCGTCGAAGTCTTCGTCGGACTTCGCCGGTGCCTCTTCTTCTTCGGCCGCGAGGAAATCCGGGATGGCCGGCATCAGCCCTTGGAGCGAAGGCGCGCCTTCGATCAAGTCCGAGAGATCCGGCAGGCCTTCGGTGATCGGGGCCATCAGCTCGGCCACCTGCTGCTTGACCTGCAGCGATCCCTGGCGGACCAGGGTCAGCACGGTGTTGGCCAGCTGCGCGGGGTTGGTGCGCTCGAAGGCGTTCGGCTGGATCTCGAGTTTGGCGAGGGTGCCGGTCGCGTCGATGGTGGCACGGACGAGGCCGTCCTGCGAGACCACCGTCGCCGAAGTCTGCGAAGCGGCTTCCTGCGCGTCCCGGAGCTGGGCCGTCTGGCGCTCGAACTGTTCGAGCAGCGTGTCGACCTGGTCCTTCATGGCGGCATTGCGCGCTTCGAGGCGTGCGCTGTCGTCGCCGGCCGTCGTCACTTGAGCCCCCGCTGGTGCTGGATCCCGGGCATACGCCACCCGGTGTCGGTAAGCGTCACCCTAATGCCAACGCCCGCGCCATATCACCGGATCTGGCGTTTTCGCACGGTGAGCAGATGACCGGCGGCTCCCGCCAGGTAGAGCACGGTCGCCGTGACGAGCAGCCCCGGCGAGCGGCCGTCGGCCGGGATCACCGTCGCGGCCAGCGAGACCGCGACGACCTGGGTGATGTTGAAAAGCGTGTCGTAGAGCGCGAAGACCCGCCCCCTCGCCTCGTCGGCGACGTCGAGCTGCACCGAGGAATCGACGCACAGTTTCAGCACCTGCCCGGCCCCGGTCACCAGGAACGCGGCGAGCAACGCGGTGGGGATCGCCATCGGCAGCCCGAGCGCGGACTGCGCGACCGCCGCCAGCACCAGCGCCCCCACCACGACGCGGACCCTGCCGAACCGCTTGATCAGCCGGGCGGTCAGCAGCCCGGCGACGAGGATCCCGGCACCGGCGAACGCGGCCATCTGGCCCAGCCCGGTCATCCCGGCGGCGAAGTGGTTGCGCATCAGCAGCACGGTCACCAGCAGCGAGATGCCGTACGACGCGCGATGGGCGAACAGTGCGACGAACCCGGCCGTGACGCTGGGCGTGCGCCAGGCCGCCTTCGCGCCGTCGGCCAGGCCTCGGGCGACGGCGAGGGCCGGGTTCGACGGCTCGTCGACCGTCGAGGGCCCGAGCAGCCCGCGCGTGAATCCGGCGGCGAGGACGGCGGCGCCGATCCCGCCCAGCGCGGCGACGGCGGTGACCCAGGCGGAACCGGCGTCGTCGGCGCCGGTCAGCGCGCGGAGGCCGATCGCGCAGCCGCCCCCGACGACGGCGAGCACCGAACCCCAGGTGGCCGCGAAGGCGTTCGCGGCGACCACGGACTTCTCTTCGACGACATGCGGAAGCGACGCGGACAGCCCCGAGCCGATGAACCGCGAGACACCTTCGGACGCCAGCGCCAGGGAGAACAGCCCGATCCCGGCCGCGCCCGAGCCCACGGCGACGGCCGTCGCGAGGATGGTGACCGACCGCAGGAGGCTCGCGAAGATCAAGACCTTCCGGCGATCCCAGCGGTCAAGCAGCGCGCCCGCGAACGGGCCGACGATCGAGTACGGCAGCAGCAACGCCGCGAACCCGCCGGCCATGGCGAGCGCGTCGGCGGCGCGTTCGGGATTGAAGAGGACGGCACCGGCCAGCCCGGCCTGGTACATGCCGTTGCCCCAGTGCGCGGAGAACCGCGTGAACAGTAGTCGGAGGAAGTCACGGTCGCGGACGAACGCCCTGGTGGGCGCCGTGGCGGTGGTCGTCACGGCAGCAGCCTATAAAGGTGGTCGATGCGCTTTGAGGTCGCCTCTCGGCGGCTATGCGCAGTGTGGCTCCAGCCGGACGGTATTCCACAAAGGCGGTTCTTCAGTGAGCCCGGGGGACACGGAAAGCGCACCGACCGTTGTGTCCAACGGTGCTCGTGATGCTGTTGTTCCCAGAGCCGGACGATTTGTCCCCGCTCGAAGTGGGATCATGGCGGACGTGCCAGCGGACGCCGAGGTCGAACCGGGAACGCTCCTGGTCGCCGCCCCCACGATGTTCGATCCCAACTTCCGGCGAACCGTCGTGTTCGTCATCGATCACCGGGACGAGGGAACGCTCGGCGTCGTGCTCAACCGGCCGAGTGACGTGCCGGTGTACGACGTGCTCCCCAACTGGGGCGGGCACGTCGCCGAGCCGCAGTCGGTGTTCGTCGGCGGGCCGGTCGAGAAGAAGACCGCGTTGTGCCTTGCCGCGCTGCGGACCGGCGAGACGGCGTCGAGCGTGCCCGGCGTGATCGCCGTCCGCGGCCCGGTCGCGCTGGTCGACCTCGACACCGATCCCGAGATCCTGGTGCCGAAGGTCCGCGGGGTGCGGGTGTTCGCCGGGTACGCGGGCTGGGATTCCGGCCAGCTGGCGAACGAGATCGACCGCGACGACTGGGTGATCGTCCCGGCGCTGCCCAGCGACGTCCTCGCGTCGCCGCACCACGACCTGTGGGGCCAGGTGCTGCGGCGTCAGGGCATCCCGCTGGCGCTGCTGGCCACCCACCCAGGAGACCTCCAGCGCAATTAGGCGGTGGCGGTGTCGGCCTTCTTGAAGACGCCGCAGGTGCCGCAAGCGCAGCCACTGCAGCCGGCGGGCCGCTCCGGTTCGGGCTCCGGCACCGTCGCGGCGGCGCGGTTGCCGAGCACTCCCCCGGCCGCGACCAGCGCGATCATCCCGGCAACGCCGACGAACGAGGCGAGCAGCAGCCCGAACGTCGTCGGCATGACCAGCGCGGCGATCCCCGCGAGCACGGCGATCAGGCCGCCCGCCAGTGTGGGGACACCGGCGACCTTGTTGCCGAGCCGGAAGGCCTCCTCGCTGCGCATCGTGGCGGCGGTGCGCACGCCGGCGCCGCGGTCACGCGGCAGCTTCTCGCGCAGGCCGAGGAATCCACCCCAGCCGACGAGGACACCCAGCACGATCGGGACCAGCGCTATGACGAACACTCCACGAGGATAAGCGTGACGTCCCGGCAACCTGCCGGATACCCTGATCGACTGTGCTACAGGCCATGTCACGCCGTGCTCTCACTCTCGCCCTGATCGGGGCCGTTCCCCTCACCCTGATGGCCGCACCGGCCGCCGAAGCGGGTCACCGTCCGCTTCGCCTGATCGGGGAACAGATCGTCCCGAACGCCCTGCCCTTCGAAGGCACCGTCGTCGGCGGCCTGTCCAGCATCGATTTCGACCCCCGCACCGGCGAGTACGCGCTGATCTGCGACGACCGCTCCGCCATCGACCCCGCGCGGTTCTACACGGCGAAGTTCACCCTTGACGCCAAGGGACTCGGCCCGGTGACCTTCACCGGCACCAAGCCGCTCCTGCGTCCCGACGGCACGCCGTACCCGCCGCTCGCGAAGAACGACCCGGCCCAGCCGCCGAACATGCAGACGATCGACCCCGAGGAGCTGCGCGTCGACCCCTGGACCGGCCAGTACGTCTGGTCCCAGGAGGGCGAGCGGTCGGCCGCGGCCCGGATCGACCCGTCGATCCGCGAGGCGAAGCGCGACGGCGCCTACGTCCGTGACCTGCCGATTCCCGCCAACGAGAAGATGGCCGAGACGGCCGGGCCGCGGCAGAACCTCGCCTTCGAAGGCCTCACCTTCGCGGGCTTCGGGTCGCTGATCGCCAGCTCGGTCGAGGGCCCGCTGCTCCAGGACGGTCCGGAGGCGAACACCACGTCGGGCGCCCTTTCGCGGATCACCGTGCAGTCGCGGTTCGGGCCGGTCCTCGCGCAGTACGCGTACCCGCAGGAGAAGGTCTTCGCGTCGCCGAACCCGCCGGGCGCGTTCGCGACCACCGGCATCTCGTCGCTGCTGGCCGTCGACCAGGCCGATCCGACCCGCTACCTGGTGATGGAGCGGTCGTTCGTCACCGGCGTCGGCAACAAGATCCGCATCTACGAGATCGACACCAAGGGCGCCACGAACATCCTGAAGACGCCCTCGCTGGCCGACGCGAAGAAGGTCAAGCCGGTCAAGAAGCGGCTGCTCGCGGACCTCGCGGACTTCAAGCTGTCCACGGTGGACAACGTCGAGGGCATGACCTGGGGCCCGCCCCTCCCGAACGGGGAGCGCAGCCTTGTCCTGGTCAGCGACAACAACTTCTCCGCGACCCAGGTGACCCAGTTCATCGCTCTGGCGGTCCCCTCGGAACGCCTTTGACCTGGGCGTTAAACTGGCCCCATGAACACGGCTCGGCTGCTCCTTAGCCTGCCGCGCTGAACTCGGCCGAACGGCCGGGACCAGCGCGGCGACCCCTCATGCCCTCCGGGCTGAGGGGTCGAGTTGTTTCTGGAGTGGCTTGACGTGGATGAGCACGGAGGATTTCGGCGATGAACCAGGCGAGCGAAGGCGCCGACGCGGCACCTCAGCACCGCTACACGGCGGAGCTGGCGGGCCAGATCGAGCAGCGTTGGCAGGACTACTGGTCCGACCACGGCACCTACCACGCACCGAACCCGGTGGGCCCGCTCGCGGACGAGAGCGGTGAGGTCCCGTCGGACAAGCTGTTCGTCCAGGACATGTTCCCGTACCCGTCGGGCTCCGGCCTGCACGTCGGGCACCCGCTGGGCTTCATCGCGACGGACGTCTTCGCGCGGTACCACCGCATGATCGGCCGCAACGTGCTGCACACGATGGGCTTCGACGCCTTCGGGCTGCCCGCCGAGCAGTACGCGGTGCAGACCGGGCAGCACCCGCGCAAGACGACCGAAGAGAACATGGAGACCTACCTGCGCCAGATCCGGCGCCTGGGGCTGGGGCACGACGAGCGTCGCCGGATTTCGACGATCGACCCGGACTACTACAAGTGGACCCAGTGGATCTTCCTGCAGATCTTCAACTCCTGGTACGACGAGAAGGCGGGCAAGGCCCGGCCGATCGTCGAGCTGGAGACCGAGTACGCGCAGGACAAGCGCCGGACGCCCGACGGCCGCAACTGGTGCGAGCTGACCCGCGCCGAGCAGCTGGAGATCATCGACACGCACCGGCTGGTCTACTTCTCCGAGGCGCCGGTGAACTGGTGCCCCGGTCTGGGCACGGTGCTGTCGAACGAAGAGGTCACCGCCGACGGCCGCAGTGAACGCGGCAACTTCCCGGTGTTCCGGCGCAATCTGCGTCAGTGGATGATGCGGATCACCGCCTACGCCGATCGCCTGGTCGACGACCTGGATCTGCTGGACTGGCCGGAGAAGGTCAAGTCCATGCAGCGCAACTGGATCGGCCGCTCGCACGGCGCGCGGGTCTCGTTCGCGTCCGGCGACAAGAAGATCGAGGTCTTCACCACCCGGCCGGACACCCTGTTCGGCGCCACGTACCTGGTGGTCGCGCCCGAGCACCCGCTGGTCGACGAACTGACCGCCGCCACGTGGCCGGAAGGCGTCGACGCGAGCTGGACCGGCGACGCCGCCACCCCGGCCGAAGCCATCGCCGAATACCGCGCCGCCGCTTCGCGCAAGTCCGAATTGGACCGTCAGGAGAACAAGGAGAAGACCGGCGTCTTCACCGGCTCCTACGCGGTGAATCCGGCCGACGGCAAGGAGATCCCGGTCTTCGTCGCCGACTACGTCCTGATGGGCTACGGCACGGGCGCGATCATGGCCGTCCCCGGCCAGGACACCCGCGACTGGGAGTTCGCCGAGAAATTCGGCCTGGAGATCATCCGCACGGTTCAGCCGACGGAAGGTTTCGACGGCAAGGCGTTCACCGGCGACGGACCGGCGATCAACTCGGGCTTCTTGGACGGCATGGGCGTCGACGAGGCCAAGAAGACGATGATCGGCTGGCTGGAGGAGAACGAGCACGGCCGCGGCACCGTCCAGTACAAGCTGCGCGACTGGCTGTTCTCGCGTCAGCGCTACTGGGGCGAGCCGTTCCCGGTGGTCTACGACGAGGACGGCCGGGTCCACGCGCTGCCGGAAAGCATGCTGCCGGTCGAGCTGCCCGAGGTCGCCGACTATTCGCCGGTGACGTTCGACCCGGAGGACAGGGACAGCACGCCGTCCTCGCCGCTGGCGCGCGCCACCGACTGGGTCGAGGTCGAACTGGATCTGGGCGAGGGCAAGAAGACCTACCGCCGCGACATCAACACCATGCCCAACTGGGCGGGTTCCTGCTGGTACCAGCTGCGGTACCTGGACCCGACCAACCAGGACGTGTTCGTCGCGCCGGAGAACGAGGCGTACTGGGTCGGGCCGCGGCCCGCCGAGCACGGCGTCGACGACCCCGGCGGCACGGATCTGTACGTCGGCGGTGTCGAGCACGCCGTGCTGCACCTGCTGTACTCGCGGTTCTGGCACAAGGTGCTGTTCGACCTGGGCCACGTGTCGTCCAGGGAGCCGTACCGGAAGCTGTTCAACCAGGGTTACGTGCAGGCGTACGCGTACACCGACGCCCGTGGGGTGCACGTCCAGGCCGACCAGGTCGTGGAGCGCGACGGCAAGTTCTTCTTCGGCGAAGAAGAGGTCAAGCAGGAATACGGCAAGATGGGCAAGAGCCTGAAGAATGTCGTGACGCCTGACCAGATGGCCGCCGACTACGGCGCCGACACCTTCCGCTTCTACGAGATGTCGATGGGGCCGCTGGACGTTTCGCGGCCGTGGGCGACCAAGGACGTCGTCGGCGCGCAGCGGTTCCTGCAGCGGCTGTGGCGCCTGGTCGTCGACGAGGAGTCCGGCGAGCTGCGAGTGTCCAATGTGGACGCCACGGACGAGGATCGCAAGCAGCTGCACAAGACGGTCGCCGGGGTCCGCGAGGACTACGCGGAGATGCGGTTCAACACCGCCGGCGCGAAGCTGATCGAGCTGAACAACTACGTCACCAAGACCTACGGTTCGGCCGAGGCCACGCCGCGCGAACTGGTGGAGCCACTGGTGCTGATGCTGGCGCCGCTGGCCCCGCACTTGGCCGAGGAGCTGTGGAAGCGCCTGGGCCACGCGGATTCCCTGGTGCACGGGCCGTTCCCGGTCGTCGACGAGAAGTACCTGGTCGAGGATTCGGTGGAGTATCCGATCCAGGTCAACGGCAAGGTGCGGTCCCGCGTCACCGTGCCCGCCGACGCGGGCAAGGACGCCGTGCAGGCGGCCGCGCTGGCCGACGAGAAGGTCGCCGCGCTGGTCGGCGACGGCACCCCGCGCAAGGTGATCGTCGTGCCGGGACGGTTGGTCAACATCGTGCTGTAACGCCGTGGCCGATTTGCGCCAGCGTCGAGGGTCGTGAGGCGATTCGATGGAGTTGTTCAAGGACAACGAAATCGAACGGAGAACACCCCATGACCCTCGACGGCAAGGTGGCTTTGGTGACCGGCGGCAGCCGCGGGATCGGTGCCGCCACGGCGATCCGGCTCGCCGAGGACGGCGCCGACATCGCGCTCACCTATCAGAACAACGCCGAACTCGCGGCCGGTGTCGTGGACAAGATCAAGGCGCTCGGCCGCCGTGCGCTGGCGATCCAGGCCGACAGCGCCGACGCCGCGGCCGTGGTCTCCGCGGTCGACACGGCGGTCGCCGAGTTCGGCAGGCTCGACGTGCTGGTCAACAACGGGGGCGTCGGCTTCGTCGGCCCGCTCGACCAGACGAGCCTGGAGGACATCGACCGCGTGCTCGCGATCAACGTCCGCGGTGTCTACGTGGCCACCCAGGCCGCGGCCAAGCACCTCGGCGACGGCGGCCGCGTGATCACCATCGGCAGCTGCGTCTCGGACCGCGTGCCCGGCCCCGGTATGTCGCTGTACGCGGTGAGCAAGACCGCGCTGCTGGGCATGACCAAGGGCCTCGCCAGGGAACTGGGGCCGCGCGGCATCACCGTGAACATCGTCCACCCCGGCCCGACCGACACCGACATGAACCCGGCCGACGGCCCGTACGCCGCCGACCAGCGGAGCCTGACGGCGTTCGACCGCTACGGCTCGCCGTCGGAGGTCGCCGCCACCGTGTCGTTCCTGGCGCGGCCGGAAAGCAAGTACGTGACCGGCTCGACCGTCTCGGTCGACGGCGGGCACGCGGCGTAGTCACTCGGTGGACAGGCCGATCTCGCGCGCGAGATCGGCCAGCATCGCGTCGAAGAGGACGTCCGGTTTCGAGAACGGGATCGGATAGTTGCCGAAGACCTCGAGCGTGACGTGCCCGTAGAGCCGGGCCCAGAACTGGATCATCAGGTACGTCACGCCGAGGTCGAGCTTTTCGAGCGGGAAGGTCGCCCCGGACTCCTTCAGCACGGCGAGGAGTTCCTCTTGGAAGGACGTGAGATCGTCGCGCAATTCGGCGGGGACCACGTCGTTCGACGGCGTCACCAGATCGTGCGTCGCGAGCACCTGGCCCGCCGCCGCGAGGAAGATCCGCCCGAACGGCTCGCCGAGCCTGCTCAACGTGTCGTCGCCCGCGGGTGAGGCGAAGACCAGCGTGAACTCCTTGGTGTGCGCGAGCGCCCAGCGCCGGAACCCCTTGCAGATGGCGAAAAGCCGCAGCGCGCCCTCGTCCGGCAGCTGCGCGATGTCCTCGGCGAGCCCGGCTGCCAGATCCGCGACGACGTCCGCGCGAAGATGCTCGACCAGATCGTCGCGGGAACCGTAGTAGCGGTACAACGCCGGCGCCGTGATGCCGAGCTCTCGCGCGATCGCCCGCAGGGTCACGGCCTCCGGCCCCTGCTCGACCAGGAGCGCCCGCGCCGTCCGGCGGATGTCCTGATCGGTCGCGGCCCGCTCGCGACCCCTGCGGCCGGTGTTGGTCATCCGCGCATTCTAGGTGGTCAGTACGGGATTCGCGGCAAATGGACCACTCCGGAGTGGGCTGGCTTCCGCGACGGCAACTCGTAGCGTTCCGGCTTGATGAAACGTGTACTTCTGCTGGTCGTGCCCGCGTTGCTCGGCGCGGCTTGCCTGCCTCGATCCGGCCCCGCCGACACCGCCGCCCCGCCGCCACCGCAACGCTTCCTGCTGAAGGAGGCTCCCAGCGCCGAACCACCCGCGACCTTCCAAGGCGGATTCGTCCACAACGCGTGCGCGGTCCTGACCTCCGAGGTCCTGGCCGGCGCGGGGATGGCGTTGAAGGACGGTGTCCTCCAGGGCGGCGATCGACTGAGCACCACCGACGGCGACCGCCCCGAACTCGCCGGAAAGGGCTCGTGGGTGAGTACCTGCGGCGGCGGCGTCACCGTGTCCGGCGCGCCGGAGCTGTCCGGCACGAGCGTGCACCTGAACGTCCTGCACTCGCGCTTTTCGCTGCGGATGGATTGGCGGGACGCCGTCCTGAAGGTCGGTACTCGCCGGGGCACCGACGACATCAGGGTGAGCCTCCAGACCGACTACAACATCCTGGAACTCGGCATTTCCGGCTTCACCGAGCTCCCCGACCCCGAAGCCGCCTTGACCAAGCTGCTCGACGGCATCCGCCGGAACGTCGCCAAAGGGCCGCGGTCCATGCCCGTGCGGAGCTATCCCGCGCCGTACGACCTCGTCGCCGACCCTTGCGCCGCCTTCCCGGCGGAGGTCTTCACCACGATCACCGAACGGCCGACCGACGGTCTGCAGCGGGATCTGTTCAGTTTGAGCGAAACCCCCGGATCGAAGTACAACACGGTCGAGATGCGCTGCGATCGCGCCGGTCAGGTGGATCTTTCGGAGGGAATCGCGCCGAACGTCTCCGTGAGCCAGACCGTGCTGTCCGTGCCGGACCCGGCCGCCGCCATCGCCGCCGTTCGCGAGCAATGCGATTTCGACCGCGGCGAGGCGCTGGCCAGGCCGATCGGCGAGGCCAGTTGCGGTCACTTCGGCGCCGACGGCGGCCAGGTCCTGTTCCCGAGCGGGCGCTCGATGGTGCGGATCAGTCTCGTCGCCGCCAAGACCGATCCGGCCACCACTCGCGAAAACCTGACCAAAGGCGCGGCGGCCGTCTATGCGCGGCTTACGCCCTCCCCTTGAGGTTTTTCAGGACTTCGGCGGCCACGTCGCGGCCAAGGACGCAGCCGTCCTTGCCCTGCTGAGTCGCCTTGTCGCCAAGGGAAAGAGAGACCGAATAGGCGAGTTGATCCGAGACTCCGACCACGACGGCGCAGCCATTGTCATCCTGGATGTTGGTGTAGCCGATCGCCGGATAACCGTCGATGGGATCGAGTTCGACCCAGCGAGCCGCCTTCGGTTTCACGTTCTTGTAAGGAAGGCTGATTCCCTGATCGGATTTGGTCTGGTAACTGATCGAGAATCCTGCGCCGCTACCGGATGCAGAGCTCCAGTCGCAGGCGGTGCCGAGGACGTCGGTCTTGGGTTTACCAGGGCTCGGTTCGCCGATGAAGGTTTCGAGTTGCTGAGGAGTCAGCGCGCTGTCACAGGGGCTTCCGTCGAGGACCTTGGCCGGCAGTGGGTTCTGAACAGCGGGTGCTCCGCTGTTCGGGACACTCGCGCTTGATGACGAGGCAGATGCGCTTGGTGTCGGCGTACCTGGATTGGTGCGGTCGCCGTCGCAAGCCGACAGGAGCAGGGTGCCGGTGGCCACCAACGCGAAGGCGGCCAGCTGGTGTCGTGAGGTCAATCGATTGTCCCGCTTTTCTTGGTCGCGTCGGCTGCTTGCCGGTCGGCTTCCTCGGTCAGTCCTAGTGCCTTTTCCAGCCGGAGGATGAGTTCTGTGAAGTAATTGTCCTGGAATCGTAGATGCCCTTCATAGAATCGCCCGGTTTCGTTGACACCGTTCGGACCGTCGACCGCGTGCTTGCTTGCTGGTTCATTGCCAGGAGGTACGACCTGTGACAACTTTCTTGCGTCTCGAAACTGCACGCGGATGAAGTTGCGTTGGTCCTGGCACTTCTTGAGCAGCGCCCGCATCTCGTCGCCGCTCATGGTGAAGCCCTGGCCAGCGGCCGGTGCCGCGCCACCGCCCACGACGTCGTCACTGTTCTGGAACCAGACGTCCCCGAAGAACGAAGTCATCGAAATCCCCCTTACTTCAGTCCGTGCAGGGTCGCGTAGAGGACGTCGACCAGGACATCCCGACGCCCCGGTTCGAAGCTGACCAGCGGTTCGCCGTCCTCGCCGGGCAGCACGTAGGTGAGGACGCGTCCGGCATGAGCGGTGTCGACCACGGTCAGCGGAGTGCTCCTGATGCCGTTGTTGGCCGCGTAGAGCTGATGCACGCCGGTTCGTTTCGCCGCCATCAGCTCCCGCGCCGAGGGCAAGGGGTCGTATTCGGGCTCCTCGGTCGGGTCTTCGAGATCGTACGAATCCTCGTAGACCGGCTGGCCCGAGAACCGGGATTTCGGGATCTTGACCGGGTCGATCCGGGCCGGTTCGACCGGGGGCAACATGTCGACCAGCGATTCGGCTCCGTAGCCGGGGTCGATGACGTCGATTCGGATCTTCTCGTCCTGGCGGATCACTCGGACCGCGTCCTGGCCCGACGCCGACACGAGGATGTTCCCGGTCTCGTCCGACTCGATGTCGCCGAGCCAGGCGGTGAACCGGAGCGGGCCGGTGGCCAGCACGCGGAGGAGGTCGCGGAACTCCCTGGTCAGGGTGCCTCCGGAGGCCAGCTTCAGCTCGGTGAGGGTGTCGAGCACCGCGTCGTCGAGCTTCTTCTTGGTCTCTTCGGTGAGCCACAGGTGGTCCGGGCCGAGCACCGCGGGCGGAGTGCCGTGGCGTTCCCATTCCCACGCGGTGAGGAGGACGGTCTTAGGCAGGTACAGGGGTGCTTCGAACACGATCAGAGCCCGATCACCGGCGGGACCGGCTTCGTCTCAGTGCCGCCGAAGACGCTGTCCGGGTCGGCTTCTTGCAGGTAGGAGGCGCGCTTGTGCTCCTCGTCCTCGCCGCCTTTTCCCTTGCCCGCGCCGGCGCTCATCGGGCCCATGCCCGGTGCGCCGGGCCTGCCCGCGCCTCCGGCGGGGCCACCGGGCATGCCGGGACGGGCCGCCTGGCCGGGCTGGCCCGGAGTCATCGCCCCACTGCCGCGGCCGGGTCCAGGCGCCGATCCGCTACCAGGACCGCCGGACGAGCCCGAGCCGGGCCCGAAACCGCTGCCTACGCCGGGCCCGAAGCCGGGGCCGAAACCACTGCCGCCGCCACCGGGGCCGAAGTTGGTGCCGCCGCCGGTGCCGGGGCCGAATGACGGCGGCTGATAGCCGGGATACGACGAGGGCTGCGGAGGCGTGTATCCCGCCGCGCGTGTGCCGTCGTCGTACTGGCCGGGGCGGAAGCCCGGATCGGACGGCTGCGGGCGCGGGATCTCGTACGGCCGGTGGTTCGGCGTTTCGGGGCCGGCCGGCGGAGGCCCCGGAGGTGGTGGCGGCGGCTGTACCCCGCCCGGAGGCGGCCGGTACCCGTCGCCACCGGAATCCGAGCGCCCGTCGAACCCCCGCACTTTGCCACCGTCGCCAGGACCGGGACGGCTGTCGTCGACCTTGAAATCCCCGCCGTCGAACGCGCCGAGCTGCCCGTAGTCGATGGTCCGGCCGGCGTTGTTCGAGGTGGACTGCTCGTTGTAGGCGTTGTAGCGCTCGAGATTCGCCTGCGCCTTTTGGTTGTACTGGTTGACCTTGTCTTCGGTGTCGGTGTCCCACGGCGTCACGTCGTCGTAGGTGCCCGTGGTCGGTGGGTCGGCGGCGACTTCGCGGTCCAGCGAGTTCTTCAGCGACACGAATTGATCCAGCTGCGTCTGCGTCAGCCCCGAATTGCGCTCCAGGCTCGATGACGCCGACGTGGAGGAGTCGGCGAGCGGCTGAAGCTTCGCCCGCGCGGCGTCCGCCGCTCCACCGGTCCAGGCGGACTCCAACGCCGTCATCACGTCGCGGGTCCCGTCGTGGAGCTGCGTCTGGTTCCGAGCTTGCTCGCCACCGACCCTGCGCGCCTCTTCCAACGAGCCGGTGCCAGGGCCGTTCACGACGGCTTCGAGCAGCTGCTTGGGCGTCAGTCCGCCTTGATCGACCGCGCCGGAGCCGTCGCTCGCGTTCGAGGCGACGATGCCGCCGACGATCGCGCCGACCGGCCCGCCCACGGCGAAACCGGCCACCGCGCCGGCCCCGGTCTTGCCGAGCAGGCCTGTGGCCGCCTCCCACACGTCCCCGAACAAACCCATCGAAGCCCTCCCCGGCCCAATCGGTCGATGTCTTGCGCTCACGCACAATACCGCGCCGATCACACCTGGTAGACGGGTTTCAGCCGAGAAGGCGAGCCTGAAGCCTGGTGAGTGGCCGGAGGGCCAGGAAGATCGGAACGGCCATCCCGGCCGCGATGAGGAAGTGCACGATCCACGCTCCCGTCAGTGTCGGCCCGCCCCACGTGCCCTCGGGGTCGCTCCCGGACCAGAAGAGCCCGTAGGTCGCTATGCGCCCGACGAGATAGAACAGCAGCAAAGCGAGCAGGAACGCGACCACGCTCGGACCGAAGGCCGCCACGAACCGCGGCCGTGACCCGCCCTCCTGCCCGAGCCAGCGCCGCGTCAGTCCACGCTGGACCTTCGCGCCACCGAGGTATCCCGGAAGCACGAGGAGCGCGTAGACCGCGCGTTTCCAGTCCGAAATCGTCATACCTGGCACGTTAGGGGCTGCTGACCTGCGAGAACATCTGGTAAACCGTCGGATCCGGTAGGGAAAACCGGAGGTCGCTGTGGTGATCCACACGACCGGGGTGCGGATGTCCGCCAAACGTTCCCCGATGTCAGACGCGTATGCCACACTCGGTCGCCGAACGGCTACGACGTGAACAGGGGAGGTTCGCGTGTCGAACCCTGAGCAGCTCTTCGCTGATTTCGAGGCCAAACTGGCCGACGCCCAGCGGAAGGCGAATCAGATGCGCACCGAGATCGAAAGTGTCTCGGTGTCCGAACGCAGCAAGGACGGCCAAATCTCGGTCAAGGTCAACCACGCGGGGAACCTGGTCGGCCTGGAGATCGGCCCGTCCGTGCGGGACAACCCCGCGCTCGCGCAGGAGATCCTACGCGTCGTCCAGAGCGCGCAAAGCAAACTCGCGGGCGCGATGCAGACCGGCGTGCCGTCCATCGCGGGCACCGAAACGATGAACGAGCTGGTCAACCAGCTGCACAACGAGTACCCGGAACCCGAACCGACGGGCTACGTCGAGGGCGGTCACCAGGAGGCGGACGAGGACGACCGCTTCGTCGCCGAGGACGAACTCGACGCGCCTCCGCCGCCTCCCGCCCCGAAGCCGCCCGCACCCCCGGCCCCGCCCGCGCCGCCGCGCGCCGCGCGTCGGCAGCAGACGGACCACGAGGACGACTACTTCACCGGCGGCGACTTCCTGCGCTGAGCGGGTTCTTGAGGGAGGGGAAAAAACATGTCCGGAGGTTTCCATGTCGATCCGGGTGAGCTCGAGACCCATCGCAAGAAGATCGACGACATCAGCATCCGATTGAACCGGGTCGGTTCGGCAGTCGAGACGACGGCCAATCCCGAGGCTTTCGGCTTGGTCGGCATTCCTCTTGCCGCCATTTGCGGGCTGGGGCAGGTCGAGGCACTCGAGTCGATCGTGGCCGCGTCGAAGGCGTCTTTGGATCACGCGGAACGCGTGCACACCTGGCAGAAGGTCAAAGAGTGGGATGAAGAGGACTTCAAGGGCCTGTTCAAGCTGGAGGACTGACGATGCCTGAGACCGCTGAGATCCGCCCCGGCCCGGGTACAGCCAACCCGCTGGTCAAGACCGATGCCGCCGCGGACGAAAGCTCCCTTGAAGGCGCTGGAATCGTCCAGGATTTCTGGGACACCGCCGCCAAGATCAACAGCGGCGACTGGGCGGAGGGGCTCGCGAACCTGGCCAACGGGGCCATGGGACTCGTCGGGTTGATGACCGATCCGATCGGCACGCTTCTGAGCGCCGGGTTCGGTTGGGTCATCGAGCATGTGTCCTTCCTCCGTGACCCTCTCGACATGCTCGTCGGCGACCAGGTAGCGCTCGACAACATGATCGGGACCTGGGAGAACGTGGGCAAGGAACTCGAACAGGTCGCAGAGGACCTTTCCAAGACCGTCGATCACGACAGTGCGGGTTGGAAGGGGACGGCCGCTGACGCCTATCGTGCCTTTGCCAAGGACCGTGCCGACCTCTACTCGGGTCTTGCTGTCGGTGCCAACGCGATGGGTATGTTGGTCAGCCTCTGCAAGACGATTCTGGCCGTCGTCCGGACCATGGTCCGGGACCTCATCTCCGAAGCGCTCGCAAAGCTCGTCAGTATCCTGATGCGGTACCCAGGCCCGGCAGCTCCTGCCGGGTTGGCCGCCGAAGGAGTCCCCAAGGCCATCCAGTACGCGCAGAAGGCGATGGGGTGGGTCAAAAAGCTCGCCAAGGCGTTCGGAGAGGCGAACAAGCTCTTCAAACAACTCATGGCTGCCTTCGTAAGGGTGAGGGAACTTCTCGCCCCAGTGGGAAAGGCGATGTCCAGGGCTGGCGATTCCGCATCGCGGGTGATGCGAGCCAACTGGAACAATCTCGGTGCCGTCGGCCGGGGGATCGAGAACGTTTCGACGACTCTCGGGGAAGCCGGCAAGTACACGGAAACATTGGTAAAGGAGACCTTGAAGGCTGTCGGCAAAGAATCCGACAAGGCTATGAAGGACGACGAGCCGAAGCAGGCTGGGGTAGTCGGTCCGAACGCTGCCGCTCCGTCGGCCTCGTCCGCCAGATCTTCCGAAGCACCCATCTTCGACCAGCAAGGCGGGCAGCGCATATCCGGTTCGCTGGAGTGAGCGCGACTGCTTCGGGATGTTGTGACAGCCGGGGAGTGCGTTGAAAACGGCATTGAGGGGTCTGATCGGCTGGTTCGCGCTGGCTGTCGTACTGGTCGGTGCCGACACCCTGGTCCAGATCCAGCGAGATCCGGAAGATCCGGGCTACACGCAGGTCGACGGTTTCGTCCGACTGGTGCTGTTCGTAACGTTCATCATCGCGCTGCTCGTTGTCACGAAGATCGGGTTCGTGAGCGTCGTCCAGGCTCTCACCTTCGGTGTGATCAAGCCTGAAAAGAAGGTCACCGAGAAGGCTGCGATCACATTCGACATTCCCGAGACCGAGGAAGGTGGCCGGACAGCGGCGAACATCGTCGCCGTGGAGCTTTTCCTGATCGGGCTCGGCTTGTTGCTGGCCGGAGGTGCCGTTGGATGGGCGATGCTCGATGGTGGCGGCTTCACCGTGTTGTCGGCGGGCACGTTCGTCGTGGCTGGGCTGGCGGTCTATCCGCTCATCCCGATGGCGATCAGCCGGGCACGTGACAGCGGCCGCACCTGGCCGATCGAAATCACCTTCACACCCGTCGGTATGAGCCAACCTGTCGGAGAAGGGCAGAAGACCGTTGCATGGTCGAGCATCGACGGGTTTGTCTTCGATCGCCACCGAGGTGGTCGCCGCGTGGACGCGCACATCGCGATCTCGGACGACCGGGGACGGCAGCAGCTGTTGCCGCTGTTCGCCAAGGAGTCCGAGCACGGATTCCTGATGACCACCGCCATGGATCCCGCCGAGGCCGAACGCGCCGAAGCGACGATCGAGCGATTCAAGCCTGGTTTGGTGGAGTGGCGGGATCAGAGAGTTCGGCGCGGTGGATTCGGGCTCGAGAAGCACGACGGCGATGTCGACGTCGTGCGCTGGGGCGAGCCTGACCGCTCGGACGACCTGGTGTCCGCTCCGCGGCAGGAGACGGCTGTCATCGCTCGGGAGTCCCGATTCTCGGCGGTCGCCAAAGGTGTCGCCGCGTGGACGGTGTCCGCGGTTCTCGTCTCGACCTTGTTGACGATGATCCTGCACGCCGACGCGTTGGGTGACGGCATGCCGTTTCTGGTCGTCGCCGGCACCACGGTGGCTTTGGCCGGGATCTTGGCGGGAGCGGTGACCGGCCGACGGGCGGTCACGAACCGGTTCTTGTTCCGGCGGCGAGAGATCCGCGGGCCTTGGCCTCTCCCGGTCGATGTGGTCGGGTTCGGAATTCCCGACAACACCAAGTTCGTCACCAGGGTCCTGGTGACCGTGCTCAATGGCACGGGCTTGATCACCTTCGGTGTCGGTTTGTTCGTTGTCGCCGATCAGGCCGGAATCGAAGACGGCTCCGTGATGCTTCTCGGGTCAGCGGTCTTCGCGATCGGGTTCTGTTTCACCGGTTCCATCGCGTTTCGCCATCGCGATACCACGAAGTCGCTTCGTGTGTCCGTGACGGACGAAGGGGTGGAGCAACCGGCTGAGAAACATGAACCACTTGTCCTGCCATGGGACGAAGTCATCGAAGTGATCATCGACGAACATTTCACCGGGAGGTGCTTCTCTGTCCATGTCGCTTTGGCCGAGGCGGAAGCAGTGGTTCTCCTGCATGAAATGTTCCGGAAGCGATCGAGGTTCGGTCGTCGTCTGACGCCGACCATGACGGCCCCCGAGGCAGAGCGATTCGCGGCCTTGGTCGAATCCCGGCGACCCGGCTTGGTGCGCTGGCCCGCTCGGAAGACAAAGCGCGGTGGATTCGGTGTCTTCCAACGTGTCATCTTGCGTTGGAAGGGCGGAACATCGGCGCACCCGGCGCCACAAGAGGGCCTGTCGATCTCGAAGGTGGTCGATTCCGGCAAACAGCGACGTGCCGGCTTCATCGCTCTTGCCGCAACGGTGGTTCTCGGCTTCGGGATCATCTCGGACACCGGGGTGGCAGTGCGGGCGGTAGCCGCTTCGCTGGGCTTGTTGATGTTCTCGGCGGCGATCGTTTCACTGCGCCGCGATCGAAGTCAGTTCATCAGGGAAGTGGTTCTCAAACCGCGGTGGATCACGGTGACGACCTTGACGTCCCGCACATGGAGCTGGTCTGTGCGCTGGAGCGACATCGAGAAGATCGTGCTGCGCCGGACCGCGGGCACCGACGTGTTTCACCTGGTTCTCAGCCCATCGGAAAGTGTCGGCGCGTACTACCCGCGCGATCGCTTGGCGCGACCGCTGGGATTGAAGCACGAGGACAACGGCGACATCCTTCTCGCGGAGACCGAACTGACGTCGGAGGACGTCAAAGAGATCTGGCCGGTCCTCAAGAGAAACGCGGAAGTCGCCTTCGACTCGCCGGGGATCGACGATCCCCGATTCCTCGGTGGAGAGGGTTCGGAACCTTCGTCGACGCGACAGGAATCCTGAGTGGCGGATGACCGGTCGGTGATCTCAAGAACGCCAAGTGTCCTCGGTCATCTGGTGATCCTGTTCAGCACTTTGACGGCCGTAGCGGGTTGATCAAGCCCGGGGCGCCGCCGGCGCCGATCACTCGGGGGGCTACGTGATCGACGCCGGCGACCCGATGCCCTCTTCCCGGCGAAAGCCGGGATCGGGGCAACGTCACCGCTTGGACGCGGCAACGCATCTCAAGAGCGGGCGTGATCGCCGAAGTGACGTCCGGGGGAAGGTTATCCCCCGAAAGAGTGACGGCGTTCCGCTGCTCGCCTGATTGTCGCACTACGCGCCGAGAAAGTTACAAAGTTCTTCACATCTTCGCCTGGAGAAGGGTGTCGACCGGACAACCGCTGGTCATGGCATGGTCTCTTCCATGAGTTCTCAGGTGCTGGTCATCGGGTCCGCCAATGCCGATCTCGTCGTCCCGGTCGATCGGCGACCTGGTGGTGGCGAAACCGTACTCGGTGGCGACACGATCTTGTCGCCGGGTGGCAAGGGCGCCAACACCGCGGTCGCCGCGGCCCGGCTCGGGGCGGACGTCGCGCTGCTCGGCGCGGTCGGCGACGACCCGTACGGCGAGTTGCTCAAGCGGTCGCTCGCCGAGTCCGGGGTGGACACGGGCTCGTTGCGCACGAGTGAGCGCCCGACGGGGATCGCGTACATCACGGTCACGCCGGACGGCGAGAACTCGATCCTCGTCTCGCCTGGCGCCAATTCCGCTTTGCGGCCCGAGGACGTCGACCTCGACGGCGCCGAGATCGTGGTGCTGTCGCTGGAGATCCCGCTCGAAACCGTCGAGCACGCGGTCGCGAAGGCCGTTGAACACCGCGTGAAAACGCTGCTGAACCTGTCGCCTGCCGCCGAGCTTTCCGCGAAGACGCTTCAGGGGCTCGACGTCCTCCTGGTCAACGAGCACGAGGCCGCCTTCCTGCTCGGCGGGGAGGCGGATTTCCCCAAGCTGCTCGACCTCGGTCCGAAGGCCGCTGTCGTGACGCTCGGCGCGAAGGGAGCCGCGGTGGTCACGGCGGACGGGGTGACGGAGGTGCCGTCGCCGAAGGTCGAGGCGGTCGACACGACGGGTGCCGGTGACGCTTTCGCGGGGGCGCTCGCGACTTCGCTCGCGAAGGGCGAAGAGCTGGCCGATGCGGCGCGCAAGGCGGTGAAGGTGGCGGCGATCACGGTGACCCGCCAAGGCGCGCAGCCTTCTTATCCGACGGCGTCCGAACTGGAATGATGTCCTCTTCTGTGTTCTGCTGGTGGCTATGAGCCAGGTCACGCCGCCTATGAGATATGGTCTAGACCATGCCGTCTGAGTCACTGTCCGGGGTCGCCGTCAGTCCCGGCCGCGCGAGCGGTCCTGTCGTCCGGGTCGCCGAGCCGCTCGGCGAACCCGCGAGCACACCGGCACCGGCCGATCCCGCCGCCGAGGCCGCCCGGATCGCCCCGGCCGCGCAGATCGTGGCCGGCCGGCTCGAGAAGCTCGCCGAGACGGCGACCGGTGAGGCCGCGACGATCCTCATCACCACCGCGGCGATGGCGGCCGACCCGGCGCTCGTCTCCTCGGCGGAGCAACTCGTCAAAGACCAGAACCTGCCCGCGCCGCGTGCGGTGCACCAGGCGGCGGGGAAGTTCGCCGACGCGCTCGCGGCCGCCGGTGGCTACATGGCCGAGCGGGCCCGTGACGTCCTCGACGTGCGCGACAGGCTCATCGCCGAACTGCTCGGCATCGCGCCTCCTGGCGTCCCCGACCTGTCGTCGCCGAGCGTGCTCGTCGCCCGCGACCTCGCGCCCGCCGACACCGCCGGCCTCGACCCGGACAAGGTGCTGGCGCTTGTCACCGAAGAGGGCGGCCCCACCAGCCACACCGCGATCCTCGCCCGCGCGCTCGGCATTCCCGCCGTCGTCGCAGTCCGCGGCATCCTCGCGCTCGACGCGCAAGCGCTTGCGGTGGACGGTGACACCGGCGTCGTCGAGGTCGCGGACCCCAACGCCGAGGTCGTCACGGCCGCCAAGACCGGCGCGATCGAATGGGACGGCACCGGCGCGACCTCCGACGGGCACCGGGTGAAGGTGCTCGGCAACGTCGGTTCCGCCACCGACGCCAAGGCCGCCGCCGAGGCGGGCGCGGAAGGCGTCGGCCTCTTCCGCACCGAGTTCTGCTACCTCGACGCCTCTTCCGAGCCGAGTGTCGAAGAGCAGCGCAAGGCCTACACCGCCGTGCTCACGCCGTTCCGCGGCAAGCCGGTCATCGTCCGCACCCTCGACGCGGGCGCGGACAAACCCCTCGCGTTCCTGGAGCCCGAGGACGAGCCCAACCCGGCGCTCGGCGTACGCGGCCTTCGCGTCGCTTTCGACCGTCCCGAGATCCTCGACCGTCAGCTCGAAGCCATCGCGGGTGCCGCGCAGGACTCCGGCGCCGAGGTTTCGGTGATGGCCCCGATGGTCGCCACCGCCGCCGAGGCCGCCTGGTTCGCCGAGCGGGTGCGTGCCGCCGGGATCGCCCGCGCCGGGGTGATGATCGAGATCCCGGCCGCCGCGCTGACCGCCCGCGAGATCCTCGACGCGGTCGACTTCGTCTCCGTCGGCACCAACGACCTCGCGCAGTACACCTTCGCGGCGGATCGCCAGCTCGGCGCGGTCGCCAAGCTCAACGACCCGTGGCAGCCCGGCCTGCTGCGTCTGCTCAAGGTCATCGGCCAGGCCGCGAAGGACACCGGCAAGCCCGCGGGTGTCTGCGGTGAGGCCGCCGCCGACCCGAGGCTCGCACTGGTGCTGGCCGGGCTCGGCCTGACCAGCCTGTCGATGAACGCGCCCGCCGTGCGTGCGGTGGGCGCGAGCCTGGCGGCCACGACGCTGGCCGAATGCGAGGCACTGGCCGACGCCGCTTTGGCCACGTCGGACCCGGTCGCCGCCCGCCAGGCCGTGAATTCTGTCGCGCGCTGACGAAAAACCCGCCGAAGGGGCGCCGTTTCGCACACACCTCACGTGAGTGCGAAGGGCGCCCCTTCATCGTATTTTTCGTGGGCCTTCGGCCCGGAAGAGGGCGCGCGACGTGAAGTCTCCGTCGGGCGCGGGCGCCCTTGGGGAGACGCCAAGCGGTAGCAAAGGTCCCCCGCTCCCCGAAAAGGATCGGGGGGCATGTCGAAATCCGGTCCACCGCTTCGACGCCTAGGTGAAAGACACCGAAGCGACGAAAGGACCGGACCATGACGACCACCATGACCCCGACGCGGGCTGGACGCCGGGAATGGGTCGGGCTGGCCGTACTGGCCCTGCCCACCTTCCTGGTCTCCCTCGACGTGTTCGTGCTGATCCTCGCGTTGCCGAAGCTCAGCCAGAGCCTCGGCGCCGACAGCACCCAGCAGCTGTGGATCATGGACGTCTACGGCTTCATGATCGCCGGGTTCATGGTCACCATGGGCACCCTCGGCGACCGCATCGGCCGCCGGAAACTGCTGCTCATCGGCGCCACGGCGTTCGGGCTGGCTTCCGTGCTGGCCGCGTTCTCGACCAGTGCGCTGATGCTCATCGCCGCCCGCGCGATCCTCGGGATCGCCGGTGCGACGCTGGCGCCGTCCACGCTCGCCCTGATCAGCAATCTGTTCTCGGACAGCCGTCAGCGTTCGCTCGCGATCGGCATCTGGGCGGGCTGCTTCACCGTCGGCGCGATCGTGGGCCCGATGGTCGGCGGCGTGCTGTTGGAGCATTTCTGGTGGGGTTCGGTGTTCCTGCTCGGTGTCCCCGCGATGGTCCTGCTGCTCGTGGTCGGCCCGAAGCTCCTGCCCGAGTACCGCAACGAGAACGCCGGCCGCCTCGACCTCGTGAGCGTCGCGCTTTCACTGGTCACGATCCTGCCCGCGGTCTACGGCATCAAGGAACTCGCCCGCGAGGGTGTGCACGTGGTCGCGGTGGCCTCGCTCCTGATCGGTCTCGGCTTCGGCGTGGTGTTCGTGCGGCGCCAGCGAACCCTTCAGGACCCGCTGATCGACCTGACGCTGTTCCGCGGCCGTGCGTTCACGACGGCGTTGGGCGGGATGTGCGCGTTCTCCATGCTGGGCGGGACGACCATGCTCTTCGTCGCGCAGTTCTTCCAGATCGTGCTGGAGCTTTCCCCGATCGGTGCCGCGTTGGCGCTGCTGCCCGGGATGCTGGCTTCGACCGTCAGCTTCCTTGCCGCCCCGATCCTCGCCCGTCGCGTCCGCCCCGCCACGCTGATCGCCACCGGGCTGGCCGGCGCGATCGCGGGGTTCCTGCTGCTGACGCAGGTCGAGGCGAGCGCCGGTCCGGTGATCCCGTCGATCGCCTTCGCCATCACCTGCCTGTGCGGCGGACCGCTGATCACCCTTGGCACGGATCTGGTCGTCGGCTCCGTGCCGCCGGAGAAGGCCGGTTCGGCGGCCTCCCTTTCGCAGACCGGCAACGAGTTCGGCTACGCGCTGGGCATCGCGACGGTCGGGACGCTGGGCAACGCGGTCACCCGGTCCCGGCTCGCCGACGCCGTCCCCGCGCACGACGCGTTCGCCAGCGGGATGCACGCGGTGTCCGGGCTGGCCGCGCTGGTGCTGGCCGTGGTCGCGTACTTCGTGCTCCGGCACCTGCGCCACATCTAGCCGAAGAAACCCCGCCGCGGGTACTTGATGATCAGCGACCCCCCGTGCACGCGCCCGGTGATGACGAACCGGGGCGTGCCGGGGCGGCCGTTCGACCGCGTCCGGTCGTCGAGGTTGCCGAACTTGATGTCGGTGATCGAGTTGGTGTCGACGGCGCCGTTCTCGGGGATGGTGATCTCCACCGGCCCCCATTTGGCCTGCAGTTCGATATGCACCACCGGATACCGGATCTCGGCCTGGGAGAAGTCCAGTTTCGTGGCGCCGTACTTGTTCCGGATCACCATCGACTCGGGGACCAGCCAGTTCCCGTTGCGTTGCAACGCCGAGTACTTGCCGTTGAGCTCCATGACACCGGAAGTCGAGGCGTAGGCGGGCTGCTGCTGAGGCGGAGCCCACGGGTTCTGCTGCTGCCGCGGCACCATCCCGGCTTCGGGGTGCACCAGGCCGGGCAGATCCGTGAGCACCGCGTTCAGCTCACCGCGGGTCTTCGAAGCGAGGGCGCGGTCGGTCCGCTCGGTGAACTCGTCGAGGTTCAGCATCCCGAGGCCGATCGCCTTCTGCAGCACCTCGACGACGTGTTCGCGTTCCGCGTCGGAGACCCGGATGTCCCGTCCGGTCAACGGCTTGGTCTCGGTCGTCGGCTGCTCTTCCTCGCCCATGCCAGGAATGGTAGAACCGATTCTCACGCGCGAGATCGGGGAAATACCCTGAACAGACCCGCATTTCTCCCCTGTGCCGCCTTGCTGGCGGCTGTCCTGCTGCTGGCCGGATGCACCGTCGAAGCAGACCCGCCGCAAGCCGTTCCGACGCCGACCACGCCACCGCCGTCGAAACTCGAAGGCGTACCGGTGGACTACAGCGGTTTCCGGCTCGTCATGGCGACCTCGCCGCCGTCGATGCTCGATCCCGCCACCGGCGCCACCACTCCGCTGCCTGGTGCTCCGGCCGGTGACCGGGTCAACGACGTCATCCGCGTCGGCAAGTTCCCGGTCGTGCTGTCGGCCGCCCGCTGCGGGCCGTCGTGCCTGGAGCCGTCCGAGGTGCTCGTCTACGGCGACCCCAGGAACCAGCCGTGGAGACTCGGCAAGGCCCGCAGCGTCGCCCCGGCCGCCGACGAGAGCGGCGTCTGGCTGATCCGCGACGACGGCAACGACCTGTGCCGCCTCCAATACGTCTCCTTGCTCGGTGTCGAGCGCGGACGCGGGCGGCCGGCGAGCTGCACGATGGCGGTGCGCCAGGAGGTGCCGAAGGGGCTGCTGATCACGGTGAACACCGGCACGGCCACCGCCGAGGACGTGCTGATCGATCCCGCCACCGGCCGGGCCGTCCACCAGTTCCCCCGGGTACTGGCGATCACCAAGGATCGGATGCTGCTGGCCGAACTGACCGAATTCTCCGTGCTCGACCTGCGGAACGACCAGCGCACGCCGGTCCGGTGGCCGGTGTCCGACGGCAAACCTGGCCAGGTGGTGCCGAGCCGCGACGGGTACAAGGTCGCCGTGCTCTTCGGCGACCCGGCCTGGGCGGGCACGGCGACGCAGACGGCCGACGTCTGGGTGCTGGCCCTCGACACGCTGACCTGGACACACGCGCCCGCGATGCCGATCGCGACCGAGCTCAACCGGGCCGCGATCGAATGGACCGAGAGCGACGACCTGGTGCTCACCACGGACGTCGTCGCGAACTGGCGGCTCGACCGGCCACAATGGACGGTCGTCAAGACCCCGTTGCCCGCCGAGCGGAACCAGCGGGTGGTCGCCATCGCGCAGGGCTGACTATTCCTCGTCCAGCCCGTGCTCGATGGCGTACCGGGCGAGCTCGACGCGGTTGTGCAGTTGGAGTTTGCGCAGCGTCGACTGGACGTGGTTCTCCACCGTCCGATGCGAGAGCACGAGTTTCTCGGCGATCTGCCGCGCCGTCATCCCCTTCGCGACCAGGCGCAGGACGTCGGTCTCACGTTCGGTCAGCCGCGGCGGCGCGGGCCCGTCGTCCGGCGCGTCGGCCATGCGGCGGTACTCGCCGAGGACGAGCCCGGCGAGCCCGGCGGTGAACACCGGGTCGCCCGCCGCGGTCCGCTTGACCGCGTCCACCAGTTCGCTCGCCGAAGCCGATTTCACCAGGTAGCCGGACGCCCCGGCCTTGACCGCCTCCAGGACGTCGCTGTGCTCGCCGCTCGCGGACAGCACGAGCACCTTCGTCGACGGCAGTTCCGTGGTGATCTCACGGGTCGCGTCGACGCCCGACGTCTCGCCGAGGTTGAGGTCCATCAGCACGACGTCCGGCCGGACCGTGCGCGCGATCCGCACCGCGGCCGGCGCGTCCGGCGCGGTGGCCTTCACGTCGAATCCGTGCTCGGCCAGGTCGCGGGCGACGCCGTCCCGCCACATCGGATGGTCGTCGACCACCATCACCGAGACCTGAGGCGCTTCGGTCATCGCTTCCCCCTCGCCGCCACTGGAACCTTGACTTCCCATTCCGTGCCCTGGCCGGGCGCGGTGTCCAGGGCGACGCTTCCGCCCAGATCCCGCACGCGGCCCTTGATGGACTCCGCGATACCTAGATGTCCCGCGGCCGCCGCGCGTTCCAAGACCCCGGGCGCGATCCCCGGCCCGTCGTCGCGGACGCTGACCACGACCTCGGTCCCGAGGTCCTCCAGCAGTACCCAGGCGTGCGCGTCCTCACCCGCGTGCTTTTCGACGTTCGACAGTGCCTCGCGCGCCACGGCCACCAGCTCCGCGGTGACGTGTTCGGGCAGCTGGACCTCGCCCGCGGGCGTCGAGACCTGCACCGACGGCGTCGCGAGCAGCTGCAGCGCGGACCGGAGGTCGGTGGTCCCGTTCTCGCTCGAATGCGTTGGCTCGGTGGTGACCAGCGCCCGCAAGGCGATCTCCTGCTCACCGGCCAGCTTCGCCAGCTCGGCGGCCTCCCCGCCGAATTCGGCGCCGCGTTTGCGCACCCGCGCGAGCACCTGGAGGACGCTGTCGTGGATCGAGCGGGCGAGCCGTTCCCGTTCGGCCGTCGCGGCCTCCATACGCAACGCCCTGGTCAGCGCGTCGGCCGACCGGCGGGCCATGGTCGCGGCGAGCCCGATCACGAACCCGCTCGCGGTCAGCAGGAAGCCGTCCCGCGCGACGTCGACGTCGAACCGCCAGCGCACCAGCCCGGTGACCACCGAGACCACCAGTCCGGCGAGCACCCCGCCGAGCGCGCCGAACCGCGTCCCCGCGGCCGCGGGCGGGACCGCCGCCCACACCGTCGTGATGAGCGGGGTGTTGGCGTCGAACTGCGCGGTGGTCAGGATCCACGCCGAGGTGAACATGAGGGCGACGGTCAGCGCGAGATCGACGCACACCAGCCACGGCCAGCGGCTCGACGGCCGCGCGTAGAACACGCTGCTGACGATCGTCCACACCGTCATCAGGCCGAACGACGTCCACGCCAGCCACTTGTTCGCGTAGCCGTCGTAATGGACGACGAACGAGCCGAGCGCGAAGAGCAGCGTCGTCACGCGAAGCACGATCACCCCGCGCCACAGCGGAGTGGCCGGGTCCCGCGTGCCGAGCGCCGAAACCGCGCGCCAGAGCGGGGTCTCGGTCATGACTTGGCTTCGGACTCTTCCCCGGCGTCGTTCGGCTGTGCCGCCTGATCCCGCAGGACGTCGATCTCGGACGGATCGGGATCGTGTTCGTGCAGCAGCGACCGGATCCCCGCGTTGAGCACCGCGAGCAGCGGCACCGAGAGCAGGGCGCCGGCGATCCCGGCGGCGACGAGACCGGCGGTGATCGCGAGCACCACGGCGAGCGGGTGCAGCTTCACCGCGCGGCCGAGCAGGATCGGCTGCAGGACGTGGCTTTCCAGCTGCATGACGCCGATGACGATGGCCAGCACGATCAGCGCGCCGACGATGCCCTTCGTCACCAGTGCGATCAGCACCGCGACCGCGCCCGCGATCACGGCGCCGATGATCGGGATGAAGGCGCCGAGGAACACCAGCGTCGCCAGCGGGATCACCAGCGGCACACCGACGATCGCCAGCCCGATGCCGATGCCGACCGCGTCGACCACGGCCACCGCCGCCGTCGCGCGCACGTAGCTGACCAGCGACGCGAAGCCGCGCCGCCCGGCGACGTCGACCCGGTTCCGCACGCGGCCCGGCACCCCGCGGACCAGGAACTTCCAGATCTGGTCGCCACCGGAGAGGAAGAAGATGAGGATGAACAGCGTCAGGATGAAGCCGGTGACGATCTCGCCGACCGTGCCCGCCGTGGTGAGCGCGGTCGTGGTGATCGACGCCTGGTTGTTCTGCAGGAAGCTGATCGCCTGGTTGATGAACTCCTGGATCTGCTCCTGGCGCAGGTGCAGCGGCCCGTCGATGAGCCAGACCTTGATCTGGTTGAGGCTCTCCGTCAGCTGCTTCTGCAGTTCGGGCAGGCCGGAGGAGAACTGCGCGACGACGAACGTCAGCAGCCCGCCGAGCACCGCGAGCCCGGCGATCAGCACTATCCCGGCCGCGAGCCCGCGCGGGAATCTCAGCGCCGTCAGCTTGGAGACGGCCGGCGCGAGCAGCGCGGCGAGCAGCAGCGCGATCGACAACGGGATCACGACCACCGACAGATAGCCGATGAGGAACACGATGACGTAGAGCGCGGCGATCACCACGATGAAGCGCCACGACAGCGCCGCGCCGATCCGCAGGCCGCGGGGCACCAGATTGGTGACGTCTTCGGTCGACTCGGAGAGGAAGGGGTTCGCCGGATCGAATTCCGGCTGTTTGCGCTGGGGCTCGCTCACGCGCTCACCGTATCGGTCCGGGGCGACGTTTCCTGAACATTCCAGGCAACGCGCACGGTCGAATTCGCCCGATGCGACGCTTGACACATCGCCCGCGGGTCGACTCGCGAGTAACCGGGCTCCGCCAGCCTTGATCACCGATGGTGATTTCGGGTTACACCGTGTGTTCTTCACACGATCGTGCCATCAAGGTCATTCAAACTCGCGCAAGCCTTCCGCACTTTGCTTACCTCGGTCCCGCAACGACGAACCGAAGCGACAGGAGACCGAGTGACGAACGCGGCGAAGAACGAGAGGCGTGGCGCTGTGCGCTTCGGCCGTCTCGCTTCGCGTGCGCTGTTCGTGCTCGGTGGCGCCGTCGCCGGTTCCGCCGCGGCGTGGGCCGTTTCCGGCGCTTCCGCCGCCGCGGACATCGCCCCCGTGGTCTCCGCTCCCGAAACGAGCGTCACCCCGGTCACCGACGCCACCGCGGCGGGGCTGGCCGACGTTTCCGGTGGCGCCTCGAAGTTCGCCGGCGACGTCGCCGGAGCGATGTGCGGCGAAGCCCACCAGGACGCCACCACGTGGTCCATGCCGGGCGAGAACGGGTCCGCTTCCGCGAAGCACCACTGCGGCGACCTCCGCGCCGACCGGCACGAGGTCTCCACCCGCGTCAGCGACGCGGTCACCGACTTCGCGGACAACTCGGTGGTCACCCCGGTCAAGCGGACCCTCGGCGCGGTCGAGCACATCGTGCGCAAGCCGCAGGACACCCGCCAGGTGCTGGACGAGACCTTCGCCCCGTCGCCCGACTTCGGCCGCAAGGTCTGGGACCTCCTCGACCCGAACGGACACGGCGACCTCGTCCCGGAGATCCCGGTCGGCGGAAGCCCGGTCGACCCGGAGTCCCCGCTGGACACCATCGGCGCCGGCGAGCAGGTCACCGACTTCGCGCAGCTGGCGACGACCCAGTTCCCCGCTGCCTCCGAGACCCTCCTCCCGATGCCTGCCTTCGTGCAGCAGCACGGTGCGTTCGATCAGGTCGAGGACGCTCCGGCGCGTGACGGTCACCGTGGTGACTTCCCGCGTCCGATCACCCCGGCGCCGCTTCCCGCCGCGCCTTCCTTCCCGACTGTCCCCGGCGGCTCCGCCCCCGGTGGTCACCTCGACGGCATGACCCACGGCGTTCCCGCCTGGGTCGCCGCCGCCGTCGAGCGTTCCCTGACCGGCTACGCGCTGGCAGGCACGCGGTACATGCCGCTCACCCCGGGCTCGCAGCCCGGCGTCACTCCCGACTGAACACCTCCCTCCGCGGGGTAGCCGACGCGCCTCACGCCTCCCGATTCCGGGCTTGGCTTCGCGTCCGCTCCTGATCCCCCGCGAAACGGCGGTGCGCTTTTGTGCGCCCGCATTCGCTCCACCCCCTCTGGTGCCGCTCCAGACGGCACCTCCTCGAACCCGAAAGGGAACCCGAAATGAAGGAGAAAAACCCCATGCAATCCTGGGCAAAGCGCGGACTCCAGACCGCGTTGGTCACGGGTGGGTTGTTGATGCTGGGCACCGGCATCGCCTCGGCTGACGAACAGGTCAACCCCGACACCCCGGCCTCCCCGCTCGACGCGAACGTCACCGTTCCCGTCCAGATCGACAACAACGCCGTTGGCACGCCCCTCGGCCAGGTCGACCTCCCCGGCTACGAGGGTGAGGTCAGCACCAAGGCCGTCACCAAGCCCGTCTCGGAGGCGCTGGACTCGGCTTCGTCGCCCGGCGGCAGCAGCGACGGCATCGGCGGAGGGCTCCCCAGCCTCTCCGGCAAGAACGCCGTCCCGGCCCCGCTGGCGGCCAAGGACTCTTCCCGGCAGATCAGCGGCGGGATGACCGGTGGTGGGTTCACCACCACGGACGACATCCTCAAGGGCAACAAGGTGGTCGGTGACGTCGTCGTCCCGATCCAGATCGTCGACAACGCCATCGGCGTGATCGGCGACGCCGAGGTCGAGGGTGGCACCCACGACCAGACGTGGTCGCACAACCAGGACGTCGAGACCACCGGTGAGGACTCCAGCCTCGCCGGGAACGTCGTGTCCCTCGACTGGGCGCTGCCCGTGCAGATCGCCGGCAACGGCGGCGGGCTCGCCGGCGGCACCGGCCGCGTGGTCGGCGGTTCCGCCAGCCAGAGCACCACCGAGACCGGCAACATCACCACCGACGGCGAGGGCTCCGCCCTGTCCGGCAACGTGCTGGCCGGCCAGTTCGCCACCCCGGTCCAGGTCACCGGCAACGCCGCCTCCTGGATCATCGGCAACGCCAACAGCTCCGGCTACGAGGCCGAGACCGAGGCCACCTCCGGCGGCTGGGTCGCGACCGACGGTGACGAGTCCGCCCTCGGCGGCAACGTCGGCGCGGTGCCGATCGCCCTCCCGGTGAAGGTGAACGACAACGCGGCCGCCGCGTGGGGTTCGCTCGCGAACTCCAACAGCAGCTCGTCGGCGGACGC
This sequence comes from Amycolatopsis sp. NPDC058340, assembly GCF_042723975.1. Classification (NCBI taxonomy): domain Bacteria; kingdom Bacillati; phylum Actinomycetota; class Actinomycetes; order Pseudonocardiales; family Pseudonocardiaceae; genus Amycolatopsis; species Amycolatopsis sp. NPDC058340. The sequence continues at coordinate 258,731 of NZ_JBHXIB010000001.1, read as the reverse complement.
CACCGCCGGTGACACCACCCCCGGCTGGAGCAACGTCCCCAGCTACGTGCAGACCTCCGGCGAGGACTCGGCCGTCGCGGGTAACGCGATCGTGCCGCAGACCGCGGACGTCGCGAACGTCGGCGGCGTGGCCGCCAGCTGGATCGGCCTCGCGAACACCGGCACCGACGGCGGGACCAGCCAGTCCAGCACCGTCGACGCCGGCGGGTTCATCAGCAGCGAGGGCGAAGGCTCCGCCGGCGGCGGCAACATCGTCGACCCGGCCGTTGCCGCTCCCGTCGAGGTGACCTGCATCGCGGGCACCTACATCGGCAGCGCCAACGTCGCCTCCTGCGAGAACACCGTCGACGCGAACGCCGGGAACGGCACCCACACCACGGGTGACGACTCCACCCTGGCGGGCAACGTCGTCAACACCCAGGCCGCGCTGGCCCCCGAGGTGTTCGGCGTCGCCGGCTCGCACATCGGACAGGCGACCGCCGAGGCGTCCGAGACGAAGACCGTGACCGCGGGTGCGTACGACGGCACCACGGGCAACGACTCGTCCGGCTCGGGCAACATCGTCCAGGTCCCGGCCGCGGTTCCGGCCGAGGTCTTCGGCGTCGGTGGCTCGTTCATCGGTCAGAGCACCGCTTCGGCCGAGGAGACCAAGGTCGTCTCCGGTGGCGGCGGCGGGAACACCGCCGACGACAACGGCTTCCTCAGCTCCAACCTGGGCACCGTGCCGGTTTCGCTGCCGGTGCAGGCGTTCGGGATCGGTGGCGCGTTCATCGGCCAGGGCCACGGCGGCGCCGACGGTGACACCACCTCCAACGCGGGCGGCGACGTCCACGCGACCGGTGACGGTGGCGCGGGCTCGGGCAACCTGGTCTACGGCCCGGTCTCCCTGCCGGTCCAGGCGCACAACTTCGCCGCGGTGCTCGGCGGCATCGCCTCGGGCAAGGGCACGAACCTCACCGACTCCAACGCGGGCGGCGACGCCACCGCGAACGGTGAAGAAGGCGCGCTGGCGGGCAACATCGTCCAGACGCCGATCGGCGGCACGGGCCAGCTGACCGGGCACGGCATCGCCGGTGCGGGTATCGCCGAGGGCGAGAGCGTCAGCGACGTCCTGTCGGAGGCCGGCGGCGACGCCACCACCACCGGTGACGAGGGCGCTGTCTCGGGCAACATCATCGGCGTGCAGGCGCTGCCGATCGTGCCGATCACGCACGACGCGGTCTCGGCCGCCGGTCTGGCCGACGCCGAAGGCGCCAACACCGTCGACGCCCTGTCGGGTGGCGACGTGGAGACCTCGGGCCTCGACGGATCGCTCTCGGGCAACATCCTCGACATCCCGGCCGCGGTCGACCCCGAGGTGTTCGGCAACGCCATCGCGGCTGCGGGCGGCGTGTCCGAGACCGAGGCGACCAGCATGATCACCGGCCAGGCCGGTGGCGACAGCATCACCGACGGCAGCGGATCGGCCCTCTCGGGCTTCAACTTCCACCACCCGCTGGTGTTCGTGATCCCGCTGAACGAGTTCGAGATCCCGATCCTGGCGATCGCGGAGGAGAACTCGGAGGACTTCACCGAGATCAACGGTGAGGAGTTCACCCGCGCCTTCACCGACACGGTCGGTTCGGAGATGCCGATCGACGCGCTGCCCGCGCTGCCGTTCGGTGCCCCCGCGCTCGACGGTGCCGGCGCCCTGCCGTCCACCCCGGCGATCGGTGGCGCCCGCGCCGACGGTCCCCAGGTGGCGACCCTCCCGGTGCAGGTGGCCGGCCTGACCGCGCTGAAGCAGCTGCAGACCATCCCGGCGCAGCTGCCGAAGTCGGACCTGCCCGAGCTGCCCGGCACCCCGGCCCTGCCCGGTGTCCCGGCCCTGCCGAAGACCCCGGGTCTGCCCGGTGACGCCGCTCGCGCGGACGCCCCCAAGCTCGCGCAGCTGCCGGCCCTCCCGGCGCTGACCAAGGGCCTGCCCGCCACGGGCAAGCTGCCGGTGCAGCTGCCGACCACGGGCAACCTGCCCACCGCCGGTAACCTGCCGGCCGCTGGCGAGCTGCCGGTGCAGCTGCCCACCACGGGCACCCTGCCCGGCGTGAACAGCACCCCGGCGATGCCGACCGCGCAGGTCCCGGCTCTGGCGGGCGTCGACTCGTCGCCGCTGAGCATGTTCCAGCGCTTCATCGGCACCCTGACCGGCAAGAAGTTCCACACCATGTGAACCTGCCAGTCGGCTAGCGCCACTGAATGAACCGAAGCGGGCCCGGGAGACACTCCCGGGCCCGCTTTGTGTGCTGTTCAGGGAGGGGCTGAAGGGCGCTTTCAGCCCCGCGGGGTGAAGAGTGCGTCCTGCGCGGCGCCCATCGCGGTCAGCACCGCGCCTTCCAGCACCGCGCCCCCGCCGACGGTCCCCGCCCGCACCTCGGTCCGCAGCGGCGAGATCTCCGAGAGCCGGCGGCTCACCCTGGACGCCAGCGCGTCGCCACCGGCGCGGCCGATCTCCCCGCCGAGGACGAGACAGCCGGGGTCCAGCACCGCGGTGACCGCGGCGGCGCCGATCGCGATCCGCTCCGCGACGATCTCCAGGAAATCCTCGGCATTCGCGTCGATCGCGTACCCGACAGCCGCTTCGGCCGCCGCGGCGTCGTCGGCCCGCGAAGCCGGGATGCCGTGTTCGCGCGCCAGTTCGCAGAGCGCGGCGCTGCCCGCCAGCGTGTGGAAGCCGCCGTCGCAGTCGGTCGCGGTCGGGAGCCGTCCCGGCCCCAGCATCGGCAGGAACCCGATCTCCCCCGCGCCGCCCGACGCGCCCCGCCGCAGCACACCGTCGAGGACGACGGCCGCGCCGACCCCGAACCCGAGCCACAGCAGGACGAACGTGTCCCGGTCGCGGGCGGCGCCCAGCCGCTGTTCGGCGGCGGCCGCGAGGTTGACCTCGTTCTCCAGCAGCACCGGGACACCCAGCCGCCGGAGTTCGTCGACGAGTTTCCCGTGCCACGCGGGCAGTCCCCCGGCGTGCCGCAACCCGCCGGTCGCCGGGTCGACCAGACCGGGGGCGCCGACGGCGATCGTGTGCAGCGCGGTCGCGCCCGCTTCGGCGGTGGTGGTCTTCAGCAGGGCGATCGCTCGCTCGACGGCCTCGTCGGTGTCGACGTCCAGGTCGAACGGCAGCGACGCCTCCGCTCTGGTCCGGCCCAGCAGGTCCGCGACCGAAACGGCCATGCCGTGGGTGCGGACGTCGAGCCCGGCGAGGTACGCGCGTTCGGCGACGATGCCGTACAGCTTCGCGTTCGGGCCGCGGCGGTCCGCGCCCGCTTCGCCGACGATTTCGATCAATCCCGCGTCCTGCAGGCGTTCGACGAGATCCGCGACCGTCGGCCGGGACAGCCCGGTCAACGTCTTGAGCTGGGCGGCCGTCAGCGAACCCTCGCGGTGGAGCAGGTCGAGGGCGAGGCGGTCGTTGATGGCGCGCGCCGTGCTCGGGGAGGCGGACGGCGTCCGGATCACACTCACCGGCAGATCCTCCCAGAATTAATTATCAGGTTCCCTTCCTGATAGTTTACGCTGACGCCGTCGAGTCGTCTCATGGACCTTGGGGGCCCAGTGACCAACACAGTGGAAACCGTCGGCGGGCCGACGCGGCGGGTGCGGCAGGCGCGGGTCGCCATCGCCGCCGTCTTCGCCGTGCACGGCGCGGTGACCGGCAGTTTCGCCACGCGGATCCCGTGGATCCAGGAACACGCGGGGATCAGCGCGGGCCAGCTCGGCCTCGCGCTCGCCTTCCCCGCGATCGGTGCCTCGCTCACCATGCCGCTCGCCGCGCGGATCGGGCACCGGCTCGGCGGCAGGCTGGGGCTCCGGCTGCTGCTCGCGTACTGGACGCTGGCGCTGATCCTTCCGTCCCTGGCGGGAAACCTCTTCACCCTGTGTCTCGCGCTGTTCGTCATGGGCACCGCGGCGGGCACCTCGGACGTGCTGATGAACGCCCTCGGCGTCGACGTCGAGGAGAAGATGGGCAAATCGGTCATGTCGGGGTTGCACGGCATGTGGACCACGGGCGCGCTCGTCGGCTCCGCCGCGGGCACGCTCGCCGCGCACGCCGGATTGGACGCCCGGATCCACTTCGTGATCGCGTCGGCCGTGCTCACCATCGCCGGCGCGATCATCTGTCAGGGGGTTTTCGACGTCCGGAGCGCGCCCGACGAGCACCCGCCGCCGAGGTTCGCGCTGCCGCCGAAGTCGGCCGTGATCATCGGTGCCGTCGCGTTCTGCGCCGTCTTCGCCGAGGGGGCGAGCCTCGACTGGTCCGCCGTCTACCTGCGTGACGTCCTCGGTACGTCGCCGGGGATCGCGGCCGCGTCGACCACCGCGTTCACCTGCACGATGGCGGTCGCGCGGCTCTCGGGCGACGCGCTGGTGCGGCGATTCGGCTCGGTCAAGACCGTCCGCGCGGGCGGGGTGTTCGCGACCGCCGGCGGTCTGCTGGTCGTCTTCGCCGTCCATCCGGTGATGGCGATGGCCGGTTTCGCCTTGATCGGGCTCGGCGTCTCCGTCGTCGTGCCGCTCGCCTTCGCGGCGGCCGGACGCAGCGGGCCGACGCCGAGCCAGTCGATCGCGGGCGTCGCGACCATCACCTATTCGTCGGGACTCGTCGCGCCGTCGCTCATCGGCGGGATCGCCGACCTGACGTCGCTGACGGTGTCCTTCGCGGTGGTCACGCTGCTCGCGCTCGGCCTGGTCGCGGGCGCCGGTGTTCTGCGATCCCGCTAGTCGAACTGGAGTGAACGCTTGGCGAGGCCGTGCCAGTAGCCGTCGATGACGGTCTCGCCTTTGCCCTCCGAAGAACTCGCGCCCAGCGAAACGAACAGCGGCGCGAAGTGCTCGATCCTGGGGTGCGCGATGGCCGCGGCGGGGGCCTTGCGCTGGAAGTCGAGCAACGCGTCGAGGTCGCCTTCGCGCAGGGTTTCCGCACCCCAGTGGTCGAATTCGCTCGACCACGACGGCGGCGTCCCGTCGGTGCCGTCGGTCTCGCGCATCGCGCTCAGGTTGTGGGTGAAGAAGCCGCTGCCGATGATCAGTACGCCTTCGTCGCGCAGGGGCGCGAGCTTGCGCCCGAGGTCGAACAGTTCCCGCGGGTCGAGCGAGGGCATCGACACCTGCAGCACCGGGATGTCGGCGTCCGGGTACATCTCCACGAGCGGGACGTACGCGCCGTGATCGAGGCCGCGGTCGGGTGCGTCGTGGACCGGCGTCTGGGCCGAGCGCAGGAGTTTGCGCACCTTGTCCGCCAGCTCGGGAGCGCCGGGCGCGGCGTATTTCACCTGGTAGTAGCGATCCGGGAAGCCCCAGAAGTCGTAGACCAGCGGCACCGTGGTGGTGGCGCCGAGGGTCAGCGGCGCCTCTTCCCAGTGCGCCGAGACGACGAGGATCGCCTTCGGCTTCTCGAGGTCCGCCGACCAGCCGGCGAGCTGGCTGGTCCAGGTGGCGTCGTCGGCGAGCGGCGGCGCGCCGTGGCTGAGGTAGAGCACCGGCGTCATGTCAGCTCCAGGTGTTTGAACTTTCAACTACCAGGATAGACGACGCCGGCCGTCTCCGCCTTATTCCCGGGCGAGGTTCGCCGCCATGCGTTCCAGTACGCCGACCGTCGTCCGGTACTCGTCTTCGCTGATGCCTTCGGTCACGCGAGATCGGAACTCGCCGATCTTGGTCTTCAGCCGGAGGTGTGCCGCCCGGCCGGTTTCGGTCAGGCCGTCCTCGTCGATCCAGTCACGAAGGCGCAGGTCGGCGAGGGTTTCCCGGAGATCTCCGAAGGGCTTCAATGCCTCGTCGGGTGACGCTCCCGTGTTCAGGACCTGCCAGTGGCGGCGGGTCAGTGATTCGGCGGCGAGGAGGTGGTCCAGCGAAGATTCGAGAGCCTGGTGAAGGTGGGCGAACCAGAATCCGATGGGCTTCATGGATACTCCTCATGGAGACGACAACTACATGTAAAAGTACATGCACTTGGTGAGGACGGGCAATGACGGACGCCGTGGCCGACGTGGAACGCGCGATGATCGCCATCCGGCGAAGCCAGGCGAGGCGATCGTTGTCGAAACTCGCCCGCGACCGCGCCGAAACGATGCCGGACCAGGCGATCCAGGGGCTACTCGACGCCGTCGAAGCGGCCGAGGAGAGCGGCGAACCGGGCACCGTCACCAGCCTCGCGGCGGCGTTGACCATCGACCAGCCGCGGGCGAGCCGCCTGGTCGCCCGCGCGGTCGAGAGTGGTTTCCTCCGGCGCGAAGCCGATCAGCGCGACGGCCGCCGCGCCGTCCTCGTGCTTACCGAGACCGGGCGCGCCGAAGTGACGCGGATGCACGAATTCCGCCGTTCGGTATTCGCCGAGGCGATGGCGGACTGGCCGGACGGCGACCGTCGCGAATTCGCACGGCTGCTGACGGCGTTCGTCCGGAACTACGGGGCGCTCGGCGTGAAGTAGTTGACCAGGTTGCCGTCGGGGTCGCGGAACAGCAGCGACCGGTTCCCCCACGGCATCGTGGTCGGTTCCTGCACGATCTCGGCCAGGTCCGCGAGGCGCTCGTACTCGCGGTCGACGTCCTCGACCCGGAATTCGAGGATCGCTGTGCGGTTCGACTCGGGCACGGAGGCACCCGCTCCGAACAGCTTCATCGTCTCGGCGCTGCCGATCGCCAAGGTGCACGACGGGCCGACGAGTTCGGCGAACTGCTCGGAACGCCACCGCGCACCGAGGCCGGTCGCCTTCTCGTAGAACCCGGCGAGACGAGCGACGTCATGGGTGATCACACGGACGGAAACGAACTGCACGGCTGATCCTTTCGAGTGCCGGAAAGCGGGACACCGGCCACGCTAGGAGCAATACCGGGCAGAATCCGCCCGGTATTCTTCGGCTTGTGACCAGGCCCATCGCCCGTGTACTCGCGCTGCTGGAGATCCTCCAGAGCGGCGGGACGCGCACCGTCGCGGAGCTCGCCGGGCGGCTCGACGTCGACGAGCGCACCGTCCGCCGCTATGCCGAACACCTCGTCGACCTGGACATCCCGGTGCGCTCGGTACGCGGCCGGTACGGCGGCTACCGGCTGGCCCCCGGCTATCGGATGCCGCCGCTGATGCTCACCGACGAGGAGGCCTTGGCCGTTCTGCTCGGCCTGGTCGCGGGACGGCGCGCGGGGCTGATCACCACGTCGGTCGCGGCCGTCGAGAGCGCGGTCGCGAAGGTCCGGCGGGTGCTTCCCGAAGCGCTGGGCCGCCGGTTGGACGCGCTGCTGGAGACCGCCGACTTCACCGCTCCCGCCCGGAAAGCCCTGTCGGCCGAGGCCGAAGTGCTGCTCACCGTCGCAGAAGCGGCGCGTGACCGGCGTCCGGTCGGGCTCGCGTATCTCGCCGGTCACGGTGGTGCGAGCGAACGCGTCGTCCATCCGTACGGCGTGGTGGCGCACTCCGGAAGGTGGTATTTGACCGGCTTCGACTCGGCCAGTGGTGAGGTGCGCACCTTCCGCGTCGACCGGATCAAGTCGGCCGAGGCGAGAGCCGAGACCTTCGAGGCTCCGGACGGCTTCGATCCGGCCGAGCGAGTGCTGACCGCGCTGGCCGAGACGCCGTACCGGCACGATGTCTCCGTGCGGATCGAGGCGACCCCCGAGGAGATCCGCGCCGTCTTCCCGCCGTCCGTGGCCACTCTCGAAGCCGACGGCGACCGGGTGCGTGCCCGTATCCGGGCACAGCGGCTGGACTGGATCCCGCCGCTGCTCGCCGCGCTCGACCGGCCGTTCGTCATCGAACGGCCGGCCGAACTTCGAGATCTGGTCGCCGCGCTGGCGGCAAGGCTGGCCGAGCGGGCGCGCTGACCGGCTCACTCACTTACCGCAGAACACCGTCCGGACGAGCTTGGTCAGCATCGCCGGGTACGCCGGCAGCGGGTCCTTCGCGGAATCGCCCGCGGTGATCGACGCGGTCAGTGTCTTGCTGCCGTCGGGCGAGCTGTACATCAGTGCCGCGTAACCGTTGTTGCTGCCGTTGTGGTTGACGACGATGCCGCAGCCCGGGCCCAGGTCCTGCGAAAACTGCCCGAGACCGTAGAAGCCGTAAAGGCTTTCGCTACCGGGATGTGTCACGCGCATCTCGGCCATCAGCCAGGCCGGGAGAAGCTTTCCGCTCTGCAGCGCGGAAAAGTAGGTCTGGAGATCCTTGGTCGTCGAGATCATATCACCGGCGCTGGAGATCCAGGACGGGTTCTGGTGGGTGACGTCGATCGTCTTCCACTGGCCGGCGTCTTCGTAGCGGTAGTAGGCGTGTGCGTACGGCTTGGGCATCCCGGCCCACGCCCCCGGCGACAAGGTGTCACGCAGCTTGAGCGGCCGCAGGATCCGCCGGTCCAGCTCGTCGGCGAAGGGACGCCCGGTGAGCTTCTCGACCAGCAGCCTGGCCACCACGTAGTTGGTGTTGGAGTAGCTCCAGCCCGCCCCCGGCTCGAAAACCGCGGGCTTGGACACGGCCAGCCGCACCAGCTCCTCCGGCTGGTAGGTGTGGAACCGCAGGTCCACCCATTCCTTGCCCGCCCACGGGATCCCCGGCGTGACCGTGCCGTCCGGGTGGTACTGGCCGGTGTGATTGAACAGGCCGCTGGTGTGCTGCAGCAGCATCCGCACGGTGATCCGCGGGTCCAGCCCGAACTGGGGAAGGACACCGGCGACCGGGGTGTCGAGCCCGATCCGGCCCTCGGCCACCAGCTGCAGCACCAGGGTCGCGGTGAAGTTCTTCGACGTGCTGCCGACGCGGAAGTGACCGTTGGTCGGCGGTTTCGCGGTCCCGCCCAGCTCACGCACCCCGGCGCTGCCGGTCCATTCGCCCCGCTCGTCACGGACACGCAGCTGCATCCCGGCGAAGCCCGCGTCGACGAACTCCTGGGCCGCCTGCCGCAGCTCCGGGCGATCCTGGCCGGCGGAGGCGACGGGAGCGGTCGCGCCCGCCAGCAGTGCGGCGGCCAGCACGGTGAGACCGACGCGGCGGAAGGTCTTCGATGTCTTGGTCATGGCGACCACGTTCGCGGACCGCGCTGACACGGGACGGTCACGGCGCTGACACGCGGGCCCCGATGCCGTCGAGGAGGAAGTCGAGGCCCATCCGGAAGGTCTCGTCGGCGTCCAGGTGGACGGCGTCGCGGACGACCGTGGCCAGCGCGGGGAGCTTGCCGGAGGCGAACGACCGCGTCAGATAGGGCCCGAGCGTGGCCTGCCACCGCTGCTCGTCCATCCCGGTGGCCCGTTCCGCGCGCCGCTCCGCGATCTCCCGGCGTACCGCGCCGATCGTGTACGCGTTGACCGCCGAGACCACCGGCATCGCGGAGTCCACCCCGACGTCGCCCAGTGCCGCCATCACGGCCTCGGAGGTCGCCAGCGCGTGCGGCCCGAGCTGAGGCCTGCCGCCCAGGAGGTCGGCGAGCCACTCGTGCCGGTGAACGGCGCGCCGCATGGCGTCGGCGAGCGACCGCAGCACCTCCCGCCAGCCGTCTCCCGACGGCCGGATCTCGGCGTGGGCGGCGTCGACCATCAGGTCGAGCAGCTCCTCTTTGCTCTCGATGTAGCCGTACAGCCGCATCGGGCCGACGTCGAGCGCGGTGGCGATCTTGCGCAGGGACACCGCGTCCAGGCCGTCCGCGTCGGCGAGCCTGATCGCCGCGCGCACGATCAGCTCCCGGCTCAGCGGGGCCAGCGCGGGCCGATCCGGCGGCTCCGGCCGCTCCCACACCACCATGGCGGTGACAATACACCGCATCGCTCGATACAGTGTATTGACCAATACAGTGTATCGAGAGGTGTGGATCATGACCATCGCCATCGTCGGCGCGGGCCTCGGCGGCCTGGCTCTGGCCCGTGTCCTGCACGTCCACGGCATCGAGTCCGTCGTGTACGAACGGGAATCGTCACGCGACGCCCGCGGGCAGGGCGGCATGCTCGACATCCACGCCGGAACCGGGCAACGGGCGCTGCGCGAAGCCGGCCTGATCGACCGGTTCGCCGAGATCGCCCGCGGCGAGGGCCAGGACATGCGGCTTCTGGAACCGGACGGCACTCTGCTGCTGCAGGAGGACACGCCGGACGACGCGCCGTTCGAGCGGCCCGAGGTCGACCGGGCCGACCTGCGCGACCTGCTGCTGGATTCGCTCCCCGAGCACACGGTGCGCTGGGGGCACGCGTTCGAGTCCGCCGGAGACGGCATCGTGCGTTTCGCGGATGGGCGCGGCGCGCCGTACGACCTGCTGGTCGGCGCCGACGGTGCCAACTCCCGCGTCCGCGCCCTGCTCACCGACGCCCGACCGGCGCATCTCGGCCACAACCTGGTCGAGCTCCGCATCCCCGACATCGATCGCACCCATCCCGATCTCGCGGCGATGGTCGGACGCGGCACCTACTGGGTGCTCGGCGACGGGAAATCCCTCGCGGCGCAGCGCAACGGCGACGGGACCGTTCGCGTCGGCCTCAGCTTCTACAACACGGCCGAGGACTGGTTCGCCACCAGCGGGATGCCGCTCGACGACCCGGCCGCGACCCGGACCTGGCTGATCGGGCGGCTCGACGGCTGGGACGCGCGGTTCACCGCGCTGATCGCGGCCTGCGACGACGTGATCGTGCCGCGGGCGGTCACCGCCCTCCCGGTCGGCCTGACCTGGCCGTCGGCACCGGACGTCACCCTGCTCGGCGATGCCGCGCACCTGATGCCGGCGGTTGGCGAAGGCGCCAACATGGCCCTGCTCGACGGCGCACTGCTCGGTCTCGCGCTGGCCGCGCGGCCGGACGATTTCCCCGCCGCCGTCAAGGAGTACGAACACGAGATGTTCGAACGCGCCGGCGCCGCCGCCCGGATGTCCGAGCAGGTACATGAGCTCCTGACCGCCCCGGACGCCTCCCGGAAGATGCTCGCGTTCTTCCAGCCCGGCTGAGGCTAAGCTGGCTATGAACGAAAATCCATTTCGTTCATAGCCTCACGGGAGCCGAGATGCCGAGCGCGTTCAGCGCCGAGGACCGCGCCAGGATCACCGAGCGGCTCCTGGACGCCGGACGTGCCCTGTTCGCCACACAGGGCCTGCGCAAGACCTCGTTGGACGACCTCGTGGCCCCCGCCGGGATCGCCAAAAGCAGCTTCTACGCCTTCTTCGAATCCAAGGAGGCGCTGTACCTGGAACTCATGCTGCGTCAGGCCCCTGAGCTGCACGAGCAGCTGGCCGCGGTGGTGAACGAGACCGAAAACGCACGCGCCGCCCTAGCCGGTTTCCTGCGCGCCACGGTGCGGATCTTGACGGAGAACCCGCTCTACCACCGGCTGATCACCCATCCCGAGGAAATGCGGGCCGTGGCAAGGCGGATGGGCCCCGACGAGATGGCCAGGGCCGATCAGGTGCTGCCGCTGTCCGGATTCCTTGCGGCGGCCAGAGAGAAGGGTCAGCTCGTCGACGCCGCCGACGACGAGCTGACCGGGGTGCTCCAGGCCGTGTTGCTGCTGCCGATGCACCGGCGGGACATCGGCGAGCAGCGCTACCCCGCCGTACTCGACCGGCTCATCGACATCGTGGCGGCGGGACTGAGCAAGGAGTGACCATGCGCGAAGGTGTACTGGCAGGTGGTGCCCCGTACTTCGAATTCGGGACGGGAGGCCCGCTCGTGGTCTTCCGGACGGTGCTGCCCGACTCGGCCAACCCCACCGGCGTCGCCAGATGGGCGGAAATGCGCTCCCTCAAACCGCTGGCCGCGCGGTTCACCGTGCTGACGGTCGGCCGTCGGCCTGGGCTCGAACCCGGCGTCACCATGGCGGACCTCGCCACCCACCACGCCGAAGAGCTACAGGAGCGCTTCGACCGGCCGGTGGACGTGCTCGGCGTGTCCACGGCCGGTTGCCTGGCGCTGCAGTTCGCCGCCGACCACCCAGGCCTGGTGCGGCGGCTCGTGGTCGGAGCCGCCGGCGTCCGCCTCGGCACGCTCGGCCGCCTTGTCCAGCGCGAGTACGCGGATCGGCTGGCCGCCGGGCGGCATCGGGCCGCGGCCATGGCGCTGGCGCCCACGGTCGCGGAATCCCGGCCCGGGCGGGCTCTGCTGGCCGGTCTGCTGGCGCTGACCTCCGGCCGCCCGGCGGACCCGAGCGGCATGGTGGCCATGTTGCGAGCCGAGGACGGCTTCGACATCGAGGACCGGCTCGGCGAGATCACCGCGCCCACCTTGGTGATCGCCGGTTCGCACGACGCGCTCTACCCGCTCGAACTCGCCGAGCGGGTGGCCGACAAGACGCGCCGCGGCGACCTCAAGGTCTATCCCGGCCGTCGGCACCACACCGTGATGAGCGATCGCCGCTTCACCAAGGACGTCTTCGAATTCCTGCTCTAGTCGTGTGACAGGTCGACGAAGCGGCTGTAGTGCAGCTGGTGCGCCACGGTGATCGTCGCCGTCGGCCCGGCACGGTGCTTCGCGATGATCAGGTCCGCCTCGCCGGCCCGCGGGTCGTCCCGCTCCCAGGCGTCGGGCCGGTTGACCAGGATGACGAGGTCGGCGTCCTGCTCCAGCGAGCCGGACTCACGCAGGTCGGACAGCATCGGGCGTTTGTCGGTCCGCTGCTCGGGACCACGGTTCAGCTGGCTGATCGCGATCACCGGGACCTCGATCTCCTTCGCCAGCAGCTTCATCTGCCGCGAGAACTCCGAGACCTCCTGCTGCCGCGACTCGACGCGCTTGCCCGAGGTCATCAGCTGGAGATAGTCGAGGACGACGAGTTTGAGGTCGTTGCGCTGTTTGAGCCGCCGGGCCTTCGCGCGGATCTCCATCATCGTCATGTTCGGCGAGTCGTCGACGAACAGCGGCGCCTCGGAGACCTCGCTCATCCGGCGCGCGAGCCGCGTCCAGTCGTCGTCGGACATCTTGCCACCGCGCATATCCGCCAGGCGGATCCGAGCTTCGGCCGAGAGCATGCGCATGACGATCTCGGTCCTGCTCATTTCCAGCGAGAAGATGACGCTGGTCAGACCATGTTTGATGGACGCCGAACGCGCGAAATCCAGTCCCAAAGTCGATTTCCCGACACCCGGCCGTGCCGCGACGATGATCATCTGGCCGGGGTGCAGGCCGTTGGTCAGATCGTCGAAGTCGGCGAACCCGGTCGGGATGCCCTGCGACTGCCCACCGCGCGACGCGATCGCGTCGATCTCGTCCATGGTCGGCTGGAGCAGCTCTTCCAGCGCGACGTAGTCCTCGCTGGTGCGCCGCTCGGTGACGTCGTAGATCGCGGCCTGCGCGCGGTCGACGACCTCGTCGATGTTCGCGCCGTCGGCCGCGGCCGCGCCGTAGCCGTACTGCACGATCCGGGTGCCCGCCTCGACCAGGCGCCGCAGCACCGCCTTCTCGGAGACGATCTCGGCGTAGTACCCGGCGTTCGCCGCCGTCGGCACCGTCGCGATCAGGGTGTGCAGATACGGGGCGCCGCCGACGCGGCCCAGCTCGCCGCGGCGTTCCAGCTCGGCGGAGACGGTGATCGGGTCGGCGGGTTCGCCGCGGCCGTAGAGGTCGAGGATGACGTCGTAGATCGCTTGGTGCGCGGGACGGTAGAAGTCGTCGGGGCCGAGGGCTTCGATGACGTCGGCGACGGCGTCCTTCGACAGCAGCATTCCGCCGAGCACGGATTGCTCGGCCGCGATGTCCTGCGGAGGCTGGCGGTCGTATTCGCCGCCACGCGGACCGGGGTCGCCGGGACCCGGGTCGGACTCCGCGTACATCGGATTGCGGTCGTCGGTCAGCGCCACCGCTGCTGCCACCTCCTCAAGACATCGAACACACGTTCGATTATGCCAGAATTTCCCCGGTCGGTCCGCCCGTGCCCGTCCGCCCCTCCCGCGGCTCCGGGCTCTCCCCTGTCATCCCCTCTTCGGCCGGACGACCACCACGGTGTGTACCGGCCCGGCGGGCACGCTAGGCCCCCCGAAAGGACGAGCGCAATTTCGCCTGGGGACCGCCCTGTGGACAACCTGGGGATGACTGCGGGCATCCCTTCACAGGTGGCCGAAACCCTGTGTACAACTTGTGGGCAACGCTGGGATGGTCTGACAAAAGCGCTGGTCAGCCCCTGTGGAGAGACTGTGGAGAACTTTATTCACCTCGCCACGGCGTGTCGGGCAAAACTCGTCGTTCGGCGTGTCGCACGTGGGCGCACAGGGGTGCCCTGTGGATGAATGCTACGGAGGGTAGAGGGGTGACCCGCCGGGCTGAACGGGCCGGATTTCAGGACGCGAACAACCTGCCCTGTGCGCTCCGTAGTCGTTCTCCGAGAACCTGCTGGTCGGCGGGTGTGAAGGCGATCCTCGGCTCGCCACTCCCCGGTACCTCTTCGGTCAGCCACCGGCCCTCGGTCGTATCGATGTAGTTCACCGGGCGTTCGATCCGCTGCCGCGCGCCGCTCCGGCCGCGGGCCGCGACGTAGAGGCTTCCGCTCCCCAAACGGCGTAACGCGAGGATGCGGCGAAGCTCGTCGGCCTCCTGGCTTCCGGTGCTCTGCCGTCCGCTGCGAAGTACCTCGAAGCCCTCGTCCTGCGCCGTCGACGACGAGCTCGGAGCTTCGACCTGACTCTTGGGGACTGCGATCGGCCGTCCGCGTCCCGGCGCGAGCTTCGGGATCTGGTCGAGGAATTCGGTGAGCAGCTCTTCGGGCCGCGCGGAAGCCAGCGCGACGCCGTCGTGCTCACTGTGCCGGGCGAGTACGAAACCCTCGCCGCCGGCGCTCCCCGCGAGCAGGCTGAAGCTCAGCGCCTTGCCCTCGAAGCCGCCGTCGATCCAGCCGTAGTACTCAAGCGACGGCCTGGCGATCGCTTCGAGCGTCGCCTTGAATCCGGGGTGCAGGCCTCGCGCGCCGAAGAGGCCCTGGCTCGCCAGTTCCTCGTTGGTCCGCTCGTCCTCGGCCCGCTGCGCGTCCTCGTCGTACCAAGTCGGGGTTTCCGACAGGATCGTGTGCGGTTCGCCGCCTCGGCGGCGGATCAGCGTGATGAGGGTGCCGGTCGTGATCGTGACCTGTTTGTCCAGCACCGGAACTGCCCCCTAGTCGTTCTGTTCGTCCAGCCCGGAACAAGACAAGCCGGGCGCGGCCCCAATCTTGGCACGCGCCCGGCCCGCTCGTGACTACTAGTCCTTCATCGGTGAACCCGCGACCGCGACCGACGCCGGCAGGGCGCGCGTTGGTCGCCTTTCACGGTGCAGGCGCCCTGCCACCGCGACAGCGGGGCCTGTGGCGGAGGCGGGTTCACGCCTGTGGCCGCATCCCGCCACAGCCCAGCTCCGCCCCCGGTTCACTCACCGATCACCGGCGGTGCGGTGAGTTCGTCGGTTCCGAAGATCTCGTTGGGGTCGTCGCCGACGAGGAACTTGGAGCTGCGCTCCTCGTCTTCGCCGCCCTTCCCCCTGGCGCCACCGGCTCCCATACCGCCCATGCCGCCCATCATCCCGCCCGCGCCGCGGCCCGCTCCGGAACCGGCGCCACCGGCGCCGCCACCCGTACCGGCGCCGCCCATCGCACCCGCGTTGCCGGGCAGGGCAGCGCCACTTCCGCCGCCGGGACCGAAGCCGCCACCAGGACCGAAACCGCCGTCCGGGCCGAAGCCGCCCGCACCGGGGATGTCGGTGCCGCCGAAGCCGCCGCCGGCACCTCCGCCGCCGCCACCCGGGCCGAAGCCACCGGCGCCGGGGATCTTCGGCGGGGTGTAGCCGGACGCGTTCGTCCCGTCGTCCCAGGAAGGCGGCTTGTAGTTGCTGCCGGGGATGTTCGGGTTGTACTGCCCGCCGGGAAGGTTCGACCCCGGCAGATTCGAGCCGGGCAGGTTCGACCCGGGCAGATTGCTGCCCGGCAGGTTCGAGCCCGGCGGGTTGACGCCGGGGATGTTCGGAGCGGGGACGTTCGGCATCCCGCCGGGCGGCATCGAACCGGGCGGCGTCGAGATGCCCGGCATGCCGTTGTTCCCGTTCCGGTCGCCCTGACCGCCGCCGTCCTTGTCCTTGCCGTCTTTGTCCTTGCCGCCGCCGTTGACGTCGACGTTGGTGTTCTGCCCCTCCATCTTGTTGTAGGTGGGCAGCTTCTTGCCGTTCTCGGAACTGGCCTTGAAGTACTCGTTGAACGCGTCGACGTTCGCTTGACCCTTTTGGTTGTAGTCCCGGATCGCGCGGTCGGTGTCGGTGGTCCACGGGGTGATGGAGTTGAGCAGGTTGTTCTTCGGCGGATCCTTCGGGACCTGCTGCACCTTCGCCTTCACCGTGGTGAAGGCGGTGTTCTGCTCACCGAGGTACTTGTCGGAGTCCACCAGCTTCTTGCCGGAGTCCTCCATCCACGTCCGCAGCGGATGCGCGCCCGACTGCTGCGCGGCTTCGGCGCTCTTACCGGTCCAGGCGGCGTCCATCTCCTTCGACAGGTTGTCGATGGTGGTCAGCCTGTCCTGGTAGCCGGCCTTGAGCCGGGTCGCCGCGGCCTGGCCCTCCTGGATCGACCCGGTACCCGGACCGGTGACGATCTTCTCCCAGATGTGGTAGCAGTCGATCTTGCGATCGCCGCCCGAGGCTTCGAAGTCGCCGGATTTCGTGGTCGCCAGGTTGTAGGCCGAATACCCGGCGATGATCGGCAGCAGGAACACGCGTCAGCCCTCCTTCAACGTCTCGATCATCGCTTCCCCCACTTTGAGCGCGACCGGGCACGGATCGCTCGCGCCGGGTCCGTTGTCGTACTGCACCAGGATGTTCACCGACAGCTGGTCGGTCACGCCGACGAAAAGGCCGCATTTGCCGTTCTTGCGGTGGTCGAGCGACGCGGCGTACACCGCCGGGTAGCCGGCGACCTCGGTCGGCTCGAAGTACTCGTTGTTGGCCTTCGTGTCGTAGACGTCGCTCAGGCCGTTCTTGTTCGCGAGCACCGGGCTGATCTCGATCTGGTTCAGCTTGTCGTCGGCGGCGAAGATCGAGCAGCCGGGCCCGGCGCTCGTGGTCCGACGCTCGCCTTCGCCGAGGCCGAGCTCGGTCCGCTTCGCAGCGGAAAGCGCCGCGCAGGCGTCGCTCTCGATCGACGAGGTCTTCAACGGGTTCGACACCTTGGGCGCGGAGCCGGACGAGCCGCTCGACGCGCTCGGGGCACCGGCCCCGGTCGTGTAGGACGGCTCCGAAGAGGCGGTGCCGTTCTTGGTGCCGGAACAGCCCGCGACCAGCGCGCCCGCGGCCAGGAGGAGAACGAGGGAACGACGCATCACACGGCCTTGTGCTTGTTCAGCGAAGCCTGCGTTTCGGCCTCGTTCGTGGCGATCTTCTGCTTGGCGGCGGTCAGCTGGTCGATGTAGTTCTTGACGTATTCCTGCATCTTCTGGTTCTGCTCCAGGAACGCCTTGCCCGACGGGTTGGCCAGCTTCTCCCAGTCGCCGCTCGCGAACTCCTTGCCGGGCGCCTTGACGTTCGCCATCAGGTTCGCGTCGGCATAGTCCTTCTTGAGCTCGGCCTGCAGGTCCGTCCACTTCTTGATTATGCCGTCGATCTTGTCCTTGTCGAAGGTGAACCCGCCGCCACCCCCGCCCGACGCCGGCTTGTCCGGGTTGGCGGGTGCGGACACCGAGACCTTCTCCTGCCGGTTCTGCTCGGCGTTGCTGTCGTAAGCCATGCGTCCAGATCTCCCCGTGCCTCGACGTCGAGTCTCGATAATGCCTTGATCCCCAGTCAAGCTTAAGACGTGGCCCGGCGGGGTGGGGTTCCCCGTAAAACAAAGGGCGGGACACCTCCGAATCGGAGACGTCCCGCCCTTTGCCGAAGCGGTGTTACTTGGCCTTGACCTCGAGCCGCACGTCGACGCGGACGTCGGGGTGCAGGCGGGCGCCGACCGAGTGCTTGCCCACGGTCTTGATGTGGTCCTTCAGCTCGATGACGCGCTTGTCGAGCAGCGGGCCACCCGCGGCCTTGATCGCGTCCACGATCTCGGCGGTGGTGATCGAACCGAAGAGCTTCTTCGAGCCCTCGGCCGCCTTGCCGCTCAGCTGGATGGCGCCGAGGCCCTCCAGGGTCGCCTTGATCTCCTTGGCGTGGTCGAGGTCGCGGATGCGACGGCTCTCCTGCGCCCGCTTGATCGTGCGCACGTTCTTCTCCGCGCCCTTGGTGGCCACGATGGCGTAGCCGCGGGGGAGCAGGTAGTTGCGTGCGTAGCCGTCCTTGACCTCGACGATGTCGCCGGGCCCACCGAGGTTGGCGACGTCGGTGGTGAGAATGATCTTCGCCATTGACGTGCCTCCTTAGCGCGCGGTCGAGGTGTAGGGCAGCAGCGCCATTTCGCGGGAGTTCTTGACCGCGATGGCGATGTCACGCTGGTGCTGGCTGCAGTTGCCGGTCACCCGACGGGCACGGATCTTCCCGCGGTCGGAGATGTACTTCCGAAGCAGGTTGGTGTCCTTGTAGTCGATGTTCTCCGGGCGGCCCTTCTTCTCGGCCTTGCAGAACACGCAGACCTTCTTCTTGGGCTTGCGGATGGGTGGCTTGGCCACGGTATTTCTCCTGGATTTCTACGTAGTGGTTGTCTCGCGGCGTCTCGCGGAGCTTTCGCCCGCGGTGGATCGCCTGATCAGAAGGGCGGCTCGTCGGAGAAACCGCCGCCACCGCCACCGGCGGGCGGGGCGGAACCCCACGGGTCGTCGGCGGGCGGGGCGCTCTGGCCACCGCCGCCACCACCGAAGCCGCCGCCACCGCCACCGGTGCCACGGCTGACCTTGTTCACCTTGGCGGTGGCGTAGCGCAGCGACGGGCCGATCTCATCGACCTCGAGCTCGACGACGGTGCGCTTCTCGCCTTCCTTGGTCTCGAAAGACCGCTGCTTGAGGCGCCCCTGCACGACGACCCGCGCGCCACGCGTCAGCGACTCGGCGACGTTCTCGGCCGCCTGACGCCAGATGTTGCAGCGCAGGAACAGGGCCTCGCCGTCCTTCCACTCACCGGACTGACGGTCCAGCGTGCGCGGGGTGGACGCGACGGTGAAGTTCGCGACCGCCGCACCGGAAGGGGTGAAGCGAAGCTCCGGGTCGGACGTGAGGTTGCCGATCACCGTGATGACGGTGTCTCCAGCCATCGGGAAAGTCCTTCGGCTCAGGCCTTGGCGGCGGCGGTCGCGGCGCGCTTGATCTCGCGGCGCATGACCTTGGTGCGGAGCACGGTCTCCTGCAGCGAGAGCTGACGGTCCAGCTCCTTGACCGCTTCCGAAGTCGAGTTCAGGTCGAGGAGCGCGTAGATGCCCTCGGCGTGCTTCTTGATCTCGTAGGACAGCCGGCGACGGCCCCAGACGTCGACCTTCTCGACGCTTCCGCCCGAAGTGCGGATCACGTTGAGGAAGTTGTCCAGGGTCGGGGCCACCGTACGCTCGTCGAGCGTGGGGTCCAGGATGACCATTACCTCGTAATGGCGTGACACAACCACTCACCTCCTATGGGCTCGCGGCCACGGACTGTCCGTGGCAGGAGGGTTTGTCCAGGTAAGCGTACCTGGCGGTCAGGAGACGCGGCGCAGGACCCAGGTGCGGACCAGCGCGGCGGTCACCCCGGCGAGCACGAGCACCGCGAGCAGCATCGGCAGTTGCACGTCGCCGCCGGGCATGCCGTCGGTCGCGAGCGCTTCGGCGTTGCCCGCGTTGCGGACGTCGGGGCCCTGCCCGGCCTGGCCGTCGGTGCCGTACTGCGGGGCACCCTCGCCGGGGAGCGGGCTGTTGGCCGGGTAGCGCACGCCCGGCGCCACCGCGACACCCGGCTGAGCGACCGGCAGGTTGCCGTAGTCGCGCGGCGGGGCGTAGCCGGTGCCGTTGCTGCCGCCGGGCAGCAGGCTCGGCGAGGACGGGAGGCCGTTGGTGCCGCCGCCGTTGCCGCCCTGCTGCGGGGCGGTGGTGCCCGGGGACGGCAGGGTGGGCGCGACGTAGTTCGTGGCGACCGTGGTCAGGCCGCAGCTGCCGGCGACCTTGTGCTCGATGGAGTTCAGCGTCTTTTCGGGGTTGAGCCCGAGGCCCCACGACTTGGTGTCCTTGACCGCCTGGCGCACGGCCGCGCCGATCGCCTTGCCGTCGACCGAACCGCCCGCGGCGTTCGGGACCGCGCCGACGTTGATGGTGTTGACCTTCGCGATGTCGTTCGCGGCGACGTCGTACAGGGCCAGCGTGCCCGCTTCCCGCGCGCCCGCCCGCACCAGTTCCTTGACCGAGGTGCCGGTGATCGCGACGGTGTCGCCCATCCCGCCGTTCACGGTGCCGCTGCACGCGTTCGCCAGGGTGGTGGCCGCCGAGGCCGTCCCCGCCGACAGGAGCGCGCCACCGGTGACCATGGTCGCGAGTGCGGTGACGGTGAGCGCCTTGCGGGTGGTCTGCCAGATGGTGGTCTTCCGCACGGGCGCGATCCTCCGGGTCGGTGGGGGCGTGAAGCAGTGCATGAGGAATCACTGCAACGGGGATAACGAGGGAGTGACCAGAAAGATACTAGGCGGTAGGACTAACTTGTAGCGGCCATTCGGCGGAGGACCCAGGTGCGGACGAGCCCCGCGCTGACTCCGGAGAGTGCCAAAACGGCGATCAGCAGCGGCAATTTCCCGTCCTGAGTGAAGCCGTCGCTCGCACTCGGTAGCGCTTCGGCCTGTCCCGCATTCTGGACGTCCGGGTTACCGCCCTGGTTTTCGGTCGCGATGCCGAACTGCGGCGCGTAACCCGGGATCTGGCCGCCGTACCGGAGGCCGGGCGACGGGCTGAAGAGACCGGCCGTCGCCATCGGGATGGAGCTGTAGTCGCGCATCGGCGCGTAGCCCGTGCTGATGCCCCACGGCAGGCCGCCGAAGTCCGGAGTGAAGGTGCCGGGCAGGAGCGGGCTGTTCGCCGCGGGGATGCCGCCTGCCGGAGCGCCGCCCTGTGCGGGAGCGCCCGGCCCACCGGTCTGCGGTCCGCCGCTGCCGGGTGTCCCGGGGGCGGGTTTGCCAGGCTGGGGCTGGGTTCCGGGGGCGGGTTTCCCGCCACCGGTCAGTGCTTCGTGGGTACCGGTGACCGCGCCGTTCAGCGCTTCCGCGGCGGGCGCGCCGACGACCGGGACCGGCGCGACGACGGTGTTCACCACGGTCACCGTCACCTTGCAGAGCGTGCCGAGCAGTGCGTCGATCGTGCCCGTGAGCACGCCGGACACCGGTCCGGCTTGGCCGAGGTTGAGCGGAATGCCGAGCAACGGGGTCTTGCCGAGGATCGTGTCGCCGGTCTTCGCGGTCACCGAGCCGCCACAGGTGGCGGTCTTGGTCTCCGCGGCGGCGGCCGTGCCGGGCATGGCGAGGGCGGCCGAACCCGCGAGAATGAAGGCCGACGCACCCAGGGCGGTCGCCCTCCGTGTCCGTTCGCGCATGCCTTCGACTCCTCCGTCGTCGGGGTCACCTACCCGGATAACGACGCTAATGGAGACAAGTAACGCCCGCTCACTCGAAGAGGTCAGGCATTCGAGTGGAAGCGGGCGTCACTGACGGTGAAGATCAGGCGGGCTTACCCCGCAGCCAAGCGCGGACCAGAGCCGCGGCGACGACGGCCAGCGCCAGTACCGCGAGCAGCAGCGGCAGCTTGGCCGGGGCGACCGGCGCCTCGACGGCCTGCGCGTTGCCGGTGTCCTTCTCGTCGACGGTGGGCGGCGGCACCTCGCCGGGGACGATCTCGGTGATCACCGGCGCCTGGACGAAGCTGCCGGGAAGCAGTGCCGCGTTGCTGATCAGGCCGGCGATCGAGTCACCGCCGATACCGGTGGAGGAACCCGGGGCGGTTTCGACCGGGAGCTCGCTGCCCGGGCCGCCGGGCTGGCCAGGACCCGGCTTCGGAGGCTCGGGCTTGGGCGGTTCGGGCTTCGGCGGTTTGGGGATCTCCGGGACTCCCGGAACCTCCTCGACGACGCCCTGGGTCAGGTTCCCGACCGCGTTCACCGCGCCCTGCGCGGGCTCGCAGACGCCCTGCGCGACGAGGTCGCCTGCCGCGTTGTCGGTGAGACCGGTCGTCTTGACGAGATCGCCGACCGGCAAGGAAAGGAGGGGCTTCCGGCCCTCGGCGGTCTTGGCCTGTGAATCGAGACCGACCGTCAGCACCTCGTTCGAACCGACCGGCGCACCCAAGTCGGCGGTGAGGCCGTTGCCGGACTTCCCGTTCTGCAGTGTCGATCCGCATTCGCCGGAAAGGGTCGGGCTCGGTTCCTCGGCGGCTGTCGCGGTCATCGGGAACGCTAGTCCGGCCGTGACCGAAAGCGCGAATCCCCAAGCCGTGATCCGCCCGGCAGTCTTCCCCATCGAGTTCGTCCTCCGCCCCTCAAAGACCCAACGCGGTTTAACGGAACGCGCTCACGCTACCCCACGAGCGTGACCATCCGGTCCGCGACGGCGAAAAACCCGCGAGGGTAAGTTCCGCCGTCCTCCCCACCACCGCCCTCAACGGAGGAGCTTCGCTCCCGTAGATTCCTCCGATATGAAAATCGGTGCCCATGTCCGCGACGACGATCCCCTCTCCGCGGTCGCCGAACGCGAGGCCGAGGTCCTCCAGTTCTTCCTTTCCGACCCGCAGGGCTGGAAGGCTCCCAAACCGCACCCGCACGGCGAAGCGATCAAGGAATCGCCGGTCGAGGTGTTCATCCACTCGCCGTATCTGATCAATGTGGCGTCGATGAACAACCGCATCCGCATCCCGTCGCGGAAGAACGTCACCCAGCACGCGAACGGCGCCGCCGAAATCGGGGCGAAAGGGCTCGTCGTGCACGGCGGCCACGTCGGTTCCGGGGAAGACGTCGAAGAGGGCCTCGTCAACTGGCGCAAGCTTTTCGAGCGGGAACAGGAAAAGGGCGGCTTCGCCGTGCCGATCCTGATCGAGAACACCGCCGGCGGCGACAACGCGATGACCCGTGACCTCGACACGATCGCCCGGCTCTGGGACAAGGTCGGCGAATTCGGCGCGGGTTTCTGTTTCGACACCTGCCACGCGTACGCGGCGGGCTGGGACCTGACCGAGGCGGTCAAGAAGGTCAAGGCCATCACCGGCCGGATCGACCTGGTGCACCTCAACAACTCGCGTGACGAGTTCGGTTCCACCCGCGACCGGCACGCCAACGTCGTCGGCGGCGACGGCACGATCGACCCCGAGGTGCTGGCCGCGGTCGCGGCCGAAGCGGGCGCGCCCGTGGTCGTCGAGACCCCGGCCGAAGGGCAGGCCGCGGACATCGCCTACGTCCGGGAGCGCGTCGCGTCCGCCTGAGGTCGCGTTGGTCGTGAGTGGTGAGTGTCGTTAGAACGACGGGGGGGGCGCGCGGCGCCGCCCGCGGGGGTGTTTTGGTGGTTGTTGTTTTCTCTCTCAAAAAACCACCCCCCCCCCCCCCCACCACCCGGACCGAGGGGCTACCCGCGCGGGAGATCATTCCCTCTCCAGCGGGAGGGCCGGGCACGCCGATCGAGGAAGGCTCGATTCCAGCCGGGAAACACCCGGTGCTGGAGGGAAAGCCATGAAGATCAAGGCCAAGATCGCCGCCGTCGCGGTGCTCGCCGTCGCCGCGGGAGCGCTGGGGGCGACACAGGCGACGGCGGCGCAGGCCCCGCCGTCCGGCTCGGTCGTCCTCGGGTCGGCGGGCGGTCCGCTGACGTTTCCGGGCTACGAAGGCGATCCGGTCCGGTTCGACTTCGCCGCCTTCGGCGATCCCGGGAATTCGTCCGGCCGGTTCCACGTGAATCATCTGACCAAGGACGGAAAGCCCTTCGCCGATTTCGAGGGCAAGGTCGACTGCGTCTCGCGTGACGGCGACCTCGCGATCCTGACCGGCGTGATCGAACGCGCCGACATTCCCGGGCTCCCGGTGAACCTGGTCGGACGCCGGGTCGGTTTCTCGGTGCGGGACGTGCCGGGCGGGCACGACCGGATCGGCTGGAGCTGGGCCGTCGGGGGCTTCGATCAGGACACGCTGCGCTGCACGGCCCCGATCCCGTTCTTCGAAACGAGCACCGGCGGCTACCTCGTGCGCTGAATCGGCTTGACCCTCTCGCCACGGGAGGGTCGAGTCTTGGCCGCATGAAGAATCGGACCGTGTACCGGGCGGAGGACGGCGAGCACGTCGGCTACGTCGTCCCCGCGCCGGAAACCCGTTGGCAGGCACTGACCGTTTTCGGCTACCCGCTCGGCGGACCCGCCGCCTTCGACGACTCCGTCGCGTTGCTGGAGGCCGAGGGGCTGGCCATCCTCGCCGAGCGCTGGTCGGTCAGGCACGGCGAGGACTGGTTCACCTGCAGGCTGGTCGAAACCTCGCCGGAAGCCGTCGTCGTGCGGATCGAGGACTTCGGGGCCGAGGACTTCGGCAAGCACATCAGGCTCGAGCGTCCTGGACCTGAGGTGCTGAAGCGTGCTTGACCGCGCGTAGGTCGGGGGCGCCGTCGAGGAATCCGCCGATCGGGTCGTCGTCCCCGGCGAGGCGGACCGGGTCTTTGCGCGGCTGGAAGATGTCGCGGATCACCAGCGCGCAAAGGCCCAGCACCGCCAGGTCGCGGACCACGACGGCGCCGAGGAACCAGTCCTGGGGCAGGCCTTTGTTGTCGACGCCGAGGTAGTACATCATCCGCGGCGCCCAGACCAGCGCGTCGAGGATCATCCAGCCGAGCAGCAGCCGCCAGCGCGGGATCGCGAGCACCGCCAGCGGAACCAGCCACAGCGAGTACTGCGGGCTCCACACCTTGTTGGTCAGCAGGAAGGCGGCGACCACGAGGAAGGCGAGCTGGCCGAGCCGCGGACGGCGCGGCGCCTTCAGCGCGACGTAACCGATGCCGGCGCAGGCGGCGAGGAACAGCACCGCGACGACGGCGTTCAGCACGACCGGTGTCTCGCCCGTCGCGAGCTTCCCGTCGAAACCGGCCCAGCCGGAAAGATGGGAGATCACGTTGTAGAGCGAGTCCGGGTCCATCGGGCGCGTCGTGTTGAGCCGGAAGAACTCCCACCAGCCGGTCGGCGCCGCGAGCGCGAACGGGACGTTGACCACGGCGAACGTCGCCACGGCGAGCCCGGCGGTGAGCGCCCACTGTTTGACCTTGCCCGCGCGCAGGCACAGGAAGAGCAACGGGATGAGCAGGAGCAGCGGATACAGCTTCGCCGCTGCGCCGAGCCCGAGCAGGAAGCCCGCGATCTCGGGCCTTCGCCGCGCCCACGCGAGCAGCGCGGTCGCGGTGAAGGCGGTCGCGATGGCGTCGAAGTTGGTGAAGACGTGCACCAGCACCAGCGGTGAGATCGCGACCAGCGCGGCGTCCCACGGACGGCGTTTCAGCGATCGGCCGGTCGCCCACACCGTGACGAGCCAGGCCAGCGCGAGCCACAGCGCCGAGATGTTGAAGTACACGGCCACCGGGAGCGCGCTGGGCAGCCAGCCCGCTTCCGCGACCGAGAGCCAGGCTTCGGTGAGCTTCGCGTTGATCCACTGGAACAGCCCGGTCGCCACCGGGTACTCCATGTACCGCGTGGTCTCCTTCGCCGTCCCCTCGTTCTCGGTCCACGAAGTCACGTACGGGAAGGTGTCCGGATCGTTCAGCCGCTCGGAACTGTAGAGCGGGACGATGTCCGAGTAACACATCGCGACGAACGGGCGGCCCGCCCGCCAGTCGAGCTGATGGGTGCCGGAGTCGTCGGTGTACTGCTGGATGCACGACGCCTTGCCGAACCACGAGAGCACCAGCGCGAGACAGGCCAGCAGCAGCCCGACCCGCTGCGGCGACCAGAACCAGTGCCGCCCCACGGCCGCGTGCTCACCGAGCGGGCCGCCGATCGGCCGGGTGGCCGCGGCCACGAGCGGTTCGTTCCAGCTCGGGATGACCCGCTCGCCGGGGGTGAGGGAGAGCGGAGCCTCGGGCTGGGTCGTCTGGTCGGGCACGTGGCGGATGTTAGCGCCTGACCGGGTGACCAGCCGGTGATGTCGCCGCTCGGCTCGGCGGACGACACACGTGATCGGCCGGACGACACGCGTGATCAGCCGGGCGACACGCGTGATTAAACGGACGACACACGTGATCGGCCGGACATCGCGGGTGGCCGCCGTCAGGTGATGTCGCCGCTCTCGTAGAACCCGGTCGGCGATCTACTGGTGTCCGCAGGCCCACTTCCAGGTGGCGTCCCCGTATGCCTTCGCCGCGGTATCGGGGTCTTTGCCGCGAGCCGGCATCGCTGTCCGGTCGGCCATTTCAGGTGTCAGAACGGTGCGGGCGAGTCCGCTGATCGCGAGCGCGGACCCCGCGCTGCAGAAATTTTTCGCCGCCTCGAACATCTCGTCATAGGTGCGTGGGGAGTTCGGTACGAAACCCGCGCTCTTCATCGCGGCCGTCCATTCGGCCTTGGGATCGGGCGGGGACCCGGCAGTGCTGCATCCGGGCAGCAGAACCCCGCAGGTCACGGTGATGATCGCGATGATCGTCCTGGCGCGCAACTGACTCCCCTTGCTGCCGAATGTCGATGCAAGGTCGTCACGGGAGCCTCGTCCGTTACAAGCGAGTTCCTAGGTGATGTCGCCGCTCTCGTAGAACCCCGCCAGCACCTCCGCCGCCGCGCCGAACGCCACGACGTCGTCGCCCATCTCGTCGAGATCGACTTGGATCCGTTGCCAGTGCGGCAAAGGCAGGAGCTCCCGCAGCCGCGCGGCGACCGTGTCGCGGTACACCTCGGGTGCCGCGCGGACCGAACGCCCGGTCAGCACGACCCGTTCGAGGTCGAGGACCTGGACGAGGTCGGCGAGCCCGATCGCCAGCAGGCCCGCCGCCTCCTCCGTGGTCGCCGCCGCGTTGTGCAGCACCTCGACGCAGCCGCGGCGGCCGCACGCGCAGCGCGGTCCGTCGAAGGCGAGCGTCGTGTGCCCGAACTCGCCCGCGTTGGTCCGCGGCCCGCGGTACAGCCTGCCGTCGATCAGCAGGCCGACGCCGATCCCGGTGCCGACGAGCACGACGGCGGTCGCGGCCTGGTCGCCCTCCGGCCACTGCTGCGCGAAGGCGGCGGCGTTGGTGTTCTTGTCGAGCCGCACGGGCAGCCCGGTGCGTTTCGCGAGCAGATCGCGCAGGGGCACGTCGTGCCAGCCCGGCATGTTCGTGGCGTCCCGGACCACTCCTTCGTGGTGATCGAGCGGGCCGACGCTGCCGACGCCGAGTCCGAGGACGTGCTCGACGCCGTCCAGCAGCGCTTCGGTCGCTTCGCCGAGGGCGGCAACGGCCTGGCCGGGGGTGAATCCAGGGGTCAGCGGGCCACCACGCGAGGCGATGATCTTCCCGGTCAGGTCGGTCATGACCACCCGGAAGGAGTCCCGGTCGAGCTGGGCGCCGAGCGCGTGCCGGGCGTCCGCGCGGACGCGCAGCAGGGTGCGTGGCTTGCCGACACCCGACGCGGGCTGGCGTTCTTCGTCCAGCAGGCCGGCTTCGAGCAGTTCGGGGACGATCTTCGAGACGGCCTGCTGGGTGAGCCGGGTGCGCTCGGCGAGTTCGACGCGGCTGAGGCCGCCCGCGCGCAGGATATGCGTGAGCAGCAGTGTCCGATTGTGCTGGCGCAGGCCGCGCAGATTGACCCCGGTCTCCGGCATAGCGCGCATCCTGCCATGACTGGCCGATTACGCAACACTGTTGTTTAATGGGGTCATGGCTGACTTGCGAGTGGGGATCTTCGGATACGGCACCGGCGGGCGCGTCTTCCACGCGCCGCTGGTCGACGCGACACCGGGGCTGACCCCGGCCGCCGTCGTCACCTCGAACCCGGACCGGGTCGCGCAGGCCCGTGCCGACTATCCGGCCGCCGACGTGCTGCCGGACGCGGACGCGTTGTTCGCGAAGGCGGGCGAGCTGGACTTGGTCGTCGTCAGCACGCCGAACCGCACGCACGTCCCGCTCGCGCTCCGGGCGATCGAGGCGGGCCTGCCCGTCGTCGTCGACAAGCCCTTCGCGCCGACGGCGGCCGAAGCGTCGAAGGTCGTCGAAGCCGCGAAGGCCAAGGGCGTCGGGCTGACGGTGTTCCAGAACCGCCGATTCGACTCGGACTTCCTCACCGTCCGGAAGGTGCTCGACGAGGGCCGTCTCGGTGACGTCTTCCGCTTCGAGTCACGCTACGACCGCTGGGTGCCGAAGCCGCGGGACAACTGGCGCGAGTTCGGTGACCCCGCCGAGGCGGGCGGGCTCCTCTACGACCTCGGCGCGCACATCGTCGACCAGGCGCTGCAGCTGTTCGGCCCGGTCTCGGAGGTCTACGCGGAGGTCGACAGGCGCCGCGCCGGGGTGTCGGTCGACGACGACGCCTTCGTCGCACTCCGGCACACCAACGGCGTGCGTTCGCACCTGTGGGCGTCCGCGCTCGCGGGCACCCGGAACCCGCGATTCCGCGTGCTCGGCGACAAGGCGACCTTCACGAAGTACGGCCTCGACGTCCAGGAGCCGCAGATCAAGGAAGGGCTGCGGCCCGGCGACCCCGGCTGGGGCGTCGAACCGTCGTCGGACGCCGGCGTGCTCGGCGTGAACGACGACGTCGAGACCGTGCCCACCGAGGTCGGCCGCTACGAGGACTTCTACGCGCAGGTGCGCGACGCGCTGCTCGGCAAGGGCGGCTTCCCGGTGGATCCCGCCTCCGCCGTCGAGACGCTCCGGGTCATCGAAGCCGCCCACCTCGCGGGTGCCGAACGGCGCGTCGTCACCCTCCAGCCCAGGGGCTGAAGGGCCCTTTCAGCTATTCGGTATCGCCTCTGCCACCCCGGCCGGGGCCGTTACCGCCTTCTTCGTTGTTCTCACTGGATGTAGGCGGGTTCTTCGAACTGGAAGGCGGGTCCTCTTCGTTCCGCGAAGACGACGGCCCGGTCGAGGGGCCGGTCGACGGCGTGCCGGTCTCGGTCGAGCCCTCTTCGTCTTCGGGCGGGGTCTGCGTCGACGGGACGGTGTTGCTGTCGTCCCCGCCGATGATCTTGACCTTGTCGAAGCGCTCCCCCGGTTTCCCGTTCAGGTACAGGGAAAGGAACTTCTGCCAGATCGGCCCGGCGATCGTCGAACCGAAGATCGACTTGCCGTTCTTGCCCTTCAGCGCCTTGTCGCCGTCGCCGCCGACCCACACCGCGGCCGAGATCGACGGCGTGTAGCCGACCATCCAGGTCTGCGAGTTGGCGTCCTTCGCCGACGCGGGCTCGCCCGGCCGGTAGGTGTGCTGCTGCGTTCCCGTCTTGCCCGCGCACTCGTGGTTGTTGGGGCACTTGAGCTTCGAGAACGGGATGACACCCTTGAGCGATTCGGTGACGTTGCCGGCGATCTGCTTGCTCTTGTCGGCGTCGTCGGCGAACGCGGGCTTCGCCTCTTCCGGAGCCGAGTACGCGGCCTCGTCCTGCGAGTTGGTCACCTTGACGACGAAGTGCTTGTCCCGTCGCTGCCCCTCGGCCGCGAAGGTCGCGTACGCGGCGGCCATGTCCTCCGGGCTGATGGCCGTCTTGCCACCGCCGAGCGCGATGTTGTTGTCGGCGTACAGCTCGGAGACGCCCTCGGGGGCGGGTTTGATCCCGGCGTCCTTGGCGGCCTGTGCCACCGGACCGGGTTTGGTCACGTTCACGACCATGTCGTAGAACACCGTGTTCGCGGAGCGCTGCATCGCTTCGGACACCGTGCACTGCGCCGAACACGAGCTGCCGGGGCCGGCGTTCCGGATCGTCTGCTTCCCGAACTGCCGGTTGTTGGAGCCGTCGAACGTCGAGTTGATGCCGCCCTTGCCGAGCTGCATGTACGCGGTGAGGTCGAACGGTTTCATCGACGACCCGGGGTTCTGCGGCGTGTTCGCCCAGTCACGGCCCTTCTGGTCCTTGCCGTTGGGCCCCTTCACGATGGACGGGCCGCCGTAATACGCCTTCACCCCGCCGGTCTTGGGGTCGATCGCGACGAGCGCGTTGAGCAGGTTCTCGTCGGTCTGGCCCTTCATCCCCTCGGCCACCGCCTGCTCGGCCGCGGCCTGCGCCTTCGGGTCGATGGTCGTGTAGACCTTGTAGCCGCCCCGGTAGTAGACGTCGTCGGTGATGCCGTTCGCCGCGAGCTCGTCCTTGACCTTGTCGCGGATGAACGGGTTGACCACCCCGGCCTGCTGCTTGTCCTCCTGCGGGATCGGCGTCGGGAACTGCAGGTTCGCGCGGTCGGCGGCGGAGAGGAAACCGTTCTGCACCATCCGGTTCAGCGCGACGGTCCAGCGTTCGTTCGCGACCTTCGGGTTCTCCGAGCGGCCCGGCTGCTGGATGAGGCCGGCGAGGAGCGCCGCCTCGGACGCGTTCAGCTCGCCCGCGGGCTTGCCGAAGAACGCCTGCGCGGCCGACTCGATCCCGTACGCGCCGCGCCCGAAGTAGATGATGTTCAGGTACGCCGCGATGATGTCCTTCTTCTCGTACGTCTGGTTCATCTTGAAGGACTTGGCGAGTTCGGTCCATTTACGGGCGAGCGACGATTCGTCGTCCCCGCTGGCGACCTTGATGTACTGCTGGGAGATGGTCGAACCACCGCCCTTGCCCGCGGTCACCTGGTTGTAGACCGCGCGCAGGATGCCGCCGATGTCGAAGCCCGAGTTCGTCTCGAAGGAGGCGTCCTCGGTGGCGATCACGGCCTTCTTGACGATGTCCGGGATCTGCTCCGGCGTCAGGATCTGCCGGTTGCCGCCCTTGGGGACGTCCTTGCCCATCTCGGTGTTGTCGGCGTAGTAGTACGTCACCGCCTGGCCCTGCGTGGCCGCGACGGACTGCGGCGACGGGACGTCGACGGCGAAGTAGGTGATCACGAACGCGATCGCCGGGATGACGACGAACAAGCAGAACAGCGCGAGCAGCACCCGCCGGATACGTCTCCACCGGCGTTTCTTGCGCTGTGCCGGGGTGAGGATCGGCTTCCCGTTCTCGTCGGTCTCGGGGCCGTACTGCTCGTCGTCGTACGGCTCTTCGTAACCGCGATCGGTGGTGCCGTTGTGCTCGTGATGCGTGATGAGATCCGGCTCGTGCTGCGGCGCGACCGGCGGCCGCTGCGGACGACGCGGGGGCGGCTGCTGCTGCGACGGACCCTGGCGCTGCCACGGCGCCTGACCGGGACCCTGGCGCTGTCCGTACCCCGGGGGCGGACCGGCGGGGCGACGGGGCGGTCCGGCCGGGCGTTGCGGACGACGTGCGGGGTCAGGGTCCTGACCTGGCCATCCGCCGTGGGGATCGTCGTTCACTGGGACGTCCTCCGAACCTTCCGTGGGTGAGCGCGGTCCTGCGGTCGCAGGTCTCCTTCTACTTAAGACGTATCGGATCGGTTCAGGTTCACCGGTGCCACGAAAAAAGGTGTGCCGGGCACTCGCCCGGCACACCTTTCGTCACGTGCTCAGCCCGATCGTCACGGATCTTCGCCGTTCGGGAACAACGGATCCGAAGTTCCCGGCCCCGGCCTCGTCCAGCTCGGCTTCGTGGGCTTGGTGGGTTTCGTCGGCTCCGTCTCCGTCGGCTCGGTGGGAGTCGTCGGTGTCGGGGTGGTCGACGGCGTCTCGGGTGTGGTGGTGGTCGGTGGCGGCTTTTGCGCCGTCGTCGTCGGCACGGAGCGCGCGTCCTTGCCGATCGGCTTGACCTGGTCGAACTTCTCCGACGGCTTGCCGGTCATGTACCGGGACATGAAGTCTTCCCAGATCGGACCGGCGATGGTGCGGCCGTAGACCGGTTTGTTGTTCTTGTCGTGCAGCGGCTTGTTGCCGTCGCCGCCGACCCAGACCGCGGTCGAGATACTGGGCGTGTAGCCCACCATCCACGTCTGCGCGTTGCGCTCGCGGTAGCTCGCCGGGTCGCTGTCCTTGAAGTCGTACTGCTGCGTCCCGGTCTTGCCCGCGCATTCGTGTCCCTTGGGGCACTTGAGCTTCGAGTACGGGATGACCTCTTCGAGCGCGTCGGTGACGTTGCCGGCGATCTGCTTGCTCTTGTCGGCGTCGTCGCTGAACGCGGGAGCGCCCTTGGGAGCCGTTTCGTCGAACTCGACCTCGTCCTGGGAGTTGGTCAGCTTGGCGACGAAATGCTGCTTCTGCCGGACACCTTCACCGGCGAACGTGGCGAACCCGGCCGCCATGTCCTCCGCGGTGGTGACCGTGCCACCACCGCCGAGCGCGATGTTGATGTCGGGGCTCAGTTTCGCCTTGCCGCCGTCGGCCTCCACCATCACGCCGGCTTCCTTCGCGGCCTTCGCCACCGGGTCGACCTTGGTCTCGTTGCGGACCATGTCGTAGAACACGGTGTTCGCGGAGATCTTCATCGCCTCGGCGACCGTGCACTGAGGACCGCAGCTGGAGCTCTCGCCCGCGTTCCGGATCGTGCGGCCGTCGAACTTCCGGTTGTTGGTGCCGTCGAAGGTCTCGCCGAGACCGCGGCCCATCTTGAGGAACGCGGCCAGGTCGAAGGCCTTGAACGCCGAGCCGGGGTTGTGCGGCACGTTCGCCCAGTCGATGGCCTGGACGTCCTGCCCCTGTTCGTTCTTCTTCCAGTCCGGGCCACCCCAGTACGCGACCACGCCGCCGGTCTTGGGGTCGACCGCGACCAGCGCGTTCAGGATGTTCTCGTCCGTCTGGCCCTTCATCCCCTCGGCGACGGACTCCTCGGCCATCTTCTGCGCCTTGGGGTCGATCGTCGTGGTGATCTTGTAGCCGCCCTGGTGCAGCCGGTCCTGGTCGTAACCGCGGGCTTCGAGCTCGTCGATCACCCGGTTGCGGATGTGCAGGCTCAGCGTCCCGGCGTCGTCGGCTTTCGCCTGCGCCTTCGGGATGGGCTTCGGGAACTGCGCGGTGGCGCGCGCACCCGGTTCGAGCCACTTGTTCGCCACCATCTGGTCCATCACGAAGTTCCAGCGCCGCTGCGCGTACGCCTCGTTCTCCGACCGGCTCGGCCCCTGGATCAGGCCGGCGAGCAGGGCCGCCTCGGACGCGTTGAGCTCCTTGGCGGGCTTCTTGAAGTAGGCCTGCGCGGCCGCCTCGATGCCGTTCGCCCCGCGACCGAAGTAGATGGTGTTGAGGTAGGCGGTGATGATCTCCTCTTTGGACATCTGGTTGTTCATCTTGAAGGATTTGGCCAGCTCGGTCCATTTACGGGTGAGCGTCGGCGCCTCGTTGGCCGTGGCCTTCTTGATGTACTGCTGGGAGATCGTCGAACCGCCGCCCTGGCCGCCGGTGACGTTGTTGTAGACCGCGCGCAGGATGCCGCCGACGTCGAAACCGGAGTTGGTCTCGAACGACGAGTCCTCGGCCGCGTACACGGCCTTCTTGACCACTTCCGGGACCTCGCCGGGCTGCAGCAGGTACCGGCTTCCGCCGCTGGCCGGCGCGATCTTGCCCATCGGGCTGCCGTCGGCGTACATCAGCGTGATCGGCTGGCTCTGCAGGCTCGCGACGCTTTCCTGCGACGGGACGTCCACCAGGAAGTAGGTGATGACGAACGCGATCGCGGGCACCACGACGAACAGGCCGAACATGGCGTAGAGGACCCGGCGGATGATCCGCCAGCGGCGCTTCTTGCGCTGCTTCGGCGTGAGGACCTTCTTCTTGCCGTTTTCCTCGTCTTCGCCGGGCTCGTCGTACGCGTCTTCGCCCTCGGCGCCGAGGGCGGTGCTTTGGTGACGATCGTCATAGCGATCGTCGTACGGGTCATAGCCGTACGGGTCTTCGGTGCCGTTGTGCGCGTGATGCGTGATGAGCTCCGGCTCACGCTCGTACGGCTCTGGCTCGACGGGCCGGACCATCGCGGTCGCCTGGTCGGCCGGGGCCGGAGGACGGCGGTTGCCGGGCGGGGGCGGCGGCGGACGGTGTCCGGTCGCGCCCTGCCGGGCACGCTGGTCACCGGGCGGACGCCCACCGGGCGGCGGGGGTCCCTGCCTGCGCGGGGGCATGCCGTTGGCACGACGCGGGGCCGCGGGACGGCGCGGTTCGTTTTCGGAGGGCCACTCCGGGCCGACGGCGTCGCCGCCCGGCCACTGCGGATCGGAAGAACGCTGGGGTGCGGCCGAGCGGGGGGTGCCGTTCGGAGGTGTCCGGCGCTGGGGGCGGCGCGGCGGTTCTTCGCTCGGCCAGCCGGGTTCGTCTTCGCCCGGCCATTGGGCACGGCGAGGTGCATCAGGCTCCTGGCCAGGCCAGGAGCGATTGCGGTCGTCGTTCACGAATGGGCCTCCCAGACCGGC
The DNA here is from genome assembly GCF_042723975.1 of Amycolatopsis sp. NPDC058340. Classification (NCBI taxonomy): domain Bacteria; kingdom Bacillati; phylum Actinomycetota; class Actinomycetes; order Pseudonocardiales; family Pseudonocardiaceae; genus Amycolatopsis; species Amycolatopsis sp. NPDC058340. Next base: position 224,538 of record NZ_JBHXIB010000001.1, on the reverse strand, counting down.
GCTTCGGGGGACGCCGCTCTGTGGTCAACTGCGTTTTCGATACCTGTCACTGACCCGCTGTCCTCTGCGACCGGGTCCGTGGCCGGGTGGTCCCCGGTTCTCCTGTTCCGAGGACGTAGGACCGCACCAGGTGGTTCCAGTGACAGCTCCCGCAGACCTCGACCTCGTAGACGGTGAACTCCGCGAAGAGCCCGTCCATCCGCACCAGTTCTTCCGGCGTCTTGGCCGATCCGGCGGCGTGCTTGAGCTCGTCGCCGTACACCCAGGACACCAGGGTCAGTTCCTCCCGATGGCAGACCGGGCAGTCCCGCTCGCCTGGCCGGCCGTGGAATTTCGCGGCGCGGAGGAGGTACGGGCCCGCGTCGCAGACGTCGTATGTGCCGACCCGTCCGGAGTGGACGCCCTTCAGCAGCGCGCGCCGCTGTAAGGCGTAGTCCACGACCTGCCGCTGGTTTCGCACGCCAACAGAGTACGGGCTCTTGCTGTGTGGTCCACGCCCCGTTCTCGGGGAGACGGTCCGCGCACGGTCGGACACGCCGACGATTCGATAACTCTCCGGTGAATTTCGTCCCGATCCACCGAGGCCCGATCGGGTTAGCTACGCCACTTCGATGTATCGGCGCGATATAGTGGGCCGGTAGGTTGACCGAGCCGGTCACGGTGGCCAACGCGACCGGTCGCGGTTTGTTCCCGGAAGGGGGTGCGGTGTGCTCGAGCTCGCGATCTTGGGGCTGCTGCACGAGACCCCCATGCACGGTTACGTGCTGCGCAAACGTTTGCACGAGACGCTCGGGATGTTCCGGACGTTTTCGTACGGCTCGCTGTACCCGACCTTGCGCCGGTTGCTTCGCGCCGGTTACCTCGTCGAGGAGCTCGAAGAGGTGGAAGACCGGGCGTGGGCGCGCCGGGGCAAGCGCGTGTACAAGCTCACCGCCGAGGGCAAGGAACGGTTCGCCGAACTGCTCGGCGACGCCGGGCCGCAGACGTGGGACGACGAAGGCTTCGGCGTCCACCTGGCGTTCTTTTCGAGGACACCGGCCGACGTCAGGATGCGAATCCTGGAAGGCCGTCGTCGTCGGGTCGAGGAACGCCGAGAAGGACTTCGGACGGCAATGGCGCGGGCCGAGGAGAAGATCGACCGCTACACCCGTGAGCTGCACCGGCTCGGGCTGGAGTCCAGTGAGCGGGAGGTGCGCTGGCTCAACGAGCTGATCGCGCACGAACAGGCCGAGCAGCGCGGACCGGAGACCTGAGGCGCTCTCCGAGCGTGCTGCGCATTACCTACAACTGTTGGACTAATGAAGGAGAAACCGGCATGGGCGAGAACCGCCGCGTTCGGGTGGCCATCGTGGGCGTCGGCAACTGTGCGGCCTCACTGGTCCAGGGCGTTCAGTACTACCGCGACGCGGATGCCGGCACCCGCGTGCCCGGGTTGATGCACGTCGTGTTCGGCGAGTACCACGTCCGCGACATCGAGTTCGTCGCCGCGTTCGACGTGGACGCCAAGAAGGTCAGCCGCGACCTGTCCGAGGCGATCTTCGCCAGCGAGAACAACACCATCAAGATCGCCGACGTGCCGCCGCTGGGTGTCACCGTGCAGCGCGGTCACACCTACGACGGTCTCGGCCGCTTCTACCGCGAGACCATCGAGGAGTCCGACGAGGCTCCGGTCGACGTCGTCGCCGCGCTGCGCGAGGCCGAGGTCGACGTGCTCGTCTCCTACCTGCCGGTGGGTTCCGAAGAGGCCGACAAGTTCTACGCGCAGGCGTGCATCGACGCCGGTGTGGCGTTCGTCAACGCGCTGCCGGTGTTCATCGCCTCCGACCCCGAGTGGGCGGAGAAGTTCCGCGCGGCGGGCGTCCCGATCGTCGGTGACGACATCAAGTCCCAGGTCGGCGCCACCATCACGCACCGCGTGCTGGCGAAGCTGTTCGAAGACCGCGGCGTCCAGCTCGACCGGACGATGCAGCTCAACGTGGGCGGGAACATGGACTTCCTGAACATGAAGGAGCTGGAGCGGCTCGAGTCGAAGAAGATTTCGAAGACCCAGTCGGTCACTTCGCAGGTCGACCGCGAGCTCGGCAAGGGCAACGTCCACATCGGGCCGTCCGACTACGTGCAGTGGCTCGACGACCGCAAGTGGGCGTACGTCCGGCTCGAAGGCCGCGCCTTCGGCGACGTGCCGCTGAACCTGGAGTACAAGCTCGAGGTGTGGGACTCGCCGAACTCGGCGGGCATCATCATCGACGCCGTGCGCGCCGCGAAGATCGCGAAGGACCGCGGCATCGGCGGCCCGATCCTGTCGGCTTCCTCGTACTTCATGAAGTCGCCGCCGGAGCAGTACGACGACGCGACCGCCCGTGACGCGGTGGAGAAGTTCATCGCCGGCGAGGCGTGACCGTTCTCTGACGTGTGCTGAAAGCTCCCTTCACCGCTTCTCCGGCGGTGAAGGGAGCTTTCGTCATTTCCGGCTTTCCGACGGGAGTCGACCGTCCCTCGGCTCAGAACCGGCGATGTCACGTGACCGACCGGACGACACGCGTGATCCGGTGGACGACGCGCGTGACTGGAGGGACGACACGACCGCGGCCGGGTTCCGCCGCGAGTCGTCCGCCCGATCACGCGTGTCGTCCCTCCAGTCACGTGTGTCGTCCGGTCAGTCACGCGACGCCGCCACCTGCGCACTGGCAGTAGGTACCTGGACACCTTTGCGTCTAAGCGTCCTCACCACTCACGAGACCTGGCCGACTCGACGCCGATGTCCGGGGGCTCAAGTACATGAAGGCTCCCTTCGCCGCATGCGACGCGGTGAAGGACGCTTTCAGCCCTCTTTGAGCAGCACCGACGGCAGGTCCGTGATCACCGGGACCACCGTCGTCTGCTCCAGCACCGCCGGATCCGGCGGGAAATGCGGATTCGGCACCGCGTACACCGCCATCCCCGCGGCCAGCGCCGCGCGCAGCCCGTTCGTGGTGTCCTCCACGGCCGCGCAGTTCTTCGGCTCCGCGCCCAGCAGCTCGGCCGCCTTCAGATACACATCGGGCGCCGGCTTGCCCGCGCCGACCTGCTCCGACGAGACCGCCGTCGGCACCGGCAGCCGCGTGATGTCGAGGAACGCCTTGATCAGCAGCGGCGGCGAAGAGCTCGCGATCGCCACCGGCCAGTGCTTCGCGACCTCGCGAACGACGCCGGGCGCGCCCGGGATGATCGGCGGTTTCTCCGCGTACCGCCGCGCCATCCGGTCGATCACCACCTGCGCGACGTCCTCGGGCCGCAGCTGGACACCCAGGTCGTGCGCCAGGTAGGCGGCCCATTCCGGGGTGCTCATCCCCTGCATGGCCCTGGTCGATTCCTCCCGCCAGGTGCCGTGGAACTCGTGGACGACCGCCCGGCGGACCTCGTCCCACATCGTTTCCGAATCCACCAGGACACCGTCGAGATCGAAGATCACCGCTTCCACACCCTCAACCCTAGGCGCTGTCCTGTGGGCCTGCCCGCGGTCTTCGCGCCCAGGCGGTCACTGACGGCACGGGCGGATGCGGCCGAGTACGACCCGGTACGAGGCCGATCCGCCCGAACCACCTGGATCACGAAGCCCATCGAACAGACCCACAGGACATCGCCTAGGCGCTGCAAACCTGTGCGGCAGATTACTTAGCCATGCTCAGTAATTTTAGTTAGCATGGCTAAGTGACCACGAAAGTCGCCGATCTCGCCCACCGGCTCCGCCCGCTGGTGTTCCGGCTGTACTACCTCGTCCGCCGGGAGACCCCGCAGGTGCAGCTCACCCTCACGCAGGGATCGGTGCTGTCGGAGCTGCTCAACGGCGGTCCGCGCCGGATGAGCACGCTCGCCGAACTGGAACGGGTCCGGATGCCGACGATGACCGACGTCGTCCGCCGTCTCGAACGGCTGGGCCTGGTCAGCCGCCGCCGCGATCCCGCCGACGGCCGGGCCGTACTCGTCGAGGTCACCGAGGTCGGGCAGCGCTTCCATCGCCAGTTGATCGTCGCGAGGGAGGAATTCCTCCGCGAACGGCTCCTCGAACTCGACGAGACCGACCGCTCCGCGATCGAAGCCGCGCTCCCCGCCCTCACCAAGTTGCTGCACGAAGACAAGAAGGAGGAACTGATCCGCGATGAGCGCTGAGCCCCACTCGAGCCTGTTGGACGCCGTCAAGGGACAGCCCAAACAGGTATGGATCACCGCGTTCGCCGCGGTCATCGCGTTCATGGGCATCGGGCTGGTCGACCCGATCCTGCTGTCGATCGCGGAAGGCCTGAAGGCGACGCCGTCCGAAGTGACGCTGCTGTTCTCCAGCTACCTCGGCGTCCAGGCGGTCGCCATGCTGGTCACCGGCGCGATGACCGCCCGGTTCGGGGCCAAGCGGACCGTGGTCGTCGGGCTGACGCTGGTCGTCGTCGCCACCGCGCTGTGCGCCGCGTCCGGGTCGATCGAGCAGCTCATCGGGTTGCGCGCGGTCTGGGGACTCGGCAACGCCTTCTTCATCGCGACCGCGCTCTCGGTCATCGTCGGCGCCGCGACCGGCGGCCAGGCGGGCGCGATCCTGCTGTACGAAGCCGCGCTCGGCGTCGGTCTCGCGGTCGGCCCGCTCCTGGGCGCGCTGCTCGGCAGCATCTCGTGGCGCGGCCCGTTCCTCGGCACTTCGCTGCTGATGCTGTGCGGTCTCGTGCTCTGCTCGATCTTCCTGACCGGTGACGCGAAGGAGACGCGGCCGAAGATCCGCCTCCTCGACCCGTTCCGCGCGCTCAAGCACGGCGGGTTGCTGCGCACTTCGATCGGTTCCGCGCTGTACACGGCCGCGTTCTTCGTGGTGCTGGCCTGGTCGCCGTTCGTGCTGGAGTGGAGCGCCGTCGCCGTCGGCCTGATCTTCTGCGGCTGGGGCCTCTCGGTCGCCGTCGCTGGTGTGGTGCTGGCGCCGAAGCTCGCCGCGAAGCTCGGTGAGCGGCACGCGACCGTGGTCGCCGTCTTCGGTTACGCCGTGTTGCTGCTGATCATGGCGATCCCGAGCAAGCCGGTGCTGGTGGTCGGCATCATCCTGTCCGGTCTGGTGTCCGGCCTGCTCAACACGCTCTTCACCGGGACGGCCATGTCGATCAGCGGCGCCCCGCGTCCGGTCGCGAGCGCCGGGTACAACTTCTGCCGGTGGCTCGGCGGCGCGGTCGCCGCGACCGTCGTCGGTCACCTGGCCGAGTGGTTCGGCGCGAAGCAGGCGCCGTTCGTGATCGCCGCGATCCTGTGCGTGCTCGCCGGTGCCCTGCTGACGATCCGCGAGAAGACCGCCGACCCGCGCACGATCCCGGCCGAAGCGGTCCTCGTCGGCGAAGAGATGTAAATCGGAACAAAGGGTGAACACCGGACCAACGAGGGGTTTCCTCCCGTCGGTCCGGTGCCTTAGCGTCGACCTCCCGAACTGCAGATGCGGAGGTCCGCGTGAAGTTCCTTCCGTTACTGGCCGGCCACTCACCAAGCCGGGCGTCAGTGACTTGTACCTATCGCTGTGGCGACGCGTGCTTCCACGACGCGCCGAACACCTCGGACAATCCCACCTTCGCCGACGTGCTGGGCGCGGTGAGCCGCCGTGGCGCGCTGAAGGCGACGGCCGTCGTCGCGCTGGCCGCCGGGACGCCCATCGCGCTCGCCGCGCCGGCGTCCGCCGCGCCCGAGGGACGGCCGAAACCGCCACCCGGCACCGACTACGAGCGGGTGCAGCCGAACACGCTCGACGCCGTCGTGGTGCCCGAGGGCTACGAGCAGGGCATCGTCATCCGCTGGGGTGACGCGGTGCTGCCCGGTGCGCCGGAGTTCGACTTCGACCATCAGACCGCCGAGGCGCAGGCGAAGCAGTTCGGCTACAACTGCGACTTCGCCGCGCTGCTGCCGCTCGACCACTGGGGCCTCTCGTCGCTCCTGGTCACCAACCACGAGTACACCTCGGAAGAGTTCATGTTCCGCGGTTACGACAAGGACAACCCGACCGAGGAACAGGTCAAGATCGCGTGGGCGGCCCACGGGCTGACCGTCGTCCAGGTGTCGCGCGGACGCGACACCGGGCACCTGCGGCCGAAGATGTCCCGCTACAACCGGCGGATCACGTTGCACACGCCGTTCAAAGTGACGGGTCCGGCGGCGGGCAGCGACCTGCTCAAAACCGCCGCCGACCCGACCGGCACGGTGGTGCTGGGCACGATGAACAACTGCGCGGGCGGCGTCACGCCGTGGGGCACGATCCTGTCCGGCGAGGAGAACATCAACCAGTACTTCGGCAACGCCGAAACGGTGACCGACCCCGTGAAGCGCAAGCGCTACGCGCGGTACGGCATCAGGGGCACCGCGACCACCCGTAAGTGGGAGCGGTTCGACGCGCGCTGGGACATCGCCAGGGAACCGAACGAGGCCCACCGCTTCGGCTGGGTGATCGAGCTGGATCCGCACGATCCGGACAGCACCCCGGTCAAGCACACGCATCTCGGGCGGTTCAAGCACGAGACGGCGAACATCCGCGTCGCCAAGGACGGCCGTGTGGTCGCCTACTCAGGCGACGACGAACGCTTCGAGTACATCTACAAGTTCATCTCGAAGGGCCGGATGAAGCCGGGGAACAGCACGCACGCCCGGCGGCACAACATGACCCTGCTCGACGACGGCACGCTCTACGTCGGCAGGTTCACCGGTGACAGCCCGGCCTCCGAGATCGACGGCACCGGCAAACTGCCCAGCGACGGGGAATTCGACGGCGGCGGCGAGTGGATCCCGCTGGCGTCCGGTGACAAGTCCTTTGTGGACGGAATGACCGCCGAAGAGGTGTACATCTTCACCCGCGAGGCGGCCGACCGGGTCGGCGCCACCAAGATGGACCGTCCCGAGGACATCCAGGCCCATCCGTACACCGGCCGGATCTACTGCGCGCTGAGCAACAACGTCGAGCGCGGCAACCCCGGCAAGGAAGGCGCCACCGAGCCCAACCCGCGGCTGAACAACAAACACGGCCAGGTCCTGGAGCTCGAAGAACGGCGCGGGGACGCGCTCGCGCTGACGTTCAGCTGGCGGCTTTTCCTGGTGTGCGGCGATCCGGCCTCGCCGGACACCTACTTCGCCGGCTTCCCCAAGGATCAGGTGTCGCCGATCTCCAGCCCGGACAACGTGGCCTTCGACCGGCACGGCAACCTCTGGATCTCCACCGACTCGGCGGGCGCGCTCGGCATCAACGACGGCCTCTACTCCGTGCCGTTGGAGGGCCGCAACCGCGGCGAGCTGAAGCTGTTCCTCACCGTGCCCCGCGGCGCGGAGACCTGCGGCCCGATCGTCGAGCGGAAGATCGTCACGGTCTGTGTCCAGCATCCGGGTGAAGTGGACGGCGCGAACGCCGACAAACCGGCCTCTCATTGGCCGGACGGCGGGGAAACCCAGCCTCGTCCCTCGGTCGTGGCGGTGTGGAAACCCGGCAGGCATGGCCTGGCGGATATCGGTTCCTAGTCGAAAAGCAACGATCTAGCAGTACTTTTGGTCGATGGCGCGCTGCCTGGCTCGGCAGCGCGCCATCGCTCGTTCTCGCGCTGTTCATCTTCTGGCCAGAGCTGGATCGTTTTGGTCGCTTACCGTCACGACGTTCCCCCGACTGGACTACGTGTACCCACCGCGACCATGGAGGCCCTGTGTCCTTCGAGCCTCAGCGGCTCCTGCCGTTGATCACCTCCCACCCCGGTGGCCGCTCCGCGGTCACCTGCGAGTACCGCTGCGGCAACGCGTGCGCCCACCCCGAGCCGAACACGTCGGACAACGAGTACTTCGGCGACGTCGTCAAGAACATGCTGTCCCGCCGTGGCGCGCTGAAGGCGGGCGCCGTGATGGCCGCGGCCGCAGGTGGCTTCGCCGCGCTGTCCGGTACGGCCGCCGCCGAAACCCCGGCTGACGTTTCCGCCGCGGGCCACGGCAAGCCGGGCCGTCCCGGGCGTCCGGTGCCCGGCACCGACTTCGAAGCGGTGCCGCCGAACACCCTCGACGCGATCACCATCCCCGAGGGTTACGAGCAGCGTGTCGTCATCCGCTGGGGCGACGCCGTCGAGTGGGGCGCGCCGAAGTTCGACTTCCACAAGCAGACCGCGGCCGCGCAGGCGAAGCAGTTCGGCTACAACTGCGACTTCGTCGGCCTGATCCCGCAGGATCCGCTGGGCATCCGCAACCTGCTGGTGGTGAACCACGAGTACACCACCGAGGTCCACATGTTCCCGGCCGACCAGTACGACCCGAAGAACCCGACCGAGGAGCAGGTCAAGATCGCGTGGGCCGCGCACGGCCTTTCGGTCGTCCAGGCCTTCCGCGACCCGATCGGCGGCGCCCTGCGTGTGACGCCGAGCCCGTTCAACCGCCGCATCACGCTGAACACCGCCTTCGAGGTGCGCGGCCCGGCCGCCGGTTCGAAGTACCTCAAGACCTCCGCGGACCCGACCGGCCGCAAGGTCTTCGGCACGCAGAACAACTGCGCCGGCGGCGTGACCCCTTGGGGCACCGTGCTTTCCGGCGAGGAGAACGTCAACCAGTACTTCGCCAACGCGGCGAGCGTCACCGATCCGGTCGCCGCCGCGCGGCTGAAGCGGTACGGCTTCTCCGGCACCGCCAGCACCCGTAAGTGGGAGCGGTTCGACAAGCGCTGGGACCTCGCGCAGGAGCCCAACGAGGCCAACCGGTTCGGCTGGGTCGTCGAAATCGACCCGAACGACCCGAACTCGACGCCGATCAAGCACACCGCGCTCGGCCGGTTCAAGCACGAGGCCGCGAACATCAAGATCACCAAGGACGGCCGCGTCGCCGTCTACTCCGGTGACGACGAGCGCTTCGAGTACATCTACAAGTTCGTCTCCAAGGGCAAGTACAAGCCGGGCAAGAGCGCGCACGCGCGCCGCCACAACTCGGCGCTGCTCGACGACGGCACCCTGTACGTCGCCCGCTTCACCGGCGACAGCCCGGCTTCCGAGATCGACGGCACCGGGAAACTCCCGGCGGACGGCGAATTCGACGGTGTCGGCGAGTGGATCCCGCTGGCGTCCGGCAACAAGTCCTTTGTGGACGGTTTCACCGCCGAAGAGGTCTACGTCTTCACCCGCGAGGCGGCGGACAAGGTCCAGCCGACCAAGATGGACCGGCCCGAGGACATCGAGCCGAACCCGGTCAACGGCCGGATCTACGCCGCGCTGACCAACAACAGCCAGCGTGGCCCCGCCGGCAAGGCGAACGTCGACGAGGCGAACCCGCGGCCGAACAACCGCAACGGTCACGTCCTCGAATGGGAAGAAGACCGCGGCGACGCGGCTTCGACGAAGTTCTCGTGGCGGCTCCTGCTGGTCTGCGGTGACCCGAAGACGGCGGACACCTACTTCGGCGGTTTCCCGAAGGAGCAGGTCAGCCCGATCTCCTGCCCGGACAACGTCGCGTTCGACCGGCACGGCAACCTGTGGATCTCCACCGACGGCAACGCGCTCGGCGCGCACGACGGCCTGTTCTCGGTGCCGGTCGACGGTCCGGAACGCGGGCACGTCAAGCAGTTCCTGTCGGTCCCGGTCGGCGCGGAATGCTGTGGCCCGGTGGTGACCGATCACCTGGTGCTCGTCGCCGTGCAGCACCCAGGTGAAGACGCGGACAGCTCCGCGAACCCGACGTCGCACTGGCCGGACGGCGGCACTTCGCAGCCGCGGCCGTCGATCGTTTCGGTGTGGAAGAAGGGCCGCTGGGGCCAGGTCGGCCGCATCGGCGTCAAGTAGCGGTCTCCGGCGCCCCGATCACTCTCGGCGAGACTTGTTCTGCCTGATCGGGGCGCCGGACGACACCGTTCGGTGATGACGGAAGCCTGTCGCGCTCATTAGCTTCAGCCCTGTGAAAAGGGCACTGGTGTTCATCGCGGCGGGCGCGCTCGTCTCCGGCCTCGTCACTTCGTACGCGCAGGCGGCGACGGTCCCGTCCGGTTGCGCCGGCGGCGCCGCGCCGAATCCGAGCGTCGAGCAGGGCAGCCCGCCCGCCGGGTACACGTTCAGCCCGGCCGCCCCGGTGCCACCCGGCACGCCGAGGAGCAAGCAGCCCCGGCTGTCGACAGCGAGCGGCTACCAACCCGACGGCGGCCGATACGCCCTCATCGCGACCCCGGACAAGATGGTCAGCACGGCCTACGCGGCACTGAAATTCGTGCCCGGCGCCGTCTACACCCTGACCGACTGGACCGGCACGAACGACGAAAACCTCCGGCGCGCGGACGCCGTCCAGGAGACGGGACTCCGGTTCTACGACGGGTCCGGCAAGGTCGTTCTGGAGAACAAGCTCAAGGTCACCCACGCCGTCGAAACCGACGGCGCGCTGGTGCGGCAGGATTTCCCGCCGTCCACCGCACCGCCGTCGGCAGGCTCGGTGAAGTTCTTCGCCGCCACCGACCGCAACTGGGTCATGTGGGACTGCGTCCACCTGCAGGTCGCCTCGTTCTCGGCGAAGGCCGAGGTTCGTGATCCGGCGAGCGGCGCCTGGGGCGCCACGGCCACCATCGAAGCGGGCACCACCGCGAACTACCGGTTCACCGTCACCAACGACGGCACCACGACGCTGACCGACATCAAGGTCGAAGACCCGTATTGCGACGTGAAACCCGCGCCGATCGCGACCCTCGACAGCGGCAAGTCCGCGACCGTCACCTGCGACCACAAGAACGTCACCGAAGCGGACAACGGCCACGTCAGCACGGTGACCGTCTCCAGCGGCACCCTGCCGAAGAAGACCGCGACGACGACCATCAAGGTCACCCCGCCGCCCGCGATCGACGAGATCGGCGAGTTCGTCTGGGACGACGTCGACCGGAACGGCCTGCAGGACGCCGGGGAGCCGGGCGTTCAGGGCGTGAAGGTGACGTTGAAGGACGCGTCGGGCAAGGCACTCGGGACGATCACCACGGACGCCGGCGGAAAGTACCGCTTCACCAAGCTGAAGGACGGCATCTACCAGGTCTGCTTCGACATCGCCGGGCTTCCGTACACGTATACGGCCAAGGACGCGGGCGACGACGCGAAGGATTCGGACGCCGACCCGGCGACCGGCTGCACCGCGACCACCGCCGTCGGCCCTCGCAAACGGCAGGACCTGACGCTCGCGGCGGGGCTGAACGCGCCGACGAGCAGGCTGGGCGACTTCGTGTGGCTGGACAAGGACAAGGACGGTCTCCAAAGCCGCGATGAACTCGGCGTCCCGGACGTGAAAGTGACCCTGAAGGACGCTTCCGGCAAAGAGGTCGGCTCCACCGTCACCGCCCCGGACGGGCGATACGCCTTCGAGCGCCTGGCCCCAGGTGCGTACCAGGTGTGCTTCGACGTCGGCTCACGTCAGCTGACCCGCTCCGGTGCCGCGCACCACAACGGCACCGACTCGGCGGCGGATCCCGCGACCGGCTGCACACCGGTCGCCTCCCCCAGCTCCCCGGAAGACCTGACCAGGGACGCCGGCCTGCTCGACCCGTGATCGCCGAGTTCCGCCTCCAATCACGCATGATCGCCGTTCAATCACGCGAGTTCGCCTTCTGATCACGAGTGTCGGTGGGTGCCGCTACCGTCGCGAACCGTGACCACACATCTCGACGCCACCCGCGAGTCCTACGACACCGTCGCCGAGGACTACGCGCCCCGTGTCGGACGGCTCTTCGACCAGGAGCCGATCAGCCGCGCGATGCTGGCCGCGTTCGCCGAACAGGTACCCGGCCCGGTCGCCGACGTCGGCTGCGGTCCCGGCCACGTCACCGCGCACCTGGCGTCGCTCGGCGTCGACGTCACAGGTGTCGACTTGTCGCCGAAGATGATCGAAGTGGCCCGTCGCCAGTTCCCTGACCAGCGGTTTTCCGTCGGATCGATGACAGCCCTCGACTTCGCCGACGGATCGTTGGGCGGCCTCGTCGCCTGGTGGTCGATCTTCCACCTGCCGCCGGAGGAGCTCCCGGCGGTGTTCGCGGAGTTCCGCCGCACGCTCGCGCACGGAGGCCGCCTGCTGGTCGGATTCCACGTCGGTGACGAGCGCCTGAGCCCGGAAACGGCGTACGGCCATCCGGTCAGCTACGACGCCTACCTGCTGGATCCCGGCGTGGTCGCCGGCCTGCTGGTCCAGGCGGGCTTCGAGGTCACCGCGCGGCTGACCATGGAAGGGAGGAAATGGCCACAGTCCTGTCTGGCCGCCCGTGCGGTTTGACGCGCGGCCCGCGGACCTGATCTCCTGCGCACGCAACCGAGCCGGGCGGGGTCATGACGCAGACGAACACGACCACGGGTGAGAACACGCCCGAGTGGCCTTCGCGCGCCTGGTTCCGGCGGCCGTCGACCTGGACGTGGTTCGGGTTCGGCCTGGTGCTGATGGTCTACGCCGACCTGGCCTGGCGCCGTCGTTGGATGAGCGACGACGGGCTGATCGTGCTTCGGACGGTCCGCCAGATCCTTGCCGGCAACGGGCCGGTGTTCAACATCGGCGAACGCGTCGAGACGAACACCAGTCCTTTGTGGACGGCGGTGCTGAGTGTGCTCGGGCTGGTCCCCGGAGTGCCGCTGGAGTGGATCTCCGTGGTCACCGGGCTGGTCTTCTCGGTCGCCGGGCTGTTCTTCGGCCTGGACGGTGCCCGGCGGCTCTACCAGCCGCTGGCGTTCCACGGACTCGCGCCCGCCGGGGCACTGGTGGTCTGCGCGCTGCCGCCGTTCCGTGACTTCGCGACGTCCGGGCTGGAGACCGGCCTGATCACGCTGTGGCTGGGCGGCACCTGGTGGCTGCTCGTCCGCCGGGCGTCCACAGTGGACGATCTGCCTACCTGGCCGGTCGCGCTGGTCGCGGGCCTCGGGCCGCTGGTGCGACCGGACCTCGCACTCTTCAGCGTCGTCGCCTTGGTGGCACTGCTCGTCCTGGTGCGGCCGGGACGCCGTCGTGCGCTGGGACTGCTGGCCGTGGCGGTCGCGCTCCCGTTGGCGTATCAGGTGTTCCGCATGGGCTACTACGGTCTGCTGACGCCGAACACCGCATTGGTCAAGGAAGCGTCGGAGGCGAACTGGGCCCGCGGCTGGGCGTATCTGGTCGATCTCGTCCAGCCGTACTGGCTGTGGCTCCCGCTGCTGGTGCTCGCCGTCGCGGCCGTCACGGTTTCGTCCACTGTGGACAAGACGTTCGTGGTGCTCACCGCGGTCCCGCTCGTCGGGGCGGTGCTGCTCGCGGGGTACGTGATCCGCGTCGGCGGGGATTTCATGCACGGCCGCATGCTGCTCCCGGCGCTGTTCTGCCTGCTGCTGCCGGTGCTGGCCCTGCCGGTGACGAGGCTGACCGTGGCGTTCCTGGTCGTCGTCGGGATCTGGGCGTTCGTGGCCGCCGCGTCGCTTCGTCCGGCGTACTCGAATTCTCCGCGCGCCGTCGGCGTCACGGACGAGCGGTCGTTCTGGTCGCGGTCGACCGGGCACGAACACCCTGTCCTGGCCGACGACTACGCCGACCACCCGTTGATGCCGTCGGCGCTGGACGCCGTCCACGGCGTGGCCGGCCCGGCGGTGCTGGTCCAGGACTACGCGACCAGACGCTGGTACGCGTACCCGACGGACCGGCCGTACGTCACCGTCGCCGCGGACAGCATGGGCGCACTCGGCCTGCTGATCCCGCTCGACATGCGGCTGCGCGACGGCTACGGCCTCGCGAACCCGTTCGCCGCGCATTCGACGTCGCTCCCCAACGGCCGTCCCGGGCACCAGAAATGGCTGCCGCCGGTGTGGGAGCTGGCGAATTCGGCGCGGCTCCCGATCGCCGAGGGCGGCCCGGCCCGCGCCGAGGACGTCGCCGCCGCCCGAGCCGCGCTCGACTGCCCTGCCCTCGTGGCGATCGACGCCTCGGTGCGGGACCCGCTGACCGCCGGACGGTTCGCGGACAACTTCGTCGGGTCTTTCACGCGCGGCTCCGTGCGGTTCCCGCGGGTGGCGACCCCGCCCGTCGTGTGCGCCCCCTGATCACGCGAGATCGCCCTCCAATCACGCGAGTTCCGCCTTCAATCACGCGAGATACGCTTTCGAGCACGCGAGACCGCCGTACTAGCGTGGCGGGTATGGCTGATCTCCCCCTGGCTCTGGTCACCGGCGCCACCCGCGGCATCGGTGCCGCGGTCGCCCGCGCGCTCGCCCCGACCCACCGGTTGCTGCTCGGCGGTCGCGACGCCGACGCGCTCGGCGAACTCGCGGGCACGCTGCCTGACGCGCGGCCATGGCCGATCGACCTGACCGACGACGAGGCGCTGGAAACGGCGACGGCCGAATTCGGCGAGCTGGACGTGCTGGTGCACTCGGCGGGTGTGGCGCGGCTCGGCACGGTCGAGACCGCGACCGACGCCGACTGGCGGGCGAACTTCGAGGTCAACGTGCTCGCGGTGGTCACGCTGACCAGGCGGCTCCTGCCCGCGCTGCGTGCTTCGAAGGGGCACGTCGTCGTGATCAACTCGGGCGCCGGGCAGAACGCCCGCCCGGGCTGGGGACCGTACGCCGCGAGCAAATTCGCCGTCCGTGCCTTCGCCGACTCCCTGCGGGAGGAGGAGTCCGCGCTGCGGGTGACGTCGATCTACCCCGGCCGCACGGACACCGAAATGCAGCAGGCGATCGTCGCCGACGAGGGCCGCGCCTATGAGCCGGAACGCTTCCTGCGCCCCGAATCCGTCGCGGCCGCCGTTCTCGCCGCGGTCTCCGCGACCGGGGACGCGCACCCGACCGAGGTGATCCTGCGGCCGCGGGGCCTGGTCTGACGCCTCGTGAGTGGTAAGGACGGTTCTAACCGTCCTTACCACTCACGAGATCAGGAGCGAAGGCGCGCAGAGGTGTCGGCGACTTCGGCTTGCACCTGGGCGCGGTCCACCCGCAGGGATTCGCCGTCGCCGACGACCTGTTCGCCCGCCACCCACACGTCGCGCACGCGGCGTGAGCCCGCGGCCCACACCAGGTTCGAGAGCAGTTGCACGTCCGGCACGTCGATACCCGCCGCGAAGGCGGGGTCGTCGAGGTCGACGTGCACCATGTCCGCCCATCGGCCGGTTTCCAGCGCGCCGATGTCGGTCCGGCCCAGCGCGTCCGCGCCGCCGCGGGTGCCGAGCAGGAACGCGTCGGCCGCGGTCAGCACGGTCGAGTCGCCGGTCGCGAGCCGCGCGAACATCGCCGAGAGCTGCAGTTCCTCCCACAGGTCGATGTCGTCGTTCGACGCCGGGCCGTCCGTGCCGATCCCGATGGCGACGCCCGCCTTCCGCAGCTCCGTCACGCGCGCGATGCCCGAAGCGAGCTTCGCGTTCGAGCCCGGGCAGTGCGCCATCCCGACCCCACGCGCGGCGAACAGCGCGATGTCCTCGTCGGACAGGTGGATGGCGTGCGCGGCCAGCGTCCGGCCTCGCAGCATCCCGACCTTCTCCAGCAGCGCGGGCACCGAGCCGTGCTCTTCACGCTGCTTGACGTCTTCGAGCGCCGCCTCGGCCACGTGGATCTGCACCAGCGCGCCCCGCTCGGCCGCCGATTCCGCGGTCGCCCGCAGCGCCTCTTCGTTCAGCATGTACGCCGAGTGCGGCCCGTAGCCGACCTCGATCCGCTCGCCCGGCCCGAACCGGAGGCCGTCGGTGTCGATCCAGCGTTCGATGCTCGTCAGCATCGCGCGCCAATCCATCCCGGGCAGCTCCATGATCGGCGGGCCCAGCACCACGCGGCCACCGGTGGTGAGCACCGCGTCGGCGAGTTGCTCGCCTTCGAAGTACATCTCCGCGCTCGTCGTGACACCGTGCCGCAGCATCTCGACCGAGCCCAGCAGCATGCCGGTGCGGATGTCGGCGGGCTTCAGCTTCGCTTCGGCCGGCCAGATGATCTCGGTCAGCCACGGCAGCAGCGGCAGGTCGCCGCCCATCCCGCGCAGCAGCGTCATCGGGCTGTGCGCGTGCGCGTTGACCAGACCGGGCAGGAGGATGCCGCTCAACCGGGTGACGGGAGCGGACGTTTCGGGCGCCTCGGACGCGGGACCGACATGGGTGATCCGCCCCGCCTCGTCCACGTCGACCACGGCGTCACGCAGCAACGAGCAGGCGGGGTCGGCGGGGAGAACGACAGGAGCGTGGAAACGGCGTTGCATGAACCGAGCTTACGGGTGCCCTTTATCGCGCCGACCGCCATCTCGTCGCCAGGACGCGGCTTGCGCGTGAACGGCGACTTGCGAAAGAAAGGCCTCTCGCGCCGCTCAGTCCACCACTCCGCTCCGCCACGCCCACGCCGCGATCTCCACCCGGTTCCGCGCGCCGACCTTCCCCTGCACAGAGGCCAGATGCGTCTTCACCGTCGACAGCGACAGGAACAGCTCGGCCCCGATCTCCGTGTTCGTCAGCCCCTTCGCGGCCGCCTTGACGACGTCCAGCTCCCGCGCGGTCAGCGGCTCCGAAGGGGGGCTGACGTCGCGTTTCACCGCCCCGCCGTCGAAATGCTTCAGCAGCCGGACGGTGATCTGCGGCGAGACCAGCGCGTCCCCGCGCGCGGCCGCGCGCACGGCTTCGATCAGCAGCGCGGGCCCGGCGTCCTTCAGCAGGAATCCGCTCGCACCGTTCCGCAGCGCGGTGTGCACGTACTCGTCGAGGTCGAACGTCGTCACCACCACCACCTTCAGCGGATCGGCGACGTCCGGGCCCGCCAGCTGCTTGGTGACTTCGAGCCCGTCGATCCCGGGCATGCGGATGTCCAGCAGGCAGACGTCCGGCCGCAGTTCGCGCGCCTTCGCGACCGCCGAGACGCCGTCCGCGACGTCGGCGACCACCTCGATGTCGTCCTGCGCGTCCAGGATCATCCGGAAGCCGATCCGCACCATGTCCTGGTCGTCGGCGATCAATACCCGGATCACTCTTCTCCTTCAAGTGGTAGCCACGCTTCGACGCGCCATCCGCCGCCCGGCGCCCGCCCGGCGGAAAGCCGGCCGTGCAGCAGGGCGACCCGTTCGCGCATGCCGATCAGACCGTAGCCGCCCGACCCGCCGGCCGGACGCCGCTGGGGCTCGCGTCCGTCATCGGTCACCTGGAGGTGCAGTTCGTTCCCGGTCACCTCGGCGATGACCAGCGCCTCTTTCGCCCCCGACGCGTGCTTGCCGACGTTCGTCAACGACTCCTGCACCAGCCGCAACGCCGAGCGGCCGACCTCGTGCGGCACGTTCGACGGCAGTTCGAGCTTCATCGACGTCTTCACGCCGTGGTTCGACCGTTCGATCAGCGTGCGCAGGTCGGCGGCGAGATCGGTGGTGGCCTGTTCGCTGAACTCGCTGCTCCCGGCCGGGGCGTCGCCGCGCATACTCCGCACGAGCCGCCGCATCGCCGCCAGCGCCTCCACCCCGGCGTCCTCGATCCGGCCCATCGCCTCGACCGCGACCTGCGGATTCTTCTCGCCCATCATCTTCGCCGCCTGCGCCTGCACGACGATCCCGGTGACGTGGTGGGCGACGACGTCGTGCAGTTCCCGCGCCAGGGCCATCCGTTCCGACGTCTGCGCGTCGCTGATCGCCGACTGGATGACCTGCGTGCGTTCCGAATCCCGTGACCGCAACGCCAGACCGACCGCCACCGAGATGCCGAGCAGCAGCACCGCGGCCACGGCGAGGCCCGCGATCTCGTCCGGGTCGGTCATCAGCTTCGGCGTCGGCCGTTTGGTGTTGAGGATCGCGGCCACGGCGACCACCGTGGACAGCCCCGCGATCCGGGACACGGCCTTGCTCAGCCCCACCGCGCGGACCAGCGTGACGACCAGCCCCATCCCCGCGACGATCTGCGTCCCCGGCACCCCGCCGGGCGTCGCGTAGTCGTAGCGGAGCCGAAGGAACGGCGTGACCAGCGCCGAAAGCAACATGACCGCGGTGAGCGCGACCATCGCGTCGGCGGGACGGCGCGGCGCGGCGACCGCGATGATCGCCGAGACGATCGAGCAGACCAGGATCGGGAAGCCGTGCGCCCCGCTCTCGTAGGTGAAGCCGAACTCCAGGATCAGCGCGACACCCAGCAGCCCGATGAGCGGCCATTGCCCCATCACCAGCTTGTTGAGCTTCTGCAGCTTTTCGTAGCGTTTCGGATGTGCCGTGCGGTCGCGGCCCGGGATCGCGAAGAGCAGCGTGCCGCCCAGCAGGATGCCGCCGAACAGCATCGCCTGCGCCATCGTGCCGTTGGACCCATTGCCGTAGTAGTACCGGCCGGACACCGCGGTCAAGGTGGCCAGCACCAGGCCGGAGATCACGGCGAAGGCGACCCCCGGCCGCGTCCGGCGCGCGGCGTAGAACAGGATCTCGACCCCCGCCACCACCTCGGTGATGGACAGATGCGCGAGCACACTCGAATAGGTCGGGATGTTGAAGTACCGGACGACCAGCGTGTACGCCACCAGCACGACCGAGGCCGCGACCGCGGCGACCGCGGCCCGCTTCCGCGCCCAGAGCGCGCAGAACACCATCGCGAAGATGCCGGGGAACAGCAGGAGGTCGATCCCGCGGGGGCCCGTGTCGTCGAAGGCGGCGTCGGTCACGAAGACCAGGTCGAACGCGAGCGCGGCCAGCAGGACGACGGCGGGCATGCCGATACGGCGCGCGAGCGCACTCACCCGCGCGGTGAACTTGTTCTGGGCCGGACCTGCTGTCACACCGTGACGGTAGAGGATCGGCCGCCGTCCGCACCTTGGCCGACCGGTCCGAGCCGGGTCGGCCGATCGGCCGATGCGCGGGTGATCAGCACTGGCCGTCTGCCCGAAGTGGACACAGGCGGTTCACCGCGAAGCTCTTTCCCGAAGCGGAATACAAGTGACTGACTAGGGAGAATCACGGTGGTGGATCCACAGTGGACAGGGCAGCCGGTGCTTTCGGGCCGGGGGCTGGTGAAGCGGTACGGCACACAGCACGCGCTGGCCGGGATCGACATCGACATCCAGGCGGGTGACGCGGTCGCCATCGTCGGGCCCTCCGGCTCGGGCAAGACCTCCCTGCTGCACGTGCTCGCCGGGATCCTCCGCGCCGACTCCGGGCAGATCTTCCTGGCGGGCCAGCGCGTCGACCAGCTCAACGAGCGCAAGCGCAGCGAACTGCGGCGTACCGAGTTCGGTTTCGTGTTCCAGTCCGGGATGCTCGTCGCCGAACTGAGCGCCGAGGAGAACGTCGCGCTGCCGTCGCTGCTGGGCGGCAAGGGCCGCAAGGAATCCATCGAAGCCGGCCGCGAATGGCTCGCGAAGCTCGGCCTCGCGGGCAAGGAGAAGCGCCGCCCCGGCGAGCTTTCCGGCGGTGAGGCGCAACGCGTCGCGATCGCCCGCGCGCTGACGCACCGGCCGAAGGTGATCTTCGCCGACGAGCCGACCGGCGCGCTCGACACCCGCACCGGCCGCGCCACCATGGACGCGCTGCTCGCCGCGGCCGCCGACAGCGGTGCCGCGGTGATCGTGGTGACCCACGACCGCGAGCTCGCCGAAGCCATGCCGCGCACCGTCTCCATCCGGGACGGCCTGATCGCGACGAGGCTGGCCGCCTGATGAACAGCTTCCAGCTGGCCATGCGGGTGCTCCGGGTCGACCGCCGGACCCGCACGTCGGCCATCCTCACCGCGGTCGGGGTCGCCGTCGCGACCAGTCTGGTGCTTCTGCTCGCCTCTCTTCCCGGCGCCACGCAGGCCCGTTCGCAGCGGGCGATCTGGCAGGACATCGGCAGCTACTACTCCCAATCCGGGGAGAGCCAGCGTCCGGCGCCGCTGCTGATGGCGTCGAACAAGGACTACTCGGGCGACCGCGAGATCATCCGCGTCGACATCGCCCTGACCGGCACCTCACCGATGCTCAGCCTGCCGCCCGGTATCCCGAGGTTGCCCGGCCCCGGCGAGTCGATCGTTTCCCCCGAACTCGGGAAACTGATCCAGTCCGCACCGAAGGCGCAGCTCGGGGACCGGTTCGGCAAACTCGTCGACGCGCTCGGACCCGAATCCCTGATGTACCCGGAGCAGCTGGTCGCCGTCGTCGGCCACACCCCGGAGTCGATGCCGCAGACGGCGCTCGCCGCGGACGGCTTCCCCAACAAGCAGGCGAAGCCCGACCCGATGCTCGAACTGCTCGCCTGGGTCGGCGTGATCGTCCTGCTCGTGCCGAGCCTGGTGCTCGTCGCGTCTTCGGCAAGGCTCACCGCGGCCCGCCGTGAGCTGCGGATGGCCGCGCTCCGGCTGGCCGGTGCGACTCCCGGCCAGGTGACGAAGATCGTCGCCGCCGAGACGGCGTTGTCCGCCATCGTCGGTGCGCTGCTCGGCATCCTCGTGGCACCGGCGCTCCAGGGGCTCTCGACGTTCGTTCCATGGGCCGGTGGCACCTGGCTCGCGTCGGACTTCAGCCTGTCGGCCGGTTCGACCATCGCGATCGCGGTGGTGATCCCGCTGCTGGTCGTGTTCGCCGGGGTCCTCGGCATCCGCCGCGTGCTGAAGACGCCGCTGTTCGCGGCCTCGGCACACGCTCGCAAACCGCTGCACTGGTGGCGGCTGCTCGCGGTCCCCGTGGCCGGCGCCTTCTTCCTCTTCGCGGTCACCCAGGACAACGCCAGCCTGCCGATGGTGATGCTCGGCCTGTTCCTGCTGGTCGGCTCGGCCGCGATCGTCGGACCGTGGGTCACCTCGGCGGTCGGCGGCACGTTCGTCCGGATCTGGCGCAAACCGGCGTCACTGCTGGCCGGACGCAGGCTCCGCGACGACCCGAAGAGCGCCTACCGCGCCACCGCGGGGGTCGTGCTCGCCGTCTTCACCGGCTCGATGGCGCTCACCCTGCTGCCCTCGTTCGAGTCGATGGCCGGCGGCGGCCGGACCTTCAAGGACAACGTCCTCTACGCCCAATCCGACGCGACCCAGGCGCAGCAGGTCGCTGACCAGACCAACGCGTCGCTCGCCCGCTACGGCGTCACCGAGAAGGCCGTCTCGGTCGGGCAGGTCTACCTGTCCACCGGTGAGCCGGGCACCCGCTCCCAGAATCTGAGCCGGGCCTTCGTGATGACCTGCGAGGACGCCTCGAAACTGCTGCGGGTGAACCTCGGCGGCTCCTGCCAGCCGGGTCCGGCGATCTACAGCCGGTACGCGATCAACCCGGCGGAGTACCGCGTGCTGTCGGAGTACGACAAGGCCGGTCCGCAGCTGGATCCGAAGGCTCCGGTGCACCTCTTCCCGCAGGGTGACGAGGACACGTCGAGCACGATCGTCATCGACCCGGCCCTCGTCCCCGCGGGCGTCAAGCCGGAGCGCTTCGACGTGATCGTGCCGACGACCCCGGAGAACGCCGAGGTCGTGCGGACCGCGCTGGTCGGCGCGGCCCCCGGCCAGGAGGTCGGCAGCCGTGGCCTGCACCTGATCGGCCAGCAGCAGGAGCTCGGCGACCTGCGCCGGGTCACCGTCATCGGCCTGATCGCCGCCGGTGTGCTCGCCGGTTGCAGCGCGGCCGTGGCGACCGCGGGTTCGGTGATGGACCGCCGCCGCACCTTCGGGGCGCTCATCGCGGCCGGGACACCGGTCCGGGTGCTGGCGAGGGCGTTGCGGATGGAAGCGGCCCTGCCCGCGATGGTGGCCACCATCGGCGCGGGGGTGGTCGGGATCGGGGTCGGCATGGGGCTCTACAGCCTGGTCGAGAAGGAAGGTGTCGTGCTGAGCCCGTGGCTGCTGGCGCCCGTGGTGCTGGGAATCGGGGTGGCGTTGCTCGGGGCGTCCGTCTCGACCCCGGCACTCAAGCGGGTGCAGTCGGAGCCGCTGGCCGACGAATAAAAAGATTCGCCCGAATGGCGTCATGGCGCCTGGGCGGGCAGGTCTCGTGGGTGGAGTCGGTGGTGATCCACCCACGGGCCGGGTGCCCGGTCGTCTCTCTGTCGGGGGAGGGACGAACGGGCACCGGGGACGCGCAGGGGGCGTTCCAAGGCGCGGGGGTGTGAAGAAAGGGCCGGTCAGGGACGTGGGGACGTCCTGACCGGCCCTTTCCGTGCGCGCTAGACCCGCTCGAAGATCAGGTCGTGCGAGATCCGGCCCTCGACGTCGGCGCGGTTCTCGAATTTCGTGATCGGCCGCCACTCCGGACGCGGCGCCCAGCCACCGGGCTCGCCGGCGTGGCGGTTGCGCAGGAGCGGCTCGGCCGAGCAGACCTCCATCATCTGCTCGGCGTAGTTCTCCCAGTCGGTCGCCATGTGGAAGGTCCCGCCCGGCGCGAGCCGTGAGGCCACCAGCGCGACGAACTCGGGCTGCACGATCCGCCGCTTGTGGTGCCGCTTCTTCGGCCACGGATCCGGGAAGAACAGCCGGACACCGGACAGCGAGCCCGGCTCCACGTGCGAGGTCAGCAGCACGACGGCGTCACCGTGCATCAGCCGCAGGTTCTTCACCCCGAGCTTCTCGGCGCGCAGCATCAGCTGGCCGAGCCCCGGGTCGTACACCTCGACCGCGACGTAGTTCAGCTCCGGCGCGGCGGCGGCGAGCTGGGACGTGGTCTCGCCCATACCCGAACCGATCTCGACCATCACCGGGGCCCGCCTGCCGAACCAGTCGTCGAAGTCCACCGGTCCTTCGGGCAGTTCGCCGACGGTGCGGCCGAGCGACGGCCAGAGTTCGTTCCAGGCTCGCTGCTGCCCGACGGTCATCCGGCCGCCGCGTTTGACATAGCTGACCACGCTGCGCATCCGTGGCTGGTCCTCGTTTTCCACCAGCCCATTAAACGCGGCGGCAGTGTTCACTGGTGAACCCGCATCCGCGATCACGTCGGCAGGGCGCACATCGGGAAGCGGCGGCACCTCGGCCTGCGGGCACCCCTGCCACCGCGATAGCGCGAAATAAACCTTCAGCGCCGCTTGCCAAGCTACCGGACGGCTTCGAACTCCCCCAGCCGCGAGCGCAGCCCGGCGAATCCGCCGACCGCGATCGGCGACGGCGTCGTACCGGAATGCGCGGGCAGGACGTCGATCCAGCCGTCGTGGCGGCTGGTGTTCAGCACCGTGGTCGGGATCGAATGCCCGGACGCGCCGCGTTCGGAAGGCATGAACTCCCAGTAACCGGATTCGCCGTCCGCGGCCCACGGCACGAATTCCCAACCGGGCCGCCTGCCGAGCAGGCCGGCGATACGATCTTCGATGCGGAAACCGAGTTCCCGCGATTCGAGCCGTCCTTCCACGATGGCGCGAAGCCACCAAGGCGCGGGAATTTCGCCGTGCATTCCGCTCGACGCGCGATACAGCGCGACGACGAGATCTTCGGGAGCGCGATGCACCCAGGCGCGGCGGATATCCGACGGCCGGGTCGCGGACGCCACCGTGCGGGGCAGTTCGATCGCCTGTGACCATTCGAGGTCGAGCATGGGCTCGAGCCGGGGCTGCATACTTTCCGTGCGGGCTTGCGGGATCATACGTTCCACTCCCTGACCGGAATCCACCGTCAAGGATCACCTCCGGGGCCGAGAGCCGAAAAATAGGCTCATCCCGAGCATCGCCCGGTCAGGAACAGTATGTCCGCTTCCTGTGAGAGAAGCCACAGCCTCTTAACGTGGACTTAACTCCTTTGGTCGCGGTAAAAGCTCACGCATCCCTTCGATGGGTGATCATCAGCCCCGCCGCATAAACAACCACGCAGATGCCGCCGAAATAGGCCAAATAGCCCCACGGTCCCAACGGCGGTTCGAGTTTCAGCATCGAAACCGTCAGATCCGGTCCCGAAAACTGATTCGCCGCGAAGAACGGCATCCACTGGTAGATGTCGTCGCCCACTTTCGGGATCAGCACGACGAGTCCTTCGAGCACCTGCGTCCAGGCCAGCGCGAACCCGAGCGCGAACGCGGGGCTGCGGAACAGCAGCCCGAGGCCCACACCGAGCAGACCGGTCAAGAAGAAGGTCAGGCCCTGGCCCGCCACCGCGCGCCAGTCGGCGCCCGAAGCCAGGCCCAGGTCGGCGGCCGGTTTGATCAGGTACGCGATCGCCCACGAGCCGAAACCCACCAACAGCCCGATCAGCCCCGAGAACACCCCGACGACGGCGCCCTTCGCCAGCAAGGCGGGCACGCGCGAGGGCACCGCCTGGAACGTGAGCTTCATCGTGCCCCAGTTGAACTCCGTCGCCGCCGCGAGGATCGCGAGGACCAGCACGACGGTGCGGCCGAGCGCGCTCGCGACCTGCGTCGAGTTCACGTCCGTCTGGCCCTCCAGCGGTACGAAGCCGAAGAAGAGCGCGGTGTAGGCCAGCGCGACCACCACCGCGATGGCCGCGCACCACCAGGGGGCGCGCGTGCTCAGCAGCTTGATCCGCTCCGCGCGGAGCATGTTCGCCGCGGTCATCCGACGACCTCCGGGACCTGGCCGGCGCCGTACTCGACGGCTTCGGCGGTGAGTTGCATGTATGCCTGTTCGAGCGAGCCGGCGAGCGGCTTCAGCTCGTGCAGGGTCGCGCCCGCGGCGAAGGCGAGTTCGCCGATGGTGTCACTGTCCATTTCGGACACGATGAGCGCGCCGTCCTCCTCGCGGAATTCGGCGCCCTTGTCGGTCAGCGCCGTCCGCAGCTCGGGCAGATGCGGGCTGCGGACCCGCACGCCGAGGCCCTTCGCGCGGCCGACGAAGTCTTCCATCGTGCCCTGGTAGATCAGCTTTCCCCGGCCGATCACGACGAGATCCTGCGCGGTCTGCGCCATCTCCGGCAGCAGGTGGCTGGACACGAACACGGTGCGTCCCTCGGCGGCGAGCGCGTGCATCAGCTTCCTGATCCAGACGATGCCCTCGGGGTCGAGCCCGTTCACCGGCTCGTCGAACAGCAGCACCCGGGGGTCGCCCAGCAGCGCCGTGGCGATCCCGAGCCGCTGCGACATCCCGAGCGAGAACTGCCCGGCCCGTTTGCGCGCGACCGGCTCCAGCCCGACGAGCCGGAGCACCTCGTCGACGCGTTCGTCCGGCAGGCCGTTGGTCGCGGCGATCCACCGGAGGTGTTCGCGCGCGGTGCGGCCGGGATGCCGCCAGGTGGCGTCGATCATGCCGCCGACCGTCCGAAGTGGATCATGCAGCTCGCGGTAGGCCTTGCCGTCGATCGTCACCGAACCCGACGTGGGGTTGTCGAGGCCGAGCATCATCCGCATGGTGGTGGACTTCCCCGCCCCGTTGGGGCCGAGGAAGCCGGTCACCCGGCCCGCTTCGGCGGTGAAGGAAAGATCGTCGACGGCGAGCTTGTCGCCGTAGCGTTTCGTGAGTCCGGTGGCCTCGATCATCAGCCCTCCCTCCAGGTGGATTCCGACATTACGCGGGAAAGGACCGGGCTGCCCCCCGATAAGGCGGCCCGGTCCTTGTTCCCCTTTTTCTCCCCGGCCGGACGTCTCGCTCCCCCGAGTGAGGCGTCCGGCTTTCTCCCCTGTGGAAGTTCCTTACGCGTCGCGCTTGTCCGCGACGACCAGCGAGATGACCAGCAGCACCAGCGCGAAACCGGCGAAGTAGGCGAGCGACCCGGCCTGGCTCAGCGGCGCGTTCGCCGCGGCGGGACCCGAGCCGGTGAGGAACCGGTCCGCGACGTGGAACGGCATCCAGTCGTAGATGTCCTTGCCGATCTTCGGGATGAGCTGGATCAGGTTCTCGACCGCGAGGGTGTAGATCAGCAGCAGCGAGATGGCGCCGGCGCTCTGCCGGATCAGGATGCCGACGGCGACCGCGATCACCGAGGCGAGGGCGAACACGAGGCCGACCCCGGCGACGCTGATCCACTCCGCGGTGGTGTTCAGCGTGAGGTCCTCCGGCCGCATGATCGTGGCGAGGGCCCAGGCACCGAACGCGGCGATCTCGCCGATCACGAGCGAGAGCGTCGCGACGACGCCGGTCTTCGCGAGCAGCGCCGCGCGGCGGTTCGGCACGGCCTGGAAGGTGGTGCGGATGGTGCCGAAGCGGTATTCGGTGGTCACCGAAAGCGCGGCGAGCACCATGACCACGGTCATCCCGAAGACGTAGCCGAACTGGGACATGCCGACGTCGGTGAATTCCCCCGACGGTGCGGCCCCGGCGAAGATGGCGGCGAAGCCGATCACGACCGTGAGGGTGATCAGCGCGCACCACCATGGTGAGCGTGTGGTGAACAGCTTGATGCGTTCCACGGCGAGCAGAGTCATGGCTTTTCTTTCCTCGAAGAGTGACGGCTACTGGGCGGCGGCGGTGACCACTTCGGCGGCTTCTGCTTCGAGACCGGTGTGGTACTCGACCGAATCGCCGGTGATCTGCATGAAGGCCTGCTCCAGGGAGCCGGTCTGCGGGCTGAGCTCGTGCAGCACGATCTGGTTGGCCGCGGCGATCTCGCCGATCTTTTCACTGTCCAAACCGGACACCACGAGCGCTCGGTCGGCGTCGGTGACCTGAGCGCTCGCCTGCGTCAGCGCGGCGCGCAGCGCGGGCAGCTGCGGCGACCGGACCTTGACCGTGTTCTCGGCGGCCCGCGCCACGAAGTCCTCGGTGGAGGACTGGGAGATCAGCTTCCCCTTGCCGATCACGACCAGGTGGCTCGCGGTCAGCGCCATCTCCGAAAGCAGGTGCGAGGAAACGAATACCGTGCGGCCTTCGTCGGCCAGCCGGTGCATGAACTTCCGGATCCAGAGGATGCCTTCGGGGTCGAGGCCGTTGACGGGCTCGTCGAAGAGCAGGACCTCCGGGTCGCCCAGCAGGGCCGCCGCGATCCCCAGCCGCTGCGACATGCCGAGGGAGAATCCGCCGGCGCGCTTCCCGGCGACGCTGGTGAGCCCGACGATTTCGAGCACCTCGTCGACCCGGCTCTCCGCGATCTTGTTGGACTTCGCCATCCATCGCAGATGCGCCCGCGCCGACCGGTTGGGGTGCACCCACTTGGCGTCCAGCAGCGCGCCGACGGTCCGGAGCGGGTCCTTCAATTCGCGGTAGAGCTTGCCCCCGATGCGCACCTGGCCCGAGGTCGGGTTGTCCAGGCCGAGGATCATCCGCATGGTCGTCGACTTGCCCGCCCCGTTCGGGCCGAGGAAACCGGTGACCTCCCCCGGCGCGACGGAGAAGGACAGGTCGTTCACCGCCAGTGTCTTGCCGTACCGCTTGGTGAGGCCCGCTGCCTCGATCATGTCT
Organism: Amycolatopsis sp. NPDC058340; assembly: GCF_042723975.1. Classification (NCBI taxonomy): domain Bacteria; kingdom Bacillati; phylum Actinomycetota; class Actinomycetes; order Pseudonocardiales; family Pseudonocardiaceae; genus Amycolatopsis; species Amycolatopsis sp. NPDC058340. The sequence continues at coordinate 197,418 of NZ_JBHXIB010000001.1, read as the reverse complement.
GCTCCCCTCGGCGACTGCGAGAACAATCGTCGTCCATGTGGGTGGCCGAGCGCGTCATCCTGAGGTGCCAACCTGATACCCGACCTGAGACGTAGCTTGCCGTCTTCCGGCGGCGTACGCGATCGGTGATACCCCTGAGAGTGACCCTGATTCGCCAGGGTTAATGAACCGTGGTTCAATAATCACATGGCGAGGCCCCGAAGCATCACCGACGAACGGCTGCTGGCCGCGGCGGGAACCGTGATCGGCATGGTCGGCCCGGGTTTCACGCTGGCCCAGGTGGCGGCCGAGGCGGGGGTCGCGGTCGGCACCGTGGCCCAGCGGTTCGGTTCGAAGAACGGTCTTCTGCTGGCGGTGAGCCGGTCGAACACGCGGTCCGTCGTGGAGCGGATGCGGGAATGCGGTGAACTGGCCGATCCCGTGGAGGCGCTGCGGGCGGCGGTCGTCGTGGTCTACGAGGGCTTGGGCGACGCGGACACGGCGGCGAACCATCTCGGGCAGCTGGGAGTGGACATCGGGGATCCGGAGCTGCGCGCTCTGCTCGGTGAACATTTCACCGCCGTGGAAGCGGAATTGCGCAGGCTGATGCGCCTCGCGGTGCGTGATCTGCCGGGCGCGCCGGGTGTCGTCCGCGCCGCGCGGGTGTTGCTGGGGGTGGCGAACGGGGCCGCGCTGGACTGGTCGATCCGGCCGAAGGGCCGGATCACCGAACGGATGGGGCAAGACGTGGACGCGGTGCTGACCGCGTGGAAGGGAGTGTCCTGAATGGATCGGAAAGTGGCCGTTGTCGCGGGGGCGACGCGGGGATGTGGCCGGGCGATCGCGGTGGAACTGGGCAGGCTCGGCTGGACGGTGTTCGTCACCGGCCGTACGACGCGTGACCAGCAGTCGCCGATGAAGCGGTCGGAGACGATCGAAGACACCGCGGAACTCGTCGACGCGGCGGGCGGCCGGGGGATCGCCGTCCGGACCGACTTCACCGTGGTGTCCGATGTGGACGCGTTGCGGGCGCGGATCGAGTCCGAAGTGGACGGCCGGATCGACGTGCTGGTCGACGACGTCTGGGGCGGCGACCAGTACGCGGACTTCGAGGGGGCGTACTGGGAGTCCAGCCTCGACGACGCGCTCATGCTGGTGCACAACGCGATCGACACGCATCTGATCGGGTTGCACCGGCTGCTCCCGCTGGTGGTGAAGCGGGAAGGCGGTCTCGTCCTCGAGGTCACCGACGGCGACCACGACGAGTACGTCGGCGCGGGGATCCCGTACTTCCTCGCGAAATGCGGGATCCGCGCGATCGGCAGGGCGCTCGGCACCGAACTGAAGAAGTACGGCTGTGTCGGCATGACCGTCACGCCGGGTTTCCTGCGCTCGGAAGCGATGCTCGACCACTTCGGGGTCACCGAAGAGACGTGGCGGGACGCGGTCGGCAAGTCCGCGCCGGTCGATTTCGCCATCTCGGAGACCCCGGCGTTGCTCGGGCGTGGTGTCGCGAAGCTGGCGACCGACCCGGAGGTCTCGCGGTTCGCGGGCAAGACGCTCGCGTCGTGGACGCTGATGAACGAGTACGGCCTGACCGACGTCGACGGCTCACGCCCCGACTTCGGCAAGTGGATGGCCGAAGTCCGGGACGCGGGCAAGGACGCCGAGACGGCGGATCACTCGCTGTACCGCTGAGACACCGGCCCAAAGCCTCGTGAGTGGTTAGGACGGTTAGAACCGTCCTAACCACTCACGAGGCCGGGGCTACTTCTTCCCGGCCAGCACGTCCAGGTAGTGCTGGTTGAACATGACGCCGAGGACGTTGCCGAACGGGTCGACGACGGCCGCGGTCACGAAGCCCGGCCCGCGCTCGATGACCGGCTCGTACTCCTTCGCGCCCTTCTCCAGCAGCTTCGCGAAGGCGTCCTCGACGTTGTCGACGGCCCAGTTCGCGATCGCCCCGCCGGGGCCGGGCTGGGCCAGCGGCGGCCGGAAATCCCCGCGGACCAGGCCGAACTCGTGCTGGTAGTCGCCGATCCGGAACTCGGCGTACGCCGGTGTGCCGTCGGGGCCGTTGCGGACGAAGTACGGCTCGATCCCGAAGAGGCCGGAGTACCACTCGATCGCGGCGGCCATGTCGTCGGCGTAGAACGTGGTGGTGGTGAGACCTCGCAGCATTTCCTTCTCCTCAGGTAGTGGCTCTGAAGACAAGGATCCGCCGCAAAGTGCTCACCGAATGACCACTTTTCCAAAATGGGCCTCGTGAGTGGCAAGGACGGTTCTAACCGTCCTTGCCACTCACGAGGGTCAGGTGACCCCGGGACGCGCCAGCCCGGTCTCGTAGGCGAGCACCACGGCCTGCACCCGGTCACGCAGATCCAGCTTCGACAGGATCCGCCCGACGTGCGTCTTCACCGTCGCCTCGGACAGGAACAGCGTCTCGGCGATCTCCAGGTTCGAGAGGCCCTTCGCGATCAGCACGAGCACCTCCCGCTCCCGTTCGGTGAGCACGTCCAGCTCGGCCGCGTCGCGCATCGGCTTCCCGCCGCCGCCGACGAACCGGTCGAGCAGCCGCCGGGTCACCGACGGCGAGACCACGGCGTCGCCCGAAGCGACCGCCCGCAACGCCGAGACCAGGTGATCCGGCTGGGTGTCCTTCAGCAGGAATCCGCTGGCCCCGCCCTGCAACGCCGAATAGACGTACTCGTCCAGGTCGAACGTCGTCATCACGAGCACGCGGGCGGTCCCGGCCTCGACGATCCGCTTCGTCGCCTCGACCCCGTCCAGCACCGGCATCCGGACGTCCATCAGCACGACGTCGGGCCGCAGTTCCTCGGCCAGCCGGATGGCCTGCGCGCCGTCACCGGCCTCGCCGACGACATCGATGTCGGCCTGCGCGCCCAGGACCATCCGGAACCCGACGCGCATCAATTCCTGGTCGTCGACGACCACCACCCGTATCACGTCGCCAACCTAACCGGGAGCCTCGCGTGCACCTGCCACCCTCCACCGGGAGCGGGCCCGACCTCCAGCGTGCCGCCGAAGACGTTCGCCCGTTCCCTCATTCCGATCAATCCGTTCCCACCGGGGACGGTGAGCTTCCGTGGCGGTGCCGTATGCGCCGCCACCTTCGTCGCCGCGGGCACCAGCTGTTTCGCCCGGCCGGCGCCGTCGTCGGTGACCTTGACGTCGATCACTTCGGCCTCGCGGCGCACCACCACCTCGGCCTGTGCGCCCTGACCGGCGTGTTTCAGCGTGTTCGTCAGCGATTCCTGCACGATCCGGTACACGCCGAGGGAGACACCGGCGGGCAGCCCGGCCAGCGCGTCCGGCCCGATCGCCAGCGTCACCGGCACCCCCGCCTGGCGGATCCGGTCCGCGAGGTCGGTCAGCGCGCTGGCGTCCGGCTGCGGCACGCGCGGCTCGTCGTCACCGTCGCTGCGAAGCACGTCCAGCAACCGCCGCAGTTCGGCGAGCGCGCCGCGGCCTGTTTCCGAAATCGTCTGCAGGGCCCGTTTCGCCATCTCAGGGTTTCCGTCGACCGCGTAGGACGCGCCGTCGGCCTGCACGACCATCACGCTCACCGCGTGTGCGACGACGTCGTGCAGCTCACGGGCGATCCGTCCGCGCTCCTCGCCGACGGCGATCCTGGTCGCCTGGTCCCGTTCCGTCTCAAGCAGATGCAACCTGGCTTCCACCTCCTCGTGATAGGCGCGCCTCGCGCCGGCGAACTCACCGAGCGTCCAGCACAGCGCGGTGGAGAAAAGGGCGATGATCGCCAGGATCCACACGTCTTCCGGCGTGTCGATCCACAGCTGCAGCCCCGAGACGACGACGGTCGCCAGCAGGTACAGCAGCCCCTGTTTGCGCCCGACGTACACCAGCACCGAGTAGATGCTGATCATCATCGCGAACGCGCTGGCCGCGCCCAGCTCCAGCGCGCTGTGCGGGATGCCGATCAGCAGCAGGAGATACGCCGACCACAGCGTCGCCTTCCGCCGGAAGACCAGCGGGGCGACCATCGCGACGTCCAGCGGCAGGACCACGTACCAGGGCGGCATCGGGACTTCGGGTGTCTCGGCCGCCGCCACGAAGAACAGCAGATCCGTCAGCAGCAGGGCGACGGCGATGACACTGTCCCCGGCCATGGGGTGGGCACGCATCCAGAGGCTCAACCGTCGCACCTGGTAACACTATGTCGGCCGGTGCCGTTCGCGCGTCGGTCGCCGGTACCACCTTCGGTGCGACCCGAGGATGAGCGGCATGGCACGATTCTCCTCGGCGTGCTCGACGACTGGGAGGGGTGGGCGCCGTGACCTCAGCGACGGAGCAGGGCCGTCTGGCCGGCCCGCTGTCGATGTCGGTGGCGAATCTCTGTCATCGCCTCCAGCCTCAGGTGTCCGCGCGGACCGCCGCGGGGTTCGCCGAAGTGCTGCGCAGGCTGGGCGGTCCGCTGCAGGTCGCCGTCGCGGGCCGGATCAAATCGGGGAAGTCCACCCTGGTCAACGCCCTGATCGGGCGCCGGGTCGCGCCGACGGACGTCGGCGAGTGCACCCGGCTGGTGACCCGGTTCCAGTACGGCACGGTCGACCGCGTCGAGATCGTCTTCAACGACGGCCGCAAACAGGTGCTGCCCTTCTCCGCCGACGGGATGATCCCGGCCGAGCTTGGCATCGACATCGACCAGGTCTCGCATATCGAGGCGTACCTCACCAACGCGGTGCTGCAGGGCATGACCGTCATCGACACCCCGGGCCTCGGCTCGCTCGACGCCGCTTCGGTGTCGCGGACCGAGGAGCTGCTGGGCGCGGCGAAGCACCGCAAGCCCGACGATGACGAAGAAGAGGAAGAAGGCTCCGACGAGCTGGACGACACCTCCCGCAACGCCGTCGCGGGCGCCGAGGCCGTGCTCTACGTGGTCACGCAGGGCGTGCGCGCCGACGACCAGCAGGCGCTGGCCGCGTTCACGGCCGCGACCGCGAGCCGCGAGGCGGGGCCGGTCAACGCGATCGCGGTGCTCAACAAGGCGGACACCATCGCGCCGGAGTCGGTCGAAGGCTCGGGCGGCGACGTGTGGAAGGCCGCGACGCTGCTTTCGGAGAAGCAGGCCGCGACGCTGAAGCCCCGTGTCGCGGACGTGTTGCCGGTGATCGGGCTGATCGCGGAGTCGGCCGAGTCCGGCGGGTTCACCTCCCCCGACGCCGAGGCGCTGCGCCAGCTGGCCGAGATGGACGACGACATCCTCGAGACCATGCTGATCTCGGCGGATATCTTCACCAGCTGGGAATGCGACGTCGCGGCGGGCACCCGGCTGCGGCTGCTGGAGAAACTGGACCTGTTCGGCGTCCGGTACGCCGTCGAGGCGATCCGCAAGGAGCCCGAGATCACCGCGGGTTCGTTGCGGCGGAAGCTGCTCGACGCCTCCGGGCTCGAAGCCGTCCGTCAGCGGCTGAGCATCGTCTTCGCCGCCCGCGCCGACGGCATCAAGGCCGCAGCCGCGCTGGCTTCGGTCACCGCGCTGGCCCACGCGTCCGGCGACCCGGCCGAACGGCAGCGCGTCCACGACGCGATCGAGGTCCTGCTCGCCAAACCCGAGGCGCATCAGCTGCGGCTGCTCGAAGCGCTCACGCTGGTCGCGTCCGGCGCGGTCGACATGCCCGAGGACCTGTCAGAGGAGGTCCTGCGGGTCGGCAGCAACGCCGACATCGGCGCCCAGCTCGGCAAGCCGGGCGCTCCCCGCGCGGACCTCGCCGCCCACGCGCTGGAACGCGCCGGCTGGTGGCGCTCCTTCGCGTCCTTCGGCGCCACCCCCGCTCAGAGCCGCGTCGCGCACGTCGTGCACCGGGCCTACTTCCTCATCTGGCAGCAGATCCGCGAGTGACCTCCGCGCATTTAGTCGACTACTTGCCTGGAGGCTTTCCGGCGCCTGACCGCGGTCGGGGCAAGTAGTCGACTAAATGCGCGGATTGATAAACCGAGCGCTCGGTCTAATAATGAGCGCATGGAAACGATCGTCGACGAGCCCCAGTGGCTGCGCACGGCCTCTTGGATCGGCTGCCCGCTGGCGGGCGCCGCGCTCGGCTGGTTCCTCCAGTCGATCTCGGGCTGGGTGGCATCCCTGAGCTGGGTTCCGTTCAAGGGCCCGTTCCAGCTCGTCTCGGACATCCCCCAGCCGTGGGGCACGGTCGTCGGAATCGGCGTCGGCCTGGTCCTCGGCCTGCTGTTCGCCGCGGTCTGGGCGCACGAGCGGCTGATCGTCAAGGTGACGTCGGCCCGCATCACGCTCACCACCAAGGGCCGCAGCCGCGCGTACGAAGCCGAGCTGGAGGCCGTCTTCTTCGACGGCAAGGAGCTAGTCCTGCTCGCCGCCGACGGCCGGGAGCTGGCGCGGCAGAAGGGCGACGTCGACCGGAAAGCCGTCGCCAAGGCCTTCCTCGAGTACGGCTACCCGTGGCACGACGAGCCGCCGGCGGTGAAATGAGGACGGTCGACCCCGCAAAACACGAGGCCAAACGCCGCGCCATCCTCGACGCCGCCGCCGGTTGTTTCGCGATGAAGGGCTTCGAGAAGACCACGACGGCGGAGATCTGCCGCGCGGCGGGGATCAGCACCGGCAGCCTGTTCCACTACTTCCCGAACAAACGCGCGGTGTTCGCCGGCATCTTCGAGCAGGACGCCGACGAGACCGCGGCCCTGCTCGCGGCCGCGGCGGAGATCGAGGATCCGGGGGAAGCCATCCTCCAGGTCATCACCCACGTGTCGGAACAGCTTCTGCATCCCGTCATCGCGAAGCTCGTCCTCGAGGTCGCCGCGCAGTGCTCCCGCGACGCCGATCTGGCCCGGCTCATCCAGCGCAACGACCGCGCGCTGCGAGACGGTCTCGTCGGCCTGGTGACACGGGCGGTGGACGCGGGCCGGATCGATCCCGGTTTCGACCCGAAGACGGTGGCCAGCTGGCTCGTCGCGATGGTCGACGCGCCGCTTTCCCGCGTGATTCTGGAGCCGGACCTCGATCCGGCGGCGGAACTCGCGGTGATGAAGGAGCTGGTCGCCAGATTCCTTCGTCCCGTTCCGGCGATTCCGCCCCCGGACGCCGGGCGGGTGGCCGACACTGGTGAAATCTCCCCGGGCTGATCGGTAGGCCCGGGACATCAGTTACGGGGGTCGAATCGGTGGGTGCCTGGCTGCGCAAGAAGGCGGTCGACGAGGAAAATCCGGACGATGTGCCGACCGGCCAGATCTCGGCGGCGATCATCGCCGAGGCGGATGGTGAGACTTCGCGATCCGAGGGAACCGCGGAGGTCGAAGCCGCGTCGAAGACCGATGTGGAGTCCACGACCACGGGTCCGGCCGACCTCGAACAGGCTCTCGCCGACAGGCAGGCACTGATCCAGATGTGCCTGTACGCCCTCGATCGCGCCCGCAGCGGTGGCGTCGTCGAGCGGCTCGAACACGGTCTCGCCGCGATCGGTGTCCGTGCCCTGCGTCCGGACGGCGAGCGGTTCGACCCCGCCGTGCACGAGGCGGGCGGCGCGGTCGCGACCGAGGATCCGGCGCTCGAAGGGCTCGTCGCGGAGACCGAGGTCGTCGGGTTCGCCGATCACGACCGGGTGCTGCGCGCGCCGATCGTCATCGTCTACGCGAAGAAGGCACAGTGACCGCTCCGAGCGCGGCGGCCAATCTGCCCGCGGTCGTGAAGAGCACCCGCGAACAGCTGCTCACGGTCGTCCGCGAAGCCGATCCCCAGGCCGCGAAATGGGTCGAGGACATCCGGAAGGCGCGGCCGAAGAAGCCGTCGGTCGTGGTGGTCGGCGAGACCAACCGCGGCAAGAGCTCGCTGGTGAACGCGCTCCTTTCCATGCCGGGACTGTCCCCTGTGGACGCCGACGTCGCCACGGCGACGTATCTCGTCTTCGAACACGCCGAGCAGTGGTCCGCGCAGGCCTGCTATCCGGGCCAGCTGGCGCCGGTGCCGATCAACCTGAACGAACTGATCCACTGGGTCTCGGCCGCGCACGAACTGCCGGAAGGGCAGATCCCGCCGCGTTACGTCGAGGTCTCCGGCCCGGTCCCGCTGCTCGAACGAGTGTCCATTGTGGATACCCCGGGCGTCGGCGGGCTCGACTCGATGCACGGCGAGCTGGCGAAGGAGGCCGCCGCGGGCGCCACCGCGCTGCTGTTCGTCGTCGACTCCTCCTCGCCGTTCACCGCGCAGGAGCTGCAATTCCTGCACGACATGGGCGAACGCGTCGAGACCGTGCTGTTCGCGCTGACCAAGACCGACCAGTTCCGCGGCTGGCGCGAGGTGCTCGAAGCCGACCGGCGGCTGCTCGCCGAGCACGCGCCCCGGTTCGCCGACGCGGTGTTCCACCCGGTGTCGGCGCGTATGTTCGAGACGGCGGCCAAGGCCCCGAACGAGCAGATGGCCATGATGCTGCGCGAGAAGGCGGGTATCGCCGCGCTGCAGGGCGCGTTGCAAGAGATGCTGGTCGGCCGGTCGGCGATGCTGAGCGAGGCCAACACCCTGCGCGCGTTGTCGAGCGCGCTCGGCGAACTCAAGGCGAAGCTGCAGGCGGAAAGCCGCGCGCTGTCCGCCGGTGAGGCCGAGGCCGAGCAGCTGCGCCAGCGCCGCGACGACCTGACCACCGAGCGCCGGTCTTCGACTCGCGGCTGGCAGCTGAAACTGCGCGCGGAGATCCAGCGGACCCGGGTCGAGGTCGGGCACGAGACCAGCAGGCAGATGCGCGACGCGTCGACCCATTTCCGGCAGCGGATCGACGGCGCGAAACGCGACGAGCTCGCCGCGCTGCCCCAGCAGGTCGACATCGCGTTGCAGACGACGTCGCAGCGGATCTCGATGCTGCTCTCCCAGCGGCTCAACCAGGTCACCAACGTCGCGCTTTCGGAGCTGTTCTCGGCCGAAGAGCTCGACATCATCCGCGGCCAGTTCGCCAGGGCCGGCGGCCCGCCGGTCGTGCTGCGCCCGCCGGACAAGAAACCGCCGACGGCCGAGGACAAACTGCTCATCTTCATGGGGGTTTCCGGCGGTCTCGGCGCCGGGAAGGTCGCCGCGCTGCCGCTGGCGGGCGTCGCGATCCTGAACCCGGTGATCCTGCCCGCCACGATCGTCATCGGGCTCGGTGCCGGCTGGTGGATGGCGCGGACCCGCAAACACGCGTCGGACAAGCAGCATATGAAGCAATGGCTGGTCGAGGCGATCGCCGACGCGCGGTCCACGCTGGACCAGCTCGTCGCGGAGCAGCTGATCGAGGCCGAACAGCAGCTTTCGATGGCGCTCGACGAAGCCCTCGGCCGCCGCATCGACGCGATCGAGGCGGAGCTGAAGGAAGTCGACAAGACGATCAAGATGGGCGCGCAGGAACGGGCGAAGAAGATCTCGGTCGTCGCGAAGCGCCTGAAGGACGTCTCGGACGGGCGTGACCGCGCTGAGGCACTGCTCGGTCGCATCCGGTCACTGCGCGACGCCTGACCAGGTGGTCCTGTTGTGGACCGGAACCGAACCGGCTTACGGTGAGTCTTAAGCTTCGACACACCAGCAGGTCAACGAGGGGGTTATCCCATGTGGGTCGACGAGAGCGGCGGCACGGACACCGAGTCGGGCTCCACCGAAGCGGTCACCGTCCACGTTGACGGCGAGGAGTACCAGGCCGAGCTCAACTACGACCTCGACAAGGACGGCGTGAACGACGCCGCCGTCATCCAGCACGAGGACGGCACCGGTCAGGCGTTCGTCGACAGCGACGGCGACGGCGAGGCCGACCAGTACGCGGTGCTCGACGAGAACGGCAAGGTCGTCCAGGAAGCCGTCTACGACGAGGCGTCCGGTTCCTGGGTCGAGGCGGGTGGCAGCGGTGGCGACGACGGTTCCGACGCGGGCACCAGCGGCACCATGCACGCCGACATGCCCAGCGGCGACGTCGAGGTCGGCCCGCCGACCGTCGACACCAACAACGACGGGACCCCGGACACCGCCATCGTCCACACCGAGGACGGCCGCACGATCGCCTTCACCGACAAGGACGGCGACGGCAGTGCCGACATCGCGGTGGAGACCGACGCCTCCGGCAACTCCAAGACCTACGAGCACACCGGCCCCGGCCAGTGGACCGAGGTCGGCAGCGGCCTGGTCAGCAACGACATCGACTCGGCTTTCACGAGCGCTCCGGCGGCCGAAGGCAACACGGCAGCCGACCCCGCGGGCGACGCGGCGTGGGGTGGCGAGGGCACCGAAACACTCGAAGGTGTGGCGAAGATCGATTCCGCCACCGGTCAGTGGATCAGCCCGAACTAAAACCTGAAATGGCCTGGACCAATACAAGAATGGTTTAGTCCATTTTATAGGCGACAAATGTAATCCTGGTCACAGAGCGGCCCGGCACGAGTCCTCGTGCCGGGTTTTCTCATGTCCGATTCGCCCGGCGGCTGTGCCATCGATCACCGGAAGAATTTCTGTGTATGGCCCATTCCGGTGATACTGAATCGATTCCCTTATCGTTCTTGTGAGAGAACCGACAGGTCAGCTCTCGGTTACCTGCCGGTCATCCGGCTACTCTCGGGGAATCCCAAAACCTGCACGCCGGTCTTCCCGCCGGTGTGCGAAGCCATTCGGTCGCCGGCATCGAAGCCCGCATCGGAACAGCGTCGTTCCCGGTGTGGGCTTCTGCCGTCGGAAGTCAGGAGTAGAGATGACCGCAGTCGCCATCCCCGGACTGGAAAATGCGCCGACGACGCACAGTGGCGTGCTGTCCTGGGTCCGGGAGGTCGCCGAACTGACCACTCCGGACCGCGTGGTGTGGGTCGACGGGTCCGACGAAGAGGCCGCCCGGATCAACGCCGAACTGGTCTCCGCCGGCACGTTCGTGCAGCTCGACGCGAAGCCCAACTCGTACTGGGCGGCTTCCGACCCGAATGACGTCGCCCGCGTCGAAGAACGCACCTTCATCTGTTCGGAGAACGAAGAGGACGCCGGTCCCACCAACAACTGGATGGATCCGGCCGAGATGAAGGCCACGATGACCGAGCTGTACCGCGGGTGCATGCGCGGTCGCACGATGTACGTCATCCCCTTCTGCATGGGCCCCCTCGGCGCCGAAGACCCCAAGCTCGGCATCGAGATCACCGACTTCGCCTACGTCGTCGCCTCCATGCGCGTGATGACCCGCGCCGGCAAGGCCGCGCTGGACAAGTTCGTCACCGAGGACGGCACCGAGCGCGAGTTCGTCCCCGCCCTGCACTCCGTCGGCGCGCCGCTGGAGCCGGGCCAGGAGGACGTCTCGTGGCCGTGCAACACCACCAAGTACATCTCGCACTTCCCCGAGAGCCGCGAGATCTGGAGCTACGGCTCCGGCTACGGCGGCAACTCGCTGCTCGGCAAGAAGTGCTACTCGCTGCGCATCGGCTCGGTCATCGCCCGCGACGAGGGCTGGCTGGCCGAGCACATGCTGATCCTCAAGCTGATCTCGCCCGAGGACAAGGTCCACTACGTCGCGGCGGCGTTCCCGAGCGCCTGCGGCAAGACCAACCTCGCCATGCTGCAGCCGACCATTCCCGGCTGGCGCGCCGAGACCCTCGGTGACGACATCGCGTGGATGCGGTTCGGCGAGGACGGCCGCCTGTACGCGGTGAACCCCGAGTTCGGTTTCTTCGGCGTCGCGCCGGGCACCGACTGGCACACCAACCCCAACGCGATGCGCACCATCGAAAAGGGCAACACGGTCTACACGAACGTCGCGCTCACCGACGACGGCGACGTCTGGTGGGAGGGCATGGGCGAGAAGCCCGCGCACGCCACCTCCTGGAAGAAGCAGGACTGGACGCCGGAGTCGGAAGAGAAGGCCGCGCACCCGAACTCGCGCTACTGCACCCCGATGTCGCAGTGCCCGATCCTCGCGCCGGAGTGGGACGACCCGCAGGGCGTGCCGATCTCGGCGATCCTGTTCGGCGGCCGCCGCAAGACCACGGTCCCGCTGGTGAACGAGGCCCGCGACTGGCAGCACGGCGTGTTCATGGGCGCCACCATGTCGTCGGAGACCACCGCGGCCGCCGCCGGCGCGGTCGGCAACGTGCGCCGCGACCCGATGGCGATGCTGCCGTTCCTCGGCTACCACGCCGGTGACTACTTCAAGCACTGGCTGGACCTCGGCAAGAACGCCGACGCGAACAAGCTGCCGAAGATCTTCTACGTCAACTGGTTCCGCCGTGGCGACGACGGCCGTTTCCTCTGGCCGGGCTTCGGCGAGAACTCGCGGATCCTGAAGTGGGTCATCGACCGCGTCGAGGGCAAGGGCAACGCGAACGAGACCCCGGTCGGCTTCGTGCCGAACGCCGAGGACCTCGACACCGAAGGCCTCAAGGAGCCGCTGGCCGACATCCAGGCCGCGCTGGACGTCTCCGCCGAGGAGTGGCGCCAGGAGCTGCCGCTCATCGAGGAGTGGTTCGAGAAGATCGGCGACAAGGTCCCGTCGTCGCTGCGTGACGAGCTGGACGCGCTGAAGCAGCGCCTCGGCTGATCGTCCGAACGTAGGAGAAAGGCCTCATCCTCGGAGTCATTCCCGGGGATGAGGCCTTCTTCTTTCGCGCTCGGTACCGTGGCGTCATGGTCAAATTCGGCGTCAACATGGTCGTCCCGGAGAGCCGTGCCGCGTGGGTCGAAAAGTGCCGCAAGGCCGAGGACCTCGGCTTCGACGTGATCGGCGCGGCCGACCACCTCGGCATGGCACCGCCGTTCCCGGCCCTCGTGCTCGCCGCCGAGGTGACGAATCGCCCGCGGCTCAACACTTTCGTCATCAACACCGCCTTCTACAACCCGGTGCTGCTGGCCCGCGACGTCACCGGCACGGACCAGTTCACCGAAGGCAGGCTGGAGCTCGGCCTGGGGGCCGGTTACGTGAAGGCCGAATTCGAGGCGGCGGGAATGGAGTTCCCGCGTGCGGGCAAACGCGTGGACCATCTCGAAAACACCATCAAAGAGCTGAAACGGCTCTATGCCGACGAAAACCACAAACCGCCGACGGTGCAGAAACCGGGCCCGCCGCTGATGATCGCCGGCCGTGGCGACCGGCTCCTTTCCCTCGCCGCCGAACATGCCGACATCATCGGCTTCACCGGCACGGCGGCCGTTCCCGACGGGGGCGCGCTCGCCGTCGACGACGCGGCCGGAATCGAAGAACGGGTGAACTTCGTCCGCGGGAAACTGAACGGCCGCGCGGTCGAATTCAATATCCTCTCGCATTTCGTCGCCGTGGTCGAAGACCGGCGAGAAGGATTGGAGAGCCTGCGGGAACTGCTCGACGGCAAGCTCACCGTCGAACAGCTCGCCGAATTGCCGACGGCTCTCGTCGGCACCCACGAGGAGATCGCCGACCAGATCCTGGCGCATCGCGAGCGCTTCGGGTTCAGCTACTTCACCGTGCTGGAGCACAACATGGACGCGCTCGCGCCGGTGATCGAATCCTTGCGCGGCCGATGATCGACGTCCGGGGGCTCGGCGTTCAGGCCGGGGAGCACTGGTTGTTCGACGGCCTCGATTTCGAGGTCGAGGCGGGCGAATGCGCGGTCATCGTCGGCCCCAACGGGGTCGGGAAATCGACCCTGCTGCGGTGCCTGTACGGAACGCAGACGCCGCAGCGTGGCCGCGTCATGGTCGCGGGCGGGAAACCCGACGAACGCGATGTTTCCTTTCGTCGCAAGGTTTCCGTCCTGTTCGACGACTCCGATTTCTTCGCCGAGCTGACCCCGCTCCAGCATCTCGAACTGCTGGAGGGCTCGTTCGGCGCCGAACTCGGCGATTTCGACGCACTCCTCGCGGACGCGGGGCTCGCCGAGCGGGCGAAGGTCACCGCGGGCAAGTTCTCGGCCGGGCAACGCCGCAGGCTGCTGCTCCTCGGCGCGACGGCGCGGCCGCACGACGTCCTGCTGCTCGACGAGCCGGAACGGGCGCTCGACGTCGCGGGGAAGGAATGGCTGACGTCGTTGATCAAGCGTTCGACCGACGCCGGGGCCGCCGTCGTCGTGGCCACACACCATCCGCCGCTGCTCGAAGCGGCCGACTCCACTCTCGAGTTGTGGTGACGACGAAAGCACCGACGCACGTCCCTGGACGGCAGCGATTCGGTGGGCTGCTCAACGGCGACTACCAGACCTTCCTGGCACTGTTCGGTTTCGGCGCGCTGTTCACCGCGTTCCAGAACCTGCCGAAGCTCCGTGACCTCCTTTTTGGACAGTCCATTGTGGATTTTCCGGCCGTCTTCGGGCTGCTGGTCGTGCTGTGCGCGATGTTCTGGCGCGGACTGCTGCGCCGAGGCTTCGTCTGGGCCGAGCCGGCGGCGCTGACGTGGATGGACTTCGCCCGCGTCGACAGGCGGCGTGTCGTCGTGAAGCGGATGTGGACGCTCTGGGCCGGGCTGGTCCTGGTGGTCGGCTACACCGGAGCGCTGGTCACCGCGATCGGCGGCGGCTCGGGGGACGTGTGGATCGCGATGTCGGCGCTGACCGCCTCCGGCGCGATCCTGGCCGCCGTCTCCGCGCGGCGGACGGCGATCCGAGGGGAAACGCTCGCGCCGGTCGTGCTCGCGCTCGCCGGGCTGGCGTTCGCGGCCGCGGGCCTCGGCCCGGTCGCGGTCGAGGTGCTGGCCGGCGCGCTGTTCGTGGTGGCGGTCGCGGTGGCGTTCGGTGGCGAGCCGATGTCCGGGGTCGGGCGCCAGGAACTCGTCGACGGCTGGAACGCGCGGCTGCTGCGGGCGATGGCCGCGGTCTTCATGGATCCCATGCTGCTGATCCCGGAGTCGAAGCCGGTGCCGTGGCTGTCTCTGCGGCGTCCGACGACGCTGCGGCTCGCGTGGGCCGGGGTGCTCGGCCGGGCCCGCTACGCGGCGGCGAGCGTGGTGATCGCGAGCCTGGTCGGCGTCGCGCATCTGGCCTTCCCGGCGCTCCCCGCGGCGGCGCTGTTCGCGCTCGGCGCGTACGCGGCGCTCGTGCCGTTCGTCGGCGGACTCGGCGAACTGTGGCGCAACCCCGGCCGCAGGCGGTGGCTCGGCGCGTCCGACTGGGAGTTACGGCTGGTCAACGGCCTGGTGATCACCCTGCTCGGTCTCGTTTGGGGGATCCTGCTCGGCGTGGTGACGCTGCTACTCGGGGTGGTCCCGGCCTGGCCGGTATGGCTCGCGATCCCCCTCGCGGTCTTCGCGGCGATGCGGACGGCGACCCGGCCGCCGATGAACTACGACGTCAGCGGCGGCGCGGCCGGGCTGCAGGCCTTGCGCGGCGTCGACGTGCTCGTCGTCGGAGCCGTCTTGCTCAGCGTGATCGCCTGAGGTCACCCGTTCCCGCGTTCGGATCATTCGGATACTCCGAACGCGGGTTACCCTCGATGCGACGAAAGGAGCACGAGTGGGCGGCGGGCACGCACCGGGAAAGGGACGGCGGGCGACCAGCGAGTTCCCCGCGGGCTGGACCGACGAGCAGATCATCGCGGTGATCAAGGACGTCGCGAACGATCCGAGCGAACCCCGCCTCAGAATGCACAACGGCCGCTGGCGCTGCGCCGGCGAACGGTACGGCGTGCACCTGATCGTGCTGGTCGAGGACAACGGCCACGTCAAGACGGGTTATCCGGTCGCGGGCCCCGGCGTGGTCCGCAATCCCGACACCGCCGCCGACCCGGCGAACCCGACGGTCGCCGACCTCTCCGCCGGCCGGATCAGCTTCTTCGGCGACAGCCTGCTCGACCAGATCGGTGACCGGATCGCGCCGGACGTACTGGCCTTCTACCGCACCTTGCACTGGTCGGGTGAATGGGAAGAGCTGGCGGACGTCCTCGTCGCCCACGCGATGAAGGAGAACCTGCATCTCGGCGTGGACGAGTACGCCACCCTGGAAAGCCTGCTGAACAGCTTCGACCTGCCGATCGACGGATTCCTCTACCTGAACGACCGGGCACACGCCCTGGCCGCTCTGCGCCCCTAACTCGCTTCCGCGACCTCTTCGGCGCCGCACTCGGCGGCCGAACGCAGCGCGTCCAGCGGCAGCGCGACCGCGTCCGCGATCGCCATCACCGTGAAGAAGGCGGGCGTCGGGATCCGCCCGGTCTCGATCTTCCGGAGCGTCTCCACCGAGATCCCGGCCTCCGCCGCGACCTCGACCATGCTCCGCGACGACGCCGCGCGCGCGTCCCGGAGCGCCAGCCCCAGCCGCTCGCCGCGTTCGCGTTCCTCGTCCGTCAACGGCACTCGCACCATGGGCCCAATACTAATACCGGTCCTGCCGCGGCCGAAGCCCGGAGCGCCACCTGGCACCCCGGCGGCACCGCTTCGCGACGACCCATGCGCCCGGTTGGTGTCATGGTGTCCGGTTCCCGCTGGGGTCGTGAGCGGTAAAGCGCGTTAGAACGACCATTGCCACTCACGACCACCACCCGAAGTACTCAAATCGGGCATCAGCCCGAGCCTCGGTGACCCTTGTGGACGGATCTCGCGTGACTGGGTGGACGACACACGTGACGGAAGGGACGACACGCGTGTCCTGATGGACGACTCGCCTACCGGCCCGTCCGCGCGCGTGTCGTCCCTTCAGTCACGTGTGTCGTCCGTCCGATCACCCGTGCCGTCCACCCAGTCACGCGAGTTCCGGCCCCAATCACGCGAGTTTGGGCTCCGATCACGCGAGATGCGTCTCGGCGCACACGCCCGAGTTACCCCCAGCCTGTGGACAACTCTGTGCACAGGTCCGTGGACAACCCAAAGAAAGGGCCCCGCCGAGCCGGAACTCGACGGGGCCACAATCCCTAGTGGCTTCAGGCGCCCGCGGGCACCGGAAGTGGGAGTCCGGGGAGGCTCTGGTCGTTCGGCACCTTGCCGTCGACGAGGAACTCCTCCACGACCTTGTCCACACCCGCGTTGCCGCCGGCGTAGATACCGTGGTCGCCTTCACCGGTCACGGTGATCATCCGCGAACCGGCGAACGCGCGGTGCGCACGGGTCGCGCCCTCGATCGGGGTCGCCGGGTCGTTCACCGACTGGACGATCAGCACCGGCGGGACGCCGCGGCCGTCGAGCTTCGGCAGGTCGACCGGCTTGTTCTTCCAGAAGATGCACGGCTGGATCAGCCAGCCCGCGCCGAGCAGCGGCAGATCGCGGTCGATCAGCTTCTGCGACTGCCGGATCACGCTGTTCCGGTTGCCGTACCACGGGCCCTCGTTGCAGGGGATGGTCCAGAAGCTGGCGTTGTAGGAGTCGCCGTCGGTCGGGACGAACAGCGGCTGCGGGCCGATGACGCCGTCACCGTCGACGGTCTCGGCCTTGACCTTCTTCGCGGCCGAGGTCTTCTGCTGCTGCGTCGAGGTGCCCTCGGTCAGCGTCTTCAGGTTGACCAGGTAGTCGGCCAGCGCCGGGAAGTTTCGCTTCGAGTAGAGGTACGACGCGATGGTCGAGTCGAGCGCGTTGGCCGAAACCGGGACGCCGTCCACCTCGACCGGGTTCTGCGTCAGCGCGAAGCGGACCTTCTCGTACGTCTGGCGCGCGGCTTCACCGGTCTTGCCGAAGCCGTAGACCTTGTCGTACTTGCCCATCCACGGCAGGAAGTCCTGACGCCAGCGGCGCTCGAAGCCGAGCGGCTGCCCGTCGAACGAGTTCTGCCAGGTGGTGGTGAACTCGGTCGAGGAGTCCAGCAGGAAGCGGCCGGTGCGGGTGGGGAACTGCTGCGCGTAGTGCGCGCCCATCCAGGTGCCCGCCGAATAACCGACCCAGTTGATCTTGTCGCGGCCAAGGAGGACGCGCAGCAGGTCGATGTCGCGGATGGTCTGTGCGGTGTTGATGAGCGGGCCCAGCTCGCCGGACTTCACCTGGCAGGAGTCCGCCGCGTACTTGGTGGCGTCCAGGATCAGGTTGAGGTTCGCCCGGCTGCGGTCGCGCGGGTCCAGGTCGGAGCCGGTGCCGATCGCGTTGCCGCAGGTGATGTTGGTGCTCTTGCCGGTGCCGCGCGGGTCGAG
The DNA here is from genome assembly GCF_042723975.1 of Amycolatopsis sp. NPDC058340. Classification (NCBI taxonomy): domain Bacteria; kingdom Bacillati; phylum Actinomycetota; class Actinomycetes; order Pseudonocardiales; family Pseudonocardiaceae; genus Amycolatopsis; species Amycolatopsis sp. NPDC058340. Next base: position 179,432 of record NZ_JBHXIB010000001.1, on the reverse strand, counting down.
ACCGATGATCTCCTGGTTCGCGCGGAGCTTCGTCTGGTTACGCAGACGGGCCGGGAAGTTACGGCCCGGAGCGCCGGGGCCACCCGGGTTCGTGATGACGCTGGCCGTCGCTTTGCCGCTGGTGGCGGCGAGGCGGCTGACGGCGATCGTCAGGTCGATTGCCTCGTTCGTCTTGTACCAGTTACGCGGCGCGCGGTAGGTCGCACACTCGATGTTCTCGGCCCCCGGAGGCGGCGCGGACGGCAGCTCACTGGCGGTGCACTTGTGCCAGTCCAGCCTCTGGTCCGCGTACTTCGCCGGAATGTTGGTGGAGTTCAGCGGCTGCTGCCCGGCAGCCTCCGGACCTGCGAACGCAGGCGTGAACCCGGCCAGCATGGTGCCGGCGACAGCCGGGATCACCACCGCATAGCGGAGTTTCTTCATCCGATGCCCCTTTGGTCTTGCGTGCGAAGTTCCTGTTCGCGACTGCGGGCTATTGATATCCGGCGGGGACTCCGACGGCAACCGCCCTTCGTCGTATGGGGCGTCGCTGATCAAATCGATATCGGGCACGCGTGACCCGGGCGGGTGAGAGGTTCTAGGGTCATCGGGACCATCCGGGGGTACGGGAATGTTAGGTGAGGTCCGATGGCGTCAGGTAAGGCAGACGGGAAGGTGAGGGGCTTTCAGTTCAGCCCATGGAACCTCCTGTTGATCATCCCGTTGCTGGTGCTGATCACGTCTTTGTTCAATTCTGACGGTCCCCGGCTGTTCGGGATGCCGTTCTTCTACTGGTTCCAGTTCGTGTTCGTGGTGGTCGGTGTCCTGTGCACCTGGATCGTCTACGTGATGACCAAGGACAAGCCGACCAGTGAGCGTCCCGACCGGCTGTCCGTGGACGAGCTCGACGAGGGGGACGTCAAGTGACCAACATCCAATGGCCCGAGCTGATCATCTTCACGATCCTCTTCGCGGTGGTCACCGTGCTCGGCTTCGTCGCGTCGCGCTGGAAGGCCGGCAACACCCTCGACCACCTGGACGAATGGGGTCTCGGCGGCCGCAAGTTCGGTTCGTGGATCACCTGGTTCCTGCTCGGCGGTGACCTCTACACGGCTTACACGTTCGTGGCCGTCCCCGCGCTGATGTTCAGTGCCGGCGCGATGGGTCTGTTCGCGCTGCCGTACACGATCATCGTCTACCCGATCGTGTTGATGCCGGCGCTGCGCATGTGGTCGGTTTCGCGGGTCCGCGGCTATGTCACCCCCGCCGACTTCGTCCGCGGGCGGTTCGGTTCGCCGACGCTGGCGTTGCTGATCGCGATCACCGGCATCGTCGCGACGATGCCGTACATCGCGCTGCAGCTCGTCGGCCTCGAAGCGGTGCTGCGGACCATGGGCATCAACGGTTCCGGCATCGTCGGTCACCTGCCGCTGCTGGTCGCCTTCATCATCCTGGCGGTCTACACCTACCAGTCCGGCCTTCGCGCGCCCGCGCTGATCGCGTTCGTCAAGGACATCCTGATCTACCTCGTGATCATCGTCGCGATCATCTACCTGCCCTCGAAGCTCGGCGGCTGGTCGGCGATCTTCGACGCGGCCGACGCGAAGTTCGACAAGACGCCGTCTCCGGCGGACGGCATCCTGCTCAACACCAACAACCAGCTGCAATACGCCACGCTGGCGCTCGGTTCGGCGCTCGCGCTGTTCCTTTACCCGCACTCGCTCACCAGCGTGCTCGCCTCGCGCGGCCGCAGCGTGATCAAGCGGAACATGGTCGCGCTCCCGGCGTATTCGCTGGTGCTGGGTCTGCTGGCGCTGCTCGGCTACGTCGCGATCAGCGCGTCGGTCTCGCCGATCACCAACAACGCCACCGGCAAGCCCGACACGAACACCGTCGTCCCGGTGCTGTTCGACTCGCAGTTCTCGTCGTGGTTCGCCGGGATCGCGTTCGCCGCGATCGGTATCGGCGCACTGGTGCCCGCGGCGATCATGTCGATCGCGGCGGCCAACCTGTGGACCCGCAACATCTACAAGGAGTACATCAAGAAGAACGCGACGCCGGGCGAGGAAGCGAAGCAGGCCAAGCTCGCTTCGTTGATCGTGAAGTTCGGCGCGGTGGCGTTCATCCTGTTCATCGACCCGCAGTTCTCGATCGACCTGCAGCTCATCGGCGGTGTGCTGATCCTGCAGACGCTGCCGGCGGTCGCGATCTCGCTCTACACGCGGTGGTTCCACCGTTGGGGCCTGATCGCCGGCTGGGTGGTCGGTATCGGGTGGGGCCTGATCATGCTCTACAACATCCCGAACCCGGCGACCGGCAAGGCGCACTTCGGTGGCTCGGCGCTGAAGCTCGGGGACCTGTCGATCTTCGGCTGGCACCCGCTCAGCGGCTCGCAGCTGCAGATCTACGTCGGGTTCGTGGCGCTGATCGCGAACCTGCTCGTCGCCGTGATCTTCACGGTGATCGCGCGGCAGATGAAGGTCTTCAACGGCACGGACGACACCGAGGCCGAGGACTACCACGCCGACGAGCACGACAAGGATCTCCGCGAAATCGGCGTCCACTGAGTCAGCTGTGGGAAGGGGCCGCGTCCTGCCGGGACGCGGCCCTTTTCGTGGCCGCGGTCGCCGCCAGGTAGAGCACGAGGCCGTTCAGCAGGTGCCACAGGAAGTGGGTGCCGGCGGGGAAGTTCCCGCAGACCGTGTGGTCGGCCGTGCGGAACGAAAGGGACACTCCGAAAACGCCCGCGGTGATCGCGAACCTGCGACGGTCTTCACCCTTCAGAACGATCGCGAAGATCACGAGCCCGATCAGCGCCGAGAGGTACAGCCCGCCGCCCAGCGACGCGACGACGGCGGTGAAGGCGAGGAACACGGGGATGCCGAGCCACGACAGCCCGCGCCGGACGCCGAAGAACAGATGCGGGAACACGGCGGCGTAGTACAGGACGAACACCAAAATGAAGCCGGTGTCGGCGGCCGCGGACCAGCGGGTGGCGAGCAGGTGGAAGGCCGTGCTGCCGAGGAACACCAGTCCGATGAGGACGGCGAAGACGCGCCCCTTCGGCTGCCGCCAGACCGCGATCGCCGCGATCAGGAACGCGAGATTGCTGAGGCTGTTGAGCGGCTCGCCCCAGAGACCGGGGGCGAGGCGTTCGCAGTAGCCGTCGACGTACGCCGTCCAGTTCATTGCCCCAGCCAACCGTGTCCGCGTGAACTGGGGGTGTCTTCGACGTCGCTACCTCCGCTTTTGGACTACTGCTGCCGCTGCCGCGCGTTGCGAAAGCCACTTTCGCAACCTTCAACGTTGCGAAAGTGGCTTTCACATCACCCGCGTGTCCCTCGGCCAGGTGCCCACGCCCACCCGCCGGATCTCCGAGTCCTGAAGGCCCCCTTTGAGACGCTCGATGTCCCGAAGGCCCCCTTTGAGACATCCACCCGAGTTGTCCACACCCACCCGTCGTTGTGGACAACTCGGCCCCCGCCACCGCCGGAACCCACCCCGCGTCACCCCCTCCCGATACGCTGGTGCGGGGCGCGCCCCCCTGGGAGCGGTGGGGGGTGGGGTACGCGCGGCGAGGCGGAAAAAGCGCTGCTCAAGGGGGTGCGGAGCAGGCCGCCAGGCGTCGGGTGAGGAAGCGCCGCCGCGGTTCCGAGCAGGGCAGTGCGAGCGCTCGCCGGTAGTGGTCCGCGGCTCGCCCGGCGTCGCCGGCCCGCAGCCACAGTGCACCGAGGACGGCGGGCAGCAGGGTGTAGTCCGGCAGGTCGGCCTCGACGGCTTCGAGTTCGGCGATCCCGGCCGCCGCGCCGTCCACCATCGATAGCGCGATCGCGCGATTCAGCCGCGCCACCGGCGACGGCCGCAGCGCCAGCAGGTCGTCGTACAGGCCGACGATCCGGCGCCAATCCGGCGACGAAGCCGTGCCGTGGCACAGCGCGATCGCCGCTTCGACGTGATACGCCGACATCTCCGGCCCGGTGCACGCCCGTTCGAACAGCCGCGTCCCCTCGGCGATCATCGCGTGATCCCAGCGGTCGCGGTCCTGCTCGTCGAGCAGCAGCAGATCGCCGTCCCGGTCGACCCGCGCGGGCAGCCTGCTCGCCTGCAACAGCATCAGCGCGACCAGCGCCCGCACCCTCGGCAGATCCGTTTTCGGCTCGGCCAGCAGCAGCCGCCCCAGCCGGATCGCCTCGCCGCACAGTTCGCCGCGCACCGCGACCTCGCCGGTCGTCGCGTCGTAGCCCTCGTTGAACAGCAGGTAGAGCACGGCCAGCACACTGTCCACTCTGGACTCCAGCGCGTCCGGTCCAGGCAGCGAAAACGGTTTCCCCGATTCCCGCAGCCATTTCTTCGCCCGCACGAGCCGCTGCGCCACGGTCGCCGGTTTCGTCAGCAGGGCCGCCGCGATTTCGTTCACCCCGAGCCCGCCGACGGTCTTCAGCGTCAGCGCCACCTGCGAGACCTTCGGCAGCGCGGGATGACAGCACAGCAACATCAACACGAGTTCGTCGTCCGTCCGCCGGTCGGCTTCGTGGCCGTTCAGCTCCACGAGCCGCGGCAGCAGCGCGCGCAACGTCTGTTCGCGCCGGACGACGTCCATCGCCCGGTTCCGCGCGGCCCGGAACAGCCAGCCGCGCGGATTGTCCGGCACCCCGCTCTGCGGCCAGGTGCGCAGCGCCTGTTCCAGCGCGTCGGCGACGGCCTCCTCGGCCAGGTCCAGGCGTTCGGGGCCGAGCGCCCTGGCCAGCGTGGCGACGATCCGCCCGGCGCTGTGTCGGAACAGGTGCTCCACCACGCCGGCCGGGCGGCTCATGACGGCGTCACTCCTCGCAGCCGCGTTCGCCGACCTTGCGCACCTCGATCGGCCCGAACGCCAGATGCGGATGCGTCGCGAAGATCTTCTCCGCCTGGTCGAGGTCCACGGCCTCGATCACCTGGTAACCGCCGACGATCTCGGTGGCTTCGGTGTGCGGTCCGTCGGTCGCACCGACCTCGCCGCCGGTGCCGCGCAGCACCCTGCCGCCGCGCGACAGCCCGCCGCCGCCGACGAAACGGCCTTCCTTCGTGCGTTCGTCCGCCCAGGCGATATAGCTCTCGAGCACGCGTTGCGCTTCGTCGGGGCCGAGGTGATCATGCGAGTCCGACTGGGACCGCAGGAAACCGACGTAGTTGGGCATGGTGTCCTCCTTGGGAATCGACGGCCCCTAGACGAACGAGCCCTCGGCGAATCGACACCGCGCGTCAATATCGGAAGAGCCGGTCGTGCAGCTCACGCTGCCGCGCGAACCAGGCACCCAGCCTGGTCCGGCGACGCCGGCGTTTCAACACCTGCCGCACCTCGCGTACACAGGGCTCGTCGGGAGTGAAGGACTTCCCGGTCAGGAGGACGGCGTAGTGGCCGTCCGGGCAGCGACCGGAAACGGAGATCATTCCCGGCGTCAGGTCGTCGACGAAATCGATCGAGCCGACCCCGACCACGGACCGCCGATCGCAGACGGGGCAGTAGACGACGAACACGTCACAGCTCCAGCCGCCAGGTCTGCCCGGTCAGCTCGTAACCGAAGCCCGTGATCGTTTCTTCGCTCACCAGCTGGAAACCGGCCTTCCGGTAGATCGCCCGCGCCGTCTCCAGCAGCGAGACCGTCCAGAGCTCCATCGCCGGGTAGCCCGCCGCCCTCGCGAACTCGACGCATTCGGTGACCAGGCGTTTCCCGACACCCCGCCCCCGGGCGGCCGGTTCGAGGAGCAGCATCCGGAGCTTCGCGGTGACGCCGTCTTCGGCGGGCATGCAGAAGATGCTGCCGACGCGCTCCCCGTCGAGCTCGGCGATCCAGCCCGCTTGGCGCGGGTCTCCGCGCCTCTCGACGTACTCCGCGACGACGCGGGCGACGAGCGCTTCGAAGCGCTCGTCCCAGCCGTACTCGCGGGAGTAAAGGGCGCCGTGACGGTGGACCACCCAGCCGAAGTCACCCGGCCGGGGCGGGCGGAGGACCAGCGTGGGATCCGCGGCGCGTTCGCCCACCAGCGAGGTGATCGTGTCCATGGCACCGAGCAGCCGTCGCTGCTCGTCTTCGCCGAACCGGCCGAGCAGCGAGCCGATCCGGCCCACCGACCGTTCGTCGAGGACGGCGAAGGCCTTGCGGCCGTTCTCGGTCAGGCGCACGATCTGACGGCGGGCGTCTTCGTCGCTGCGTTCACGGGTGAGCAGGCCGCGCCCCTCGAGCCTCGCGAGCAGCCTGCTCGCGTAACCGGCGTCGAGGTCGAGACGTTTGCGCAGGTCGGTGACCTGGGTCTGCTCCTGCTGCGCGAGTTCGAAGATGACCCTGGCTTCGCTCAGGGAGTATTCGGCGTCGGCCGGTCCTTCGTCGAGGACGCCGATCACGCCGGTGTACAGGCGGTTGAAGGCCCGGACGGTCGCCACCCGGTCCGCGGATCGATTCATTTGACCACCTCAACAGATTCGTTGACGAGGTCAAGTGTTACTCCGCGAAGCGGTGAAGGCAAGAAATCTTTCGGGGGTGGACATATGGAAACCCCGTGATGCTGCCAGGTCGGGGGTCCGCCAGCATCACGGGGTCGTAGTGGGTATCGACGCCGCGTTCCACGGCGTTACACCCCACGCACTATGTGTCGTAGGTCACTCGAACGGGCGACACCTACAACGGTTGTTGTCGGGTCAGCGCATGTGCGTGTGACGCGCCTGGGAGATAGCGATGAGCTCCTGACGAACGGTCGCGGTGGCCGCGGTGTCGATCGCCCGGTTCAGCGCCCGGCGAGTACGAGCCTCGGCGCGACGGGCACGGAGCTTGGCGGCGATGTTGTTCATCGGTTTTTGTCATCCCCTTGGGAGTAGGTCTTGCGTCTTCGTGGCTGTGCTCCTAGTATGCACCCTTTTTCACAAGGATGCCAACGATTATCCGGTGACTTGGCACACCCGCCGATGAATCATCGGCAACATGAGCGTAAAACCGGAGAGATTTGGTGGCGCCGGTCACTTCTTGGTAACGCCGAAGGCGCGACGAAGCGGCGGTAGGGTTCTCTACCGCTTTCTAGGATCTATGCGATAAAGCCGAAGAGAGGCTTAGTCCCGGCCGAGCAGGTAGTGGCCGAAGTGCGGGACGGTGAAGGCGATATGCCCGCGCTCGGCGGAGTACACCAGGCCCTTCTTCATCAGGCTGTCCCGCGCCGGTGACAACGACGAAGGCTTCCGCCCCAGGTAGACGGCCACATCGGCGGTCCCGGCGGACTCGTCCCGCCCCTGCGTCAGCTCCGCCATCGCGAGCAGGTACTCGCGTTCCGCGGGCGTCGCGCGTTCGTAGCGGGAGCCGAAGAAGCCGACCGCGAGTTCCGATTCGGCCTCCGGGGCCGCGACCTGGACGTCCTTCACGGTGATGGGATCCGCCGGCGCGGCGTCCCAGGCGGCCTTGCCGTAGGCCTGGATGAAGTACGGATAGCCGCCGGACGCGTCGAACAGGGCGTCCAGCGCTTCCGGTTCGATGCCCGCGTCTTCGCGTTCGATCGGCGCCATCACCGCGAGGTCGGCGTCTTCGCGTTCCAGCCTGTCGATGCGCGCGTAGCGGAAGAGACGTTCCGAGTACGACTTCGACGCCGAAAGGACGGCGGGCACGTGCGGCAGTCCCGCGCCGACCACGACCAGCGGCGCCCCGGACTGCGAGAGCTCGTGGCAGGCGGCGCAAAGCGCGGAAACGTCCTCCGGCAGCAGATCCTGGATCTCGTCGATCAGCAGCGCGACCCCGGTGCCGACGTCGGCCGCCAGCTCCGCGACCTCGGTGAACAGTTCGACCAGGTCGATCTCGATGTCGCCGGAATCGGCGCGGCCCTGCGCGGCGGGCACGTCGATACCGGGCTGCCAGCGGTCACGGAGCTTCGCGTCCGGTTTGTTGGCGCGCAGCGCGAACGCTTTGAGCACGGCGAGCACCTGCTCGACCCGGTCCGGCGCGCGATGGCGCACGGCGAGGTCGCGGATCGCGCGGTGCAACGCGGCCGACAGCGGCCGCCTGAGTTCGGTGTCCGGGCGGGCTTCGATCTTGCCCGCGCCCCAGCCGTGCTTGATGGCCCGCGAGCGCAGCTCGCCCAGCAACACGGTCTTCCCCACGCCACGCAGACCGGTCAGCATCAGGCTGCGTTCGGGTCTCCCCCGCGCGACCCGTTCGAGCACGACCTCGAAGGCCTGGAGCTCGCGGACGCGACCTGCCAGCTCGGGCGGCCGTTGGCCGGCACCCGGCGCGAAGGGGTTGCGGATGGGATCCACTCTCACACGCTATCGGCGTTTCTAGCTCTCGCCCGATATTCCGCCATAGAGGGATAGGCGTGTCGCGGCGCGTTACTCCGAGTGGACGGGTCTGCAGCCCCGTCGACTCGTTTTACTCACTCAGATTGCGTTCCGCGTAGATCTTCATCGCGTCACGGATGTATTCCGCGGTGCCCGGGCCGTACTTCTCGTCGTACTGCCCGTAGCGCGGGTCGTCGACGTACAGCTGCCCGAGACCGGCGAAGTAGCCCTTCGAGACGGCTCGTACCGCCGGCCGGAGCCATTCGTACAGCCGCCGCGTGATCGCCTGGGTCTCGTCACCGTCGGCGGGCAGGCCCTTCGCGTGGGCCTCGCCGAACGCGGCCGCGATGTCCTTCTGCTCCTGCTGGTGCGCCTTCTTGTCCTCGGCGCTCAGCGACTTCCACCACCGGTCACCCTGCTTGTAGGCGTCGGCGCCCCAGCGTTCGGTGACCTCCTTCTCGTACTTCGTGTGGTCGAAGCCGTCGAACACTTCCGTTGCCATCAGTTGTTCACCTCTTTCTGTCTTCTTCAAGGTCGTCCTGACCGATTCGATCTGCCGTCCGAGCCGCTGTCGCTCCTGCTCCAGCCACTTCAGGTGGGTGCGCAGCGCCGCCGTCGTGTCCTGCTCCCCTTCGAGGACTTCGCCGATCGCGGGCAGGCTCAGCCCGAGTTCGCGAAGCAGCAGGATCCGTTGCAGCCGCACCAGCGCGTCCTGGTCGTAGTAGCGGTATCCGTTGCTCCCCACCCGGCTCGGTTCGAGCAGCCCGATGTCGCCGTAGTGGCGCAGCGTGCGGCTCGTCGTCCCGGCCGAGCGGGCGATGTCCTGGATCGACCACTCCTTCTCGTTCGGCATGTCCACGAAGGTAGAGGTTGACGTTGCGTCAAAGTCAATCGAAGTTCACCCGTCCGTGGCATGGTTCACGAATGAAGACATTCGCGCTGGTCATCGCCGCTGCGCTGACCCTGACGACCGCCGGGGTCGCCGACGCGCAGCCGCGTCGCGCCTTCGACATCCAGGCTCACCGCGGCGGGCTCGGCCTCACGGTCGAGAGCACGCTCGCGTCGTTCGGCAAGGCGATGGAGCTGGGGGTGACCACCCTCGAACTCGACATCCAGATCACCAAGGACGGTCGCGAGGTGATCACCCACGACCGCAAGACGACACCCGCGAAGTGCCGTGACACCGCGCCCGCGACGCCCGGCGACCCGGCGTACCCGTACGTCGGCAAGTACGTGAAGGACCTGACGTTCGCGCAGGTCCGCACGCTGGACTGCGGTTCGATCCGCCAGCCCGCGCATCCCGGCCAGACGCTCTCCCCCGGCGCCAAGATGCCGACGCTCGCCGAGCTCTTCCAGCTCGCCCGCGACCACCGCGCCTGGGGGATCAAGTTCAACATCGAGACCAAGGTCGAGGCCGCCGCGCCGCACGAGACGGCGCCGCGTGAGCAGTTCGTCCAGCGGGCGGTGCGCGAGATCGTGCGCGGCGGGTTCGCGCGCAACGTCACGATCCAGAGCTTCGACTGGGGCGCGTTGATGCGGTTCCGCGAGGTCGCGCCGTGGATCCCGACGGTCGCGCTGACCCAGCCCGAGTTCCTGCAGGTGGGGCAGCCGGGCAAGTCGCCGTGGCTCGGCGGGCTCGACATCGACGACTTCGGCGGCAGCCCCGTCCGCGCGGTGAAGTCGTTCGGCGCGAAGGCGCTCTCGCCGGTGCACGGCAACCCGCAGGGCGGCAAGGTCGGCGACCCCGACTACCGGCCGTTCACCACGAAGGCCCTGGTCACCGAGGCGCATCGGGCGGGCATCAAGGTCGTGCCCTGGACGATCGACGATCCGGCCACCATGCACAAGCTGATCGACGACGGCGTCGACGGCATCATCACCGACTACCCGGACCGGCTGCGGCAGGTCGCGGCCGACCGTGGCTTCAAGCTCCCGAAGGCGTATCGGATCCGCTAGCGGAATCTAGCTCCGTCTAGCGTCAGATAAATATTCCGGGATACACCGTTAGCGCGGTTCGGCGCGGTGGCGGGCGGGAAGACTGGGGATAGGTTTGTTTCCCGGGTCCGGATCAGAAAGGTTTACGACCGTGATTCTCCGTCGCGTCGCACGTCCGCTCCTCGCCGCGATCTTCATTTCCGGCGGGATCGGCGCGCTGAGGGACACCCAGGGGCACGCCAAAGCCGTGGAGCCGTTCCTCACCGAGTCCTTCGACAAACTGGAGGGCGTGGTGCCGGAATCGGTGCCGCGCGACCCCGCCACCCTCGTCCGGATCGACGCCGCCGTGAAGGTCGGCGCCGGGGTCGCGCTCGCCGCGGGCAAGGCGCCGCGTCTGGCCTCGCTGCTGCTGCTCGGCAGCCTCGTCCCGACCACGCTGGCCGCGCACCGGTTCTGGGAGATCAAGGAACCGGCCGAGCGTCAGCAGCAGCAGATCCAGTTCATCAAGAACGCCGGACTCGCCGGTGGCCTGCTGCTAGCCGCCGCCGACACCGCCGGCAAGCCGTCGCTCGGCTGGCGCGCCCGCCGCGCCGCGTCGAAGACGGAGAAGCGTGCCGAGAAGCTGGCGAAGAAGGCCGAGAAGGCCATCACGAAGTGACGACCCGCATTTAGTCCTCTGGATGCGAGACGCATCCAGAGGACTAAATGCGTGGGGTCATGAGGTGAAGGCCTCGATGTCCTCCGCCTCGACGACGGTGCGGACCTCGACCTCGATCTCCTCGAACAGTGCGGCGTAGGTCTCCGCGAAGGCGACGGCCTCCGCCAGATCCTTGGCGTTGATCAGCGCGAATCCGCCGATGACCTCCTTGGCCTCGGTGAACGGGCCGTCCGTCGCGGTGATCTTGCCGCCGCGCGCCTTGCGGACCCTCGCGCCGCGCTCGGAGGGGTGCACGCCCTCCGCCGTGATGAGGATGCCCTTCTCGGACGATTCCTCGATGAAGGCGCCCATCTTCTCGATGAATTCCTTGCTGGGGTTCCAGGCCTCCGGGGCGCTCTCGTCCAGCCGGTGCATCATCAGAAACCGCATCGCTGCTCCTCAGTGTCTTGGCGGGGCTGTTTCTACCCCGCCTTCACCGACGCGTCGAGCGGCTCGACGGCGGTTCGACATTTCGTTCAGAAAGAATGTTTCAGCGATACGAAAGTTTCCGGTGCCCTGTGCTTGGCGGGACGGCACGCGTGATCCGACGGACGACACGTAGCGGTATCACGCATGAGACGAGCGAGAAGCACGCGACGTCAGCGGCTCGCGACCTTCTTGTACTGGGCGGTCGCCAGCGGCGCGAAGATCGCGATGATGGCGACGCAGCACAGGATCGCGTACAGCGAAGCGTTCTCGGCGGGCCAGCCCGTCGGTGCCGCGCCGAAGCGGTTCCCGAAGAGGTCACGCGCCGAGTTGATCACCGCGGTGAACGGGTTCCAGTCGGCGATCGCCTTCAGCACGCCCGGCAGCTTGTCCGCCGGGACGAACGCCGTCGAGATGAAACTCAACGGGAACATCCACATCAGCCCGGCGCTCTGCGCGACCTCGACACTGCGCGCGACGAGCCCGATCCACGCGCCGACCCAGGACAGCGCCCAGGCGAACATCAGCATCACCAGGTAGCCGAGGACGGCGTCGAGGAAGCTGCCGCGGATCCGCCAGCCGACCAGCAGCCCGCACAGCGACATGACGACCAGCGCGACCACGCTGATCACCAGGTCGGACGTCGTCCGGCCGAAGATCACCGCGAGCCGCGAAATCGGCAGCGAACGGAACCTGTCGATGATGCCCTTCTGCAGGTCGTTCGCGAAGCCGATCACGGTGAACGCCGAGTTGAACGCGACCGTCTGCGCGAAGATGCCGGCGATCAGGAACTCGCGGTACGCGAGCCCGCCCGCCTCCCCGCCGATCGCGTCGCCGAAGACATACGCGAAGAGCAGCACGAACATGATCGGCTGCAGGGTCGCCGCCATCAGCCAGTCCGGGTTGCGCTGGACGTTCTTCAGGTTCCGCCAGGTGATCACGCCACCGTCGGAAAAGGCCTTCGCGACCGCGCTCACTTTTTCTCCCCCTCGTCCGTGGCGTGTCCTGTCAGCGAAAGGAAGACGTCGTCGAGCGTCGGCCGGTGCAGCGCGACGTCCTGGACGGCGACGCCGTGGCCGTCCAGCCGGCGCAACGCCTCGATCAGCGCCTTCGGCCCGCCCTCGACCAGCACGTCGACCTTGCGGGTGTGCTCGTCGACCGACGGCGTGCCCGAGCCGACCTCGGTCAGCACCTGCGTGGTCATGGCGAGGTCGCTCGTGTTCGCCACGACGAGCTCCAGCCGCTCGCCGCCGATCTCCTGCTTGAGCTCGTCGGCGGTGCCGCGCGCGATGACCTTCCCCTTGTCGATCACGACGATCGAGTCGGCGAGCTGATCGGCCTCCTCCAGATACTGCGTGGTCAGCAGCACGGTGGTGCCGTCGGCGACGAGTTCCTTGATGACCTCCCAGGTGTCGATCCGGCCGCGCGGGTCGAGCCCGGTGGTCGGTTCGTCGAGGATCACCACGGTCGGCTCGGCGACCAGCGCGCCCGCGAGGTCGAGCCGCCGCCGCATACCGCCGGAGTACGTCTTCGCGGGGCGATCCGCCGCGTCTTCCAGCCGGAACCGGGCGAGCAGCTCACGTGCCCTGGACTTCGCCGCGGCCTTCTTGCTCCCGTACAGCCTTCCGACCATGTACAGGTTCTCGAAGCCGGTGAGGTTCTCGTCCACGGCGGCGTACTGCCCGGACAACCCGATCGACCGCCGGACGGCGTCGGGGTGGGCCAGCACGTCGTGCCCGGCCACCTCCGCCTCGCCCGAATCCGGGCGGAGCAGCGTGGTCAGGATGCGGACCGTCGTCGTTTTGCCGGCGCCGTTCGGCCCCAGCAGGCCCAGCACCTTGCCCGTGGGGATCGACAAATCGACCCCGTCGAGCGCCCGGGTGGACCCATAGGTTTTGACCAGCGCTTTCGCCTGAACCGCGAACATGCGGTCAAACTAGACCCCGGCACCGACAAAGGCACCGGGGTTTTTCCCGGATCCGCTCAGAGCGGACTTGTTACTTCTCGAGAATCGCGGTGACGCCCTGGCCGCCCGCCGCGCAGATCGAGATGAGTCCGCGGCCGGATCCCTTCTCGTTCAACAGTTTCGCGAGGGTGGCGACGATACGGCCGCCGGTCGCGGCGAACGGGTGCCCGGCCGCCAGCGACGAGCCGTTGACGTTCAGCTTCGCCCGATCGATGGAGCCGAGCGGTTCGTCGAGGCCCAGCTTCGACTTCGCGAACTGCGGGTCCTCCCACGCCTTGAGGGTGGCGAGCACCTGCGACGCGAAGGCCTCGTGGATCTCGTAGAAGTCGAAGTCCTGCAGGGTGAGCCCGGCGCGCGTGAGCATCTGCGGGACGGCGTACGCGGGCGCCATCAACAGGCCTTCGTCACCGTGGACGTAGTCGACGGCCGCGGTCTGCGAGAACGTCAGGTACGCCAGCACCGGCAGCTTGCGCGCCTTCGCCCACTGCTCGGTCGCGAGCAGGACGGTCGACGCGCCGTCGGACAGCGGCGTCGAGTTGCCCGCGGTCATCGTGCCCTCGGGGCCACCGAAGGCGGGCTTCAGCTTCGCGAGCTTCTCGACGCTGGAGCCCGGACGCAGGTTCTGGTCACGCGCCAGCTTCAGGTATGGCGTGACGAGGTCGTCGAAGAAACCCTTGTCGTAGGCGGCGCCGAGCCGCTGGTGGCTGGTGGCGGCGAGCTCGTCCTGCGCCTCGCGGGTGATCTCCCAGACCTTCGCGGTCAGCGCGGCGTGCTCACCCATGGACAGGCCGGTACGCGGCTCGGAGTTACGCGGGATCTCGGGGACGATATGCCCGGGGCGCAGCTTCGCGGCGAGCTTCAGCCGGTCGGGGAGCGTCTTCGCGGCGTTGAGCTGCACGAGGATCTGGCGCAGGTCGTCGTTGACCGCCAGCGGCGCGTCGGACGTGGTGTCGACGCCGCCCGCGATGGCCGAGTCGATCTGGCCGAGGGCGATCTTGTTGGCGACGTTGATGATCGCCTGGAGACCGGTGCCGCAGGCCATCTGCACGTCGGAGGCAGGGGTGGCGGGGTTCAGCCTGCTGCCGAGGACGCTTTCGCGGGCGAGGTTGAAGTCGCGGGCGTGCTTGAGCACCGCGCCGGCGGCGACCTCGCCGATCACCTCGTCCTGCAGGGAGAAGCGGCTGACCAGGCCGTCGAGGGCGGCGGTGAACATGTCCTGGTTCGACGCTTTGGCGTACGGACCGTTCGAGCGGGCGAAGGGGATCCGGTTGCCGCCGATGATCGCGACCTTGCGCACGGGTGCCGTCCTTTTCGTGGCCATTTTTTTCCACTCCTCCGTAGGCTCTCTCACACTGTAACCTACTAGCGAGTAGGTTAGAATGCGACGTGACGCAAACTGCACGGGAGGCACGTAATGGCTGACAGGTACCAGCAGTTCACGAAGAGCCCGGTAGGGAAATTCGTGGTGCCGAAGCTCGGCCTGCCGAACCCCGCGACGCTCCGCCGGTACAAGCCCGGCCAGCCCGCTCTCGAGGGTCCCGCACTTCTGGGTGCCGCGCCGGGCGGTCGCCTCGAAAAGGTGATCGAGGCGCAGCTGCACCGCGCGGGGATCGAGGTCGTCTCGACCGCGACGGACAGGCACGCCGCGCTCGTCTTCGACGCGACAGGCGTGAAGGACCCGAAGCAGCTTCGCGAGGTCTACAACTTCTTCCACCCGGTGATCCGGAGCGTCGGGCCGTCGGGCCGCGTCGTCGTCCTCGGGACGCCGCCGGAGCTGGCCGAAGGCAACGAGCGGATCGCTCAGCGCGCGCTCGAAGGCTTCGTCCGTTCCGTCGGTAAGGAACTGAAGCGCGGCGCGACCGCTCAGCTCGTGTACGTCGCCGAAGGAGCCGAAGAGGCCACTGAGTCCACGCTCCGGTTCTTGCTGTCGTCGAAGTCCGCCTTCGTCGACGCCCAGGTCATCCGCGTCGGCACCGAGACCAAGACCGCCTCCGCGCCCGCCGACTGGGCGAAGCCGCTGGACGGCAAGGTCGCACTGGTCACCGGCGCTTCCCGCGGTATCGGCGCCGCCATCGCCGAGGTGCTCGGCCGCGACGGCGCCCACGTCGTCGCGCTCGACATCCCCGCACAGGGCGCGGACCTGTCGAAGGTCGCCAACAAGGTCGGCGGCTCGTCGCTGCAGCTGGACATCACCGCCGCCGACGCGCCGGAGAAGCTCGCCGAGTACCTCGTCACCCGCCACGGCGGCGTCGACATCGTCGTGCACAACGCGGGCATCACCCGCGACAAGACGCTGGGCAACATGACCGAAGGCGGCTGGGACTCGGTCATCGCGGTCAACCTCGCCTCGCAGCTCGCGGTGAACGAGAAGCTGCTCACGGACAAGGTGCTGCGCGAGAACGGCCGCATCATCGGCGTCTCCTCCATCGCCGGCATCGCGGGCAACGTCGGCCAGACGAACTACGCCACCAGCAAGGCGGGCGTCATCGGCATGGTGAACGTCGGCGCGCCGAAGCTCGCCGAATACGGCGGCACGATCAACGCCGTCGCGCCCGGTTTCATCGAGACCAAGATGACCGCCGCGGTGCCGCTGTTCATCCGCGAGGCCGGGCGGCGGCTGTCCAGCCTCGGCCAGGGCGGGCTCCCGGTCGACGTCGCCGAGACGATCGCCTGGTACGCGAACCCGGCTTCGGCCGCGGTCAACGGCAACGTGGTCCGCGTCTGCGGCCAGGCACTGCTGGGGGCGTGAACATGGCGGTCAAGGAACTCCACGAGTCGCCGAGCCTGTCCTCGCTGTACCCCAAGGCGTTGCTCGGCTCGCTGCGCAAGAGCGGTGGGAACACGCTGCCGTCGACCGAGTTCGTCCGCGAGGGCGTCGTCGTCGACCCGGCCCATCTCGCCGCGTACAACCAGGTGTGCGGATTCCGGCTGGACGACGTGCTCCCGGCGACGTATCCGCACATCCTCGCCTTCCCGCTGCAGATGGCGCTGATGACCGAGGACGACTTCCCGTTCCCGTTGCTGGGCATGGTGCACGTCGCCAACCGGATCACTCAGCACCGGCAGCTGCGGCTCGACGAGTCGTTCACCCTGCGGGTGCGCGCCGAGGATCTCCGCCCGCACGAAAAGGGCAAGCAGTTCGACGTGATCAGCGAGCTGCTCGTCAACGACAGTCCGGTGTGGACGGACGTCAGCACGTACCTGCGCCGCGGTGGCGGCAGCGGCGAGAAGACCGCACGCGGTCAGCTCTCGCAGCCCTCGCCCACCGCGATCTGGCACGTTCCCGGCGACATCGGCCGCCGCTACGCCGAGGTCTCCGGCGACCGCAACCCGATCCATCTGCACTCGATCACCGCGAAGGCGTTCGGGTTCCCGTCCGCGATCGCGCACGGCATGTGGACGAAGGCGCACGCGCTCTCCGCGTTCGAAGGCAGGCTTCCGGAGGCGTTCACCGTCGACGTCAAGTTCAAGCAGCCGGTCCTGCTGCCCGCCAAGGCCGCTTTCACCACCTGGAGTGAGGGCGACGGCTGGGCGTTCGAACTGTGGAACGCGCGCAAGCCGAAGCCGCACCTGGAAGGCTCAGTCGTCGCTCTCTGACGGCTTCCAGATCTCGCCCTCGACCAGGTCGTTGAACCCGAGCCAGACCAGGTTCATCAGCCACGAGGCGAGTACGCCGTCGGAGACATCGGGGTGGTCGAGCGCCCAGTCCGCCAGCGACTCGGCCGCCCCGACCAGCGCGGCGGACAGCCCGGCGCCGGAGAACTCCGCCTGCTCGCCGAGGCCCTTGCGGGTACCGGCGGAGACGACCAGCGCGGCGACCAGTTCGATCGCGCGGGTGCGCATGTCGGTGATCTCCGCGGCGAAGGCACCGCCGACGGTCATGGCCTGGCGGTGCAGCACCGTCCAGGACTCGCGGTAGTCGGCGACGAAGCGGTAGAACGCGCGCAGACCGTGCCAAAGCTGCATGTCGGGCGGCAGATCGGGTTTGATCCCGTCCTGCACCGCCTCCAGCAGGCGGGTGGCTTCGCGGCGGATGCAGGCGCCGAAGAGGTCTTCCTTCGAACCGAGGTAGGTGTAGATCATCGGCTTGGACACGCCGGCGACCTCGGAGATCTCGTCCATCGACGCGGAGTGATAGCCGTAGCGCGAGAACACCGAGACCGCTGCGTCCAGGATCTGGCGTTCCCGCACCGCTCTCGGCAGCCTTTTGGCGCGTTCGGCGGGACGCGGCACTTCCTCGGACAACTCAAGACCTCCCATTAGCTCGCGTAAGACGCTACCGGGCTACCAGCGGCACGGGTGATTTCGGCACGCTTGCCCGCTTACCTACTGGCGGGTAGCCTTACGCTTGGGTAGGCGGGACTGGAGGGAAGATGACCGAGATCGTGGGGCTGACCGGCCGCGCGCTGGTCGACGCGCTGGAACGGATCGAAGCGGATTCGGCCGAAGCGCACTCTCTCGACGTCAACGAGGTCGCGGGCGCCATCGACCCGAAGGACCTCGGCAAGGAGGACGTCCGGCGGCTGCTCACCGCGCTGGGGCGGCTCGCCGAGTCCGCGCCCGCGTTCGACCTCCGCAAGGTCGACCCGGTCCGGTTCGCGAATCTCGTCGCCCGTGCCTCGCGCGCACAACTCGAAAGCGTCGTCGCCGAACGGCAACTCCGTGAGCGGGTGCTGCGCGAGATCTTCGACCGCATGGGCGCCCACATCCGGCAGGACCGCGCGAAGACACTGCACGCGGTGGTGCACTGGCGGCTGTCCGGCGGCACCGGCGCCGGCGGTTACGACCGCTACGAGACGGTGATTTCGCACGGCGAGTGCACGGTCGACCGGGACATGAGGGAGAAGCCGAGGGTGACGATCACGATCGCGCCGGTCGATTTCTTCCGGCTCATCACCCATCAGGCGACGCCGGCTGTGCTATTCGTCACCGGAAAGATCAAAGTAAAAGGTGACCTGGCGTTCGCGGCCGGTCTCATCGGTTTCTTCGACCTTCCGAAACCGTCCTGAACCCGGCCGAGCAGATACACTTCCGTGCCGTGCCCCGAAATTCCCCGAACCGGCGCTGGCGGGACAAGGTACGCCTTTCCCGCCCGTTGCGGCTGCACAAGACGCGCACCGGTGGCGAGCACGTCGTCAACGCGTTCGCGGAGAAGCTCGAGCTCGCCAAACTGAGCCCCGAGCAGTTCACCCAGGTGCTGGAAACCCTGCACATGCTTGGCGAAACCGGTGCGGGTATCGAGCTGAGCTCACTGGAGACCGAGGTGCTCGTCGACGTCGTGCAACGGGCGTCACGCGAGCAGCTCAAGGCGATCGCCGACCATCCGGAACTGCGTTCGGCGTTCCTCGACGAGATTTTCCGCAGAATGTCGGATCATTTCGTTCCCGAACGCGCGCGGCATGTGGACTTCGTCGTCGCATGGCGTTTCACCGATGGTGACGGAGAAGACGGTTTCGATCGTTTTCAAACGGTCATCGAAGACGGTGTCTGCGTTTCGAGCACGGATCTCGCGCGTACTCCGGACACCACCATCACCCTTTCCGTCGACGACTTCATCCGGATGGCGACCGGCAACGCGGCGGTGGCGGCGATGTTCGTGACGGGCAAGGTGAAGGTGAAGGGCGAGTACGCGCCGGCCGTGCGGTTCAGCGGGTACTTCGACATCCCGAAGCCGAGCGGCGCCTAGGCCGGGGTCTGGTGTCCCCAATGTCGCATTAGGGACGCTGAGCGTCTCAAATGCGACATTGGGAACCTTTGCGGTGCCCCTGACCGGATCGACGGGCGTTGGTGTGGCGGAAGCCGAGCCCCCGCCGCCACCCTGCCTGAGGCGCTGCGCGCCCGGCCTGAGCGCCAGCGGTGAAGGACGCTTTCGTCGCGTGGGATGCGGCGAAGGACGCTTTCAGCCCTCGACGATGCGGCCCTCGATCACCGGCGGCTGCTTCTTGGCGGCCTCCGCGGGCGGCGCGTCCACGACGACCTCGCTGTCCACGACCATCACCGGCCCGCGGGTGCGGTTCGCGAACTTGACCGCCCGGCGCGCCATCCGCTTCTGCCACACCTTCCGCGCGACACTCCGCGTCGGCGGCAGGATGAACAGCAGGCCGATGACGTCGCTGACGAAACCGGGCAGCAGGATCAGCAGGCCGCCGAGCCCGATCAGCATCCCGTCGGTGAGTTCCTTCTCCGCGTCGGCGGGACGGCCGAGCCGTGCGGACTCGGCGAACGCCCGGAAGGCGCGGCCGCCTTCGCGGCGCGCGAGCCACGATCCGACGAACGCGCCGGCGAAGAGCAGCGCGATCGTGCCGAGCACGCCAACGGCCGAGCCCACCGCCCACACGGCGGCGATCTCGGCGACGACATAGAGCAGGAACGCGACAGCCATACCTGGACAACGTACGGCTTGCCCGTTTTGCTCCCAACCCCCGGTCAGCCGATCCGGCGAAGGAACTCCTCCGCCTCGCGTGGCCCGGTCAGCACGACCTGCCGCGCGTGCGCCCCCTGCTCCGCCAGCCGCCGCACCGTCCGCTCCCGGTAGTGCTTCGGCCAGCGCCAGACGTAGGTGTAGAACTCCAGATCCAGCCTCTCGGGGCAGCCGGGCGCCTGGTTGTCCTGGCCGTATTCGCGCAGGCAGCGCGTCAGCACCCGCCGGAGGCAGACGCGGCGCGGGTAATCGAGGAAGACGATCGTGTCCGCTCTCGGGAGGCGGAGATGCATCGACGCCCCGTAGTTCCCGTCGATCACCCAGGCGTCGGACGCGATGACCTCCTGTTGCGCGGCGTGGAACTCGGCGTCCGGCGCCGGTGTCCAGCCCGGCCGCCAGTAGAGCCGGTCGAGGTGGGTGACGGGCAGGCCGAGCGCGGCGCCGAGCCGTCGCGAGAACGTCGACTTCCCGGCGCCGCTGCAGCCGACGACCATGATCCGCCGCACGGTCAGGCCTCGTCGAGATACGCGGCAGCCTGCAGGGTGAACAGTTCGGCGTAGCCCGCCTCCGCCGCCATCAGCTCGTCGTGTGTCCCGTACTCGGCGACCTTTCCGTGTTCCAGCAACAGGATCCGCTCCGCCTGCCGCACGGTGGAGAACCGGTGCGAGATGTACAGCGTCGTGCGTCCCTCCGAAAGCTCCC
Source organism: Amycolatopsis sp. NPDC058340 (assembly GCF_042723975.1). NCBI lineage: Bacteria > Bacillati > Actinomycetota > Actinomycetes > Pseudonocardiales > Pseudonocardiaceae > Amycolatopsis > Amycolatopsis sp. NPDC058340. The sequence continues at coordinate 159,013 of NZ_JBHXIB010000001.1, read as the reverse complement.
GCAGCCGCGAGAAGAGGTCGTGCTCGGCCTGGGCGTCCAGCGCGGACGTCGGTTCGTCGAGGATCAGGATCGGCGCTTCCCGCAGGAACGCCCTGGCCAGCGCGATCTTCTGCCATTCGCCGCCGGACAGGCTGACGCCCTGGTCGAACCAGCGGCCGAGCGGCGTGTCGTAGCCGCTGGGCAGGCGTTCGATCCGCTCGTCGGCACCGGCGCGTTTCGCCGACGACTCGATCCGCTCCCGGTCGACCAGATGCGTCAGGTCGCCGAGCCCGATGTTCTCGGCGGCGGTGCCCTGATACGTCACGTAGTCCTGGAACATCGCGCTGATCTGTCGCCGCAATTCCACCGGGTCGTATTCGCGGATGTCGACGTCGTCGAGCAGGATCCGTCCGCCCGTCGGGTCGTACAGCCGGCACAGCAGTTTGAACAGCGTCGACTTCCCGGCCCCGTTACGGCCGACGACGGCGACCGTCTCACCCGGCCGGATCTCGAAGCTCACGCCGTCGAGAGCTGGGTCGGCCGCTCCTGGATAGGTGAAGGACACTTCTTCGAACCGGATGTGTCCCTCCACAGTGGACGGAAGCGGTCGCGGTTCCGGCGGCGCGACGATCTCCGGTTTCGTCCCGAGGAAGCGATACAGCGTGTCGAGGTAGAGATTGTTCTCGTACATCCCGGAAAACGCGGTGAACAGGCCCTGGACGGACGTCTGCACCGACGCCGCGGCCGCCGTGTACAGCGCGAGGTCGCCGAGGGTGAGCCTGCCGCCGACGGCCTCCAGCGCGATGTACAGCGCGATCGCGGAACCGGCGGCCGTGCTGAGCAGGCCCCAGGACGTCGAACTGACACTGCGCTTGCGGGTCAGTGTCCGCTGACGGTCGTAGAAGACCTGGCCGAGCCGCTGGAACCGGTCGACGAAGTACGGTCCGAGCCCGAAGAGCTTGGTCTCCTTGGCGTAGGTGTCCGTGGTGACCAAGGAGTTCAGGTAGTCCATGCGCCGTTTCAGCGGCGACATCATCAACGTCAGCCAGAACGCGCGGGCGCCGTACTTCGACTGCGAGATGAACGCGGGGATCGGCGCCACGAGTGCGACGAGCGCCAGCAGCGGACTGATCGAGACCAGCAGCGCGATCATGCTGCCGAACGTGATCACCGTCCGGATCAGGCCCAAGGCCGAGTTCATCATCGACAGCGGCCGGGTCGGCGCCTCCTGCGAGGCCTGGCGCAGCATGTCGTAGGACGCGGAACCCTCGAAATACGAGAGATGCAGCGCGCTCGCGTGGTCCATCACCTGGTGGCGGATGGTCAGCGTCATCCGTTCCTGCAGCAGGGACTGGCCGTAGGTGGTCAGCGCCTGCGAAACCGCGGTGAGCACGAGGATGCCGAACTGGAAGAGCGCGACACCGACGATCGCGCTCTTCGTCCCGTGTCCCTGGATCGCCGCGACGACCGAGTCGATCAGCAGCTTCGCGATGTACGCGGTCGCCGTCGGGAGCAGGCCCGAAAGCAGCGTCACCAGGGTGATCACGATGGTCAGCACCGGGCTCGCCTGCCAGGTCAGCTTCGCGACCTTCGGCAGGCCGCGGACCGTGCCCGCGACGTTGACCCACATTCGGTTGAGCCGGGACTTCAGGTCTTTCGGGACGGCTTCGGGTTCGGGCTCCGGGATGTCGACCGGGCCGGTCAGCCCGCTGTCGGGCACCGTCGACGGCGGGCGACGGCGCCTGCCGCGAGCCATGAACAGCTCGATGCCGCCTCCCCCACCGGGCGGGCCGATCACGCGGCCGCCAAGGCGCCGTTGAGGAACACGTCGACGAGCTCCATGGTGGTGGGTTCGTCACCGGTCTCGCTGAACCGGATCCGGCCGCTGAACAGCAGCGACAGGAAGAGCGCCGCGGACTGCGTGGGCGGCAGGCGCAGCCGGTCCTTCTCCGGTTCGAACAGCTCGGCCATGGCGTCGCGCATGGCGCTCATCGACTCCTTGCGCCGGTCTCGACGGTCGTCATGGCGATGCTCCGGGCGCCTTCCGGAACCGTGCATGACCGCCATGAGCGCGCCCATGCGCTGGAGGTGCGCGCTGAGCGCGTCGGCCGCCTCGATGAGCCTGTCGTCGAGGGACTGGTCGAGGTCGATGACCGCGATCGCGTCGAGTACCTGGTCGGGCTTCAGCGCTTCGGCGAAGCAGGTGGCGAACAGTTCGTCCTTGTCCTTGAACACGCGGAAGACCGTGCCCTCGCCGATACCCGCGGCGCGCGCGATCTGGCTCGACGTGACACCGGCACCGTGCTCCACCAGCAAGGGCAGCACGGACTGGACGATCATCCGGCGCCGCTCGTCGGCACTCATCCCCGGCGCTCTCCGCCGGGCGGTGGTCTCTGTCATGCCCCCAGTGTGCGGAGTGAGCGCTCACTCCGTCAACCGAATATGGCTGAAGCCCGTGAGGGCCTCCTTCCCTACCTTGAGAGTAGGGAAGGAGGCCCTCACGGACTTTGGCTCAGTAGGTGATCGCGACCGCGGGGTCGGCCAGCAAAGCGCCGACATCGGCCAGGAACTCCGAGCCCTGCTGCCCGTCGACCACACGGTGGTCGAAGCTCAGCGAAAGCTGGAGCACCTTGCGCACCTTGATCTCGCCGTCCACCACCCACGGGGTGTCCTTGATCGCGCCGAGGCACAGGATCGCGGACTCGCCGGGGTTGATGATCGGCGTACCGGTGTCGACGCCGAAGACGCCGACGTTGGTGATGGTGATCGTGCCGCCGAGCATGGCCGCCGGGGTGGTCTTGCCCTCGCGGGCGACGTCGGTCAGCTCGGTGAGCGCGATCGCGAGTTCCTTGAGGGACATCGAATCCGCGTCGCGGACCTTGGGCACGACGAGCCCGCGCGGGGTGGCCGCGGCGATCCCGAGGTGCACGTAGTCCTTGTAGACGATCTCCTGCGCCGCCTCGTCCCACACCGCGTTGACGTCCGGAGTGCGCTTGGCCGCCAGACAGACGGCCTTCGCCGCGAAGGTCAGCGGGGTGACCTTGACCCCGGCGAACTCGCGCGACTTCTTCAGCTTCTCCCGGAATTCCATCATCGGCGTGACGTCGACGGTCAGGAACTCGGTGACATGCGGGGCGGTGTAGGCGCTCTGCACCATCGCGGCGGCGGTGGCCTTGCGGACGCCCTTGATCGGCACCCGGCGTTCCCGCGTCGCGGGGTCGTAGCCACTGTCCACAACGGACGGTGCGGGAGCGGAACCGTTGGCGGCCGCCTGCACGTCGTCACGGGTGATGACACCGCCCTCGGCGGTGCCGGTGAGCGCGTGCAGGTCGACGCCGAGGTCCTTGGCGAGCTTGCGCACCGGCGGCTTCGCCAGCGGCACGTACCCGCCCTTCGGCTTCGAAGCCACAGCGGCCACAGCAGGCTCGGGCGCCACAGCCACCGGAGCCGGAGCAGCGGGAGTCGCACCCTTACGCGCACGCCGCTGCGTGACGACGGCCTTGGAGCCGTAGCCGACCAGCGGCTTCATCTCCTCTTCCGCCGGCTCCTCCGCCGCGGGCGCGGCGGTGGGTGCCGGGGCCGCCTTGCCGTCCGGGTCGACGTCGATGGTGAGGATCGGCGCGCCGACCTCCACCGTCTGGCCCGGCTCGACGAGCAGTTCGGTGATCACGCCCGCCCACGGGATGGGCAGTTCGACGGCGGCCTTCGCGGTCTCGACCTCGACGACGATCTGGTTCACCGTGACCTTGTCACCCGGCTTGACCTGCCAGGCGATGATGTCGGCCTCGGTCAGCCCCTCCGCCGTGTCGGCGAGGGGGAATTGTTTGTACTCGGGCATTTCAGCGATTTCCCCCTTACCAGGCGAGTGAACGGTCGACGGTGTGCAGCACGCGGTCCAGGTCGGGGAGGTAGTGCTCCTCGAGTTTGGCGGGCGGGTACGGCGTGTCGAATCCGGTCACCCGCAGCACGGGGGCTTCCAGCGAGTAGAAGCATTCCTGCTGCACGCGCGCGGCGATCTCCGAGGTCAGCGACGATTCCGACGGCGCCTCGCTCAGCGCGATGAGCCGTCCGGTCTTGCGCACCGACTCGAACACCGGCTCCAGGTCGAGCGGGGACAGCGTCCGCAGGTCGATGACTTCCAGCGACTTGCCTTCGTCCTCGGCGGCGGCGGCCGCGTCGAGCGCGACCTTCACCGACGGGCCGTACGCGACGACCGTGGCCGTCGTGCCTTCGCGGACGACGCGGGACTTGAACAGCTGGTCCGGCGTGCCCTCCGTGTCGACCTCGGACTTCATCGCGCCCGAGTGGTACAGCTTCTTCGGCTCGAAGAACAGGATCGGGTCGTCGGATTTGATCGCCTGCTGGATACCCCAGTAGGCGTCGACGGCGTTCGAAACCGAAACGACCTTCAGACCGGGGATGTGCGCGAACAGCGATTCCGGCGACTCCGAGTGGTGCTCGACCGCGCCGATGCCGCCACCGAACGGCACCCGGATCACGATGGGCATCTTGATCTTGCCCTGCGTCCGGTAGTGCAGCTTCGCGACCTGGCTGGAGATCTGGTCGAAGCCGGGGAAGATGAAGCCTTCGAACTGGATTTCGCATACCGGGCGGAAACCGCGGACGGCGAGGCCGACCGCGGTGCCGATAATGCCCGACTCCGCGAGCGGCGTGTCCAGCACGCGCTGCTCGCCGAAGTCCTTCTGCAGGCCGTCGGTGATGCGGAAGACGCCGCCGAGCTTGCCGACGTCCTCACCCATGATCAGGACCTTCGGGTCCTCTTCCATGGCGCGACGGAGCCCGAGGTTGAGGGCCTTGCCGATGGTGAGTTTCTGGAGATCGGCCATTTCAGTGTTCACCCGCCCCGACGAAACCGTCCAAATAGGACAGGAACTCTTCACGCTGCGCGTCCAGCAGCGGAGTGGACTCCGCGTACACGTTGGAGAAGATCCGGTCCGGTGGCGGTTCGGGCATGTTGAAGCAGTAGTCGCGCAGCTCGGCCGCGAACGCGTCCGAATCGGCCTGGACCTGGTCGAAGAACGCCTGGTCGGCGCCGCCACCGCGGGCGAGGTACGCCCGGACGCGCTCGATCGGGTCCTTCAGCTTCCACTCCTCCAGCTCGTCGGAGAGCCGGTAGCGGGTGGGGTCGTCGGTGGTGGTGTGCGCGTCCATCCGGTAGGTGAACGCCTCGATCAGCACCGGGCCGTTGCCGTGGCGGCATTCCTCCAGCGCCCAGCGGGAGACCGCGAGGCAGGCGAGGACGTCGTTGCCGTCCACACGGATGCCGGGGAAGCCGTAGCCGCGGGCGCGCTGGTACAGCGGCAGGCGCGACTGGCGTTCGGTGGGCTCCGAGATCGCCCACTGGTTGTTCTGGCAGAAGAACACGAGCGGCGCGTCGTAGACGGCGGCCCAGACGAAGCCTTCGTGCACGTCGCCCTGCGAAGTCGCTCCGTCACCGAAGTAACAGATGGTCGCTTCGCTGTCGTCGTCGCCGACCTTGCCTTCGAACTTCTGGCCCATCGCGTAACCGGCTGCGTTCAGCACCTGGTTGCCGATCACGATGGTGTACGGGTGGAAGCCGTGGGCCTTGTAGTCCCAGCCGCTGTGGTCGGTGCAGCGGAAGATGCCGAGCACCTCTTTGAGGTCGACGCCGCGGGTGTACGCGACACCGTGCTCGCGGTAGCTGGGGAACGCCATGTCCCCCTTCCGCAGCGCGCGGCCGGAGCCGATCTGCGCGGCCTCCTGCCCGAGCAGCGGCACCCAGATGCCGAGCTGGCCCTGGCGCTGCATCGCGTTGGCCTCGCGGTCCGCGCGGCGGACCAGGACCATGTCGCGGTACAGGCCCTTGAGGGCTTCGGCGTCGATGTCGTCGACGTAGCGGTCGAATTGCGGCGAAGAGATCCGTTCGCCTTCGGGGGTGAGCAGCTGAGTCAGCTCAGCGCCACCTTCGCTCGTTGCTCGCAAACCGGCGATCACCTGTTCGGGGGAAGGCTGCGCCGCTACGGCGGCGGGACCATCTCCAGGCTCCGGGTGCGTCCAGTGTTCGGACGGCATGCGCTGCTCTCCTTGATGTCGGCGCCTCTGGCGGCCACTTGTGGCGGCCACAGTGACTGCGCCGGCGGGGACCAGCGCGTCGGATCTGAAGCGCTGGGTCACCGTCGGCGTTGACGGTTCGTGCGGACATCCTGGCATGCCGGACGCCGGTTTGGTCAGTGGCGGATGCTGATTTGTTGCTGAGAAAGGGTGTCTGATCAGGGAAAATGCTAGGAAGCCCGAGTGTGGGGCCGCCGAAAGTAGGGAATTCACCCGCGGGCCGACCAGCGGACGACTCGTCCGGACGGGTGTCCTGCCCGGCTTGATCGATGACGATCCGTGCCCGCCGCTGTGATCCATCCCACTCCCCGGCACCCGTGGCAGGATGGCGGACGTGGAGCAGAAATCCGTACGCGAAACCGTGGTTTCGAACTGGACGAACGACGTCCTTCCCAGCCTGTCCGGCCTGGTGGCGATCCCCGCCTTGTCGCCGGCGTTCGACCCCGAGTGGGCGAAGACCGGTCATCTCGCAGCCGCCGTCGAGCACGTCCGCTCCTGGATCGCCGCGCGGGAGATCCCCGGCGCGACGCTCGAGGTCGTGGAACTCGAAGGCCGCAGCCCGCTGCTGGTCGTCGACATCCCGGCGACGTCCGAAGCCGCCGAAAAGGGCACCGTGCTCATGTACGGGCACCTCGACAAGCAGCCGCCGGTCGGTGGCTGGTCCGAGGGGCTCGACCCGTGGACGCCGGTGATCCGCGACGGCAGGCTGTACGGCCGCGGCGCGGTCGACGACGGCTACTCCGGTTACGCGGCGACGACGGCGATCGAGGCCGTGCGCGCCGCCGGTGGCGAACATTCCCGCGCGGTCGTGCTGCTGGAGACCGGTGAGGAGTCCGGCAGCCCGGATCTGCCCGCCTACGTCGAGCACCTGAAGGAGAAGCTCGGCGAGGTTTCGCTGGTCGTCTGCCTCGACGCAGGCGGCACGGACTACAAGCGGCTGTGGCTGACCACCAGCTTGCGCGGAATGCTGCACGTCAACGTCACCGTGAAGGTGCTCGAATCCGCGCAGCACTCCGGCATGGCCAGCGGCATCGTCGCGAGTTCGTTCCGGGTCCTGCGTGCCCTGATCGACCGGATCGAGAACGTCGAGACCGGCGAGATCAAGCTCGCCGAACTCAGCGTCGACATCCCGGAGAACCGCGTCGAAGAGGCTCGTGGCGTCGTCGAGATCGCGCCCGGCGCGGCGAAGACGCTCTTCCCGGTGGTCGGCCGGACGGTGTCCGACGACGATCTGGAGCTGCTGCTCAACAACTCGTGGCGGCCGACGCTTTCGGTGATCGGCGCGGCGGGCTTCCCGCTCCCTGCCGACGCGGGCAACGTGCTGCGCGACAGCACCACGCTCACCCTGAGCTTCCGCCTCCCGCCGACCGCCGACGCGAAGGCCGCGATGGAGGCGGTCCGCCGTGTCCTCACCACCGACGTGCCGTACGACGCTTCGGTCGAGCTCGGCGATTTCCAGGCCGAGAACGGCTGGAACGCGCCGGACACCGCGCCCTGGCTCGACGACGTCCTGCACCACGTCAGCGGCGAGGTCTTCGGTGCGCCGCACAAGAGCTACGGCATGGGCGGATCGATCCCGTTCATGGGGCTGCTCGGCGAGAAGTACCCGGACGCGCAGTTCGTGGTCACCGGCGCCTGCGGGCCGGATTCGAATATCCACGTGCCGGACGAGTGGCTGAACATCGACTTCGCGCAGCGGGTCACCGAAGCGGTCGCGCACATCCTGGACGCGCACGCCCGCAGCTGACGGAGAGCATCGGGCCTCGTGAGTGGTAAGGACGGTTCTAACCGTCCTTACCACTCACGAGAACTTGTTCAGCGCCGCGGTCAGTTCGGTCAGCTGCGGCGTGAAGCGCTGGTACGAGAACGGTGTCTCGTTGTTCCACGGGATCAGCTTCCCGGCCTTCACCGCGGGCAGCTGAGTCCAGGTCGGCACGCCGCCGAGCCCGTCCGGGCCGAGCGAGAGCGATCCGCCGCGGTTGTCGTACATGATCACGTCGGCCGGGTATTTGCCGATGTTCTCCCAGCTGATCTGCTGGTAGTAGCCGCCCTGGCTCTCGTCCGGCGCCTCCGGCGTGACGAAGTCCAGCCCCTTGCTCTGGTAGTGCTTCGAGGTCGCGAACTTCGGCGCGTTCGAGACGTACACGGCGTCCTTCTGCGCGGACACGAGAAGGATCTTCAGCCCCGCGGCCTTCTTGGCCGCTTCGCCGAGCGCGGCGTCGGCCTTCTCGTACTCTTCCTTCGCCGCACGGATCGCCGGAGTCTCGGTGTCGGCACCGAGCGCCTTCGCGAGCGCGATGAACTTCGCGATCCCCTCGGGCATCGAGATGTCCTGCAGCCGCACGCCGACACTCGGCGCGGCCTTGTCGATCTTCTCCGTCTGCGTGTCCGGGACGTACCACATCTGGTCTTTCAGGTACATCACGCTGACCAGCAGCTGCGGATTCAACGAGACGAACTTGTCGAAGTTGAACTCGTTCCACACGTTCCCGAGCGAGGTCACCGCGTTCAGGTCGACGCCGCCCGCCTGCGGGTCCGGTTTGCCGTCGGCGAACTTCGACGGGCCGAAGATCCCGACCGACTTCACGCCGAGGTCCCAGAGCGCCGCCGCCGCGGTCACCTGCGCGACGATCCGGGTCGGCCGCTCGCCGTCGAGCTTCCGGCCGCGGTCGTCGGTGAACGTCCAGGTCGCGCCCGCTCCCTGCGTGGGCGTCTCCTCCTGGTAGCCGCAGGCGGTCAGGAGGCCGGTGGCGCCGAGCGCCGCGGTGCCGGCGAGAAAGCCGCGTCGGGAGAGGTGCATGGAGATCTTCTTTCACCGAGGGACCGAAATTCGGCGTTAGGCTAGCCTTCCCTTATCGTGAACGCCATGGTCCAGGTCACGGAGCGCGTCAGATCACCCAGGACCAGCGTTTCCGTACGAACGCTGGTCCTCGTGGGGTCCCTGACAGCGCTCGGCGCGGTCGTCCTGCTGTCGATCGGCTTCGGCTCGAATCGCCTTTCCCTCGGCGACGTGTTGCACGCCCTCTTCGCTTACGACGGGAGCTACAACGACGTCGTCGTCCGCGACGATCGCCTGCCCCGCACGGTGCTCGGCGTCCTGGTCGGGATGGCGCTCGCGGTGGCGGGCTCGCTCATGCAGGCGATCACCCGCAACCCGGTCGCGGAACCCGGCCTGCTCGGCATCAACCACGGCGCCGCCGTCGCGATCGTGCTCGGCTCCGCGGTGTTCTCGGTGACTTCGCCCGGCGAGTACGTCTGGTTCGCCTTCGCCGGGGCGCTCGCGGGAACCGCGCTGGTCTCGGTGATCGGCGGGACGCGCGGCGCCACGAGCCCGCTGCGGCTGGTGCTGGCAGGCGTCGCCGTCCAGGCGGTGTTCGTCGGGATCAACCAGGGCATGCAGATGGTCAACACGCACAACCTGCAGGCCATGCGGTTCTGGCTGGTCGGCTCGCTGGTGAACCGGAACGCCGACCAGCTGACCGTGCTGCTGCCGTTCTTCGTCGCGGGAGTCGTGATCGCGATCGTGCTGGCCCGCGCGCTGAACGCGCTGGCGCTGGGCGAGGACACGGCTCGCGGCCTCGGCGCGAATCCGGCGCTCGTCCGCGTCGCCGGGATGGTCGCCGTCGGGCTGCTGTCGGCGTCGGCGACCGCGGCCTGCGGACCGATCGCCTTCGTCGGCCTGATGATCCCGCATGTCGTCCGGACGCTGATCGGCCAGGACGAACGCTGGGTGATGCCGATTTCGGCGTTGCTCGGGCCGGTGCTGCTGCTCGGCTGCGACGTCCTCGGCCGTCTGCTCGGCTCGCCGGGGGAGATCCAGGTCGGCGTGATGACCGACGTCGTCGGCGGGATCGCGTTCGTGATCGTGGCAAGGAAACTCAGGGCGGTGCGCCGATGACCGCGCTCGTCCGTCGTGAGTCCGGTTTGGACAGACGATCGCTGGTCGTCGTCGCCGCGCTCGCCCTGGTGACACTGACGCTCGTCGTGCTTTCGGTCGGCACCGGCGACTACGAGATGAGCCCCGGCGAAGTGCTCACCACCCTGGCCGGCCAGGGTACGAAAGCGCAGTACCTGGTGGTCATGGGGCGGCTTCCGCGCGTGCTGGTCGCGATCCTCGTCGGTGCCGCGCTGGCGCTGGCGGGGGCGGTGTTCCAGACGATCACCCGCAATCCGCTCGGCAGTCCGGACATCATCGGCTTCACCACCGGTTCGGCGACCGGCGGTATCGCGACCCTGCTGCTCATCGGCTCCGGCCCTGGCCTCGTCTCGCTCGGCGCGCTGGCGGGCGGGCTGCTGACCGCGCTGGTCGTGATGGCGTTGTGCGCGCCGCACGGCCTGCTGAGTTCGCGGCTGGTGCTGCTCGGGATAGCCGTCAGCGCGGTGCTGGTCGGCGTGAACTCGTACCTGCTGGTGAAGGCGAACCTCGAAGCCGCCTCACAGGCCGTCGGCTGGCTGGTCGGTGACCTTTCCGGGCGCGACTGGGCTTACTTCGTGCCGCTGGCGGTCGCGATGGCGGTGTTCGTCCCGATCATGTTCGCGCACGGCCGCGCGCTGCGCATGCTGGAGATGGGCGACGACACCGCCACGGGTATCGGCGTCGACGTCCACCGGGTGCGGCTGACCCTGGTGCTGGTCGCGGTCGCGCTGGTCGCCGCCGCCACCGCCGCGACCGGGCCGCTGCCGTTCATCGCCCTCGCCGCGCCCCAGCTGGCGCGCCGGATGACGCGCCTGCCGGGGCCCAACCTGCTCGCGTCGGCGTTCGTCGGGGCGACGCTGGTCGTCGCTGCGGACTATCTCGGCCAGCGTCTGCTGGAGTCGTCGCTGCTGCCCGCGGGCGTCGTCGCGGCGGCCCTCGGCGGCGCGTACCTGCTCTGGCTGTTGCTCCGGCGACGCGCCTAGGTGAGCCGGGTCAGCTGCACCGAAACGTCCAAAGTGGACTGACCGCCACCGGTGAAGATGCCCTTGAGCGGCGGCACGTCGGCGTAGTCGCGGCCGTACGCGACCCAGACGTGCCGCGGCCCGACCGGGATCGCGTTCGTCGGGTCGTAGGCCCACCAGCCGCCGGTCCAGACGTCGACCCAGGCGTGGCTCTCGCCCTCGACCGTCTCGCCGAGCTTCGCCTCCGGTTTCGTGTGCAGATACCCGGAGACGTAGCGCGCCGGGACGCCGATCGCGCGCAGCATCACCAGCGTGACATGCGCGAAGTCCTGGCAGACCCCTTCGCGCGCACGCCACGCGTCGGTCGCCGTGCTGTGCACGCCGGTCGTCCCCGGCTGGTACTTGAGCTGCTGGTTGACCCATTCGCAGATCGCGAGCACGGCCTCCGCCGGTTCGAGCCCCTTCCGCAGTTCGCGCGCGACCTTCGTCAGCTCCGGATCACGCGGTGTGTACGGCGTCGGCGTCAGGTACTCGGTGCGGTGGTCGACGACGGTGTCGCCGCGCAGGTCCTTCCACGTCGCCGAGCGGACCGGCTCGCCTTCGTCGGCGGTCTCGACCACCGACGTCGCGAGCACGGTGAACTCCGTGTGCGGCGCGTGAAGGTCGAACGAGGTCACGACGGTGCCCCAGTAATCCGTGTACCGGTAAGCCCGGGTCGCCGGCGTCGTCTCGACCCGGTTCACGACCGTGGTCTGCCGCCGGTCGGAGCGCGGGGTCAGCCGCGCCTCATTGTACGACTGCGTGGCCGGCGTCGCGTACCGGTATCCGGTCCGGTGTGCCACCCGAAGCTGCCAGGTCACAGCGAAACCTCCGCACCGCTCCAGGCCACCCAAGGCGACGAATGGAAGTACTGCACCGAAACCGCGTCGCCGATGTCCTTGATCGAAGTCTGCAGGGCGCCGAGCCGTTTCGGCAGGTCCTCCAGCAGATCCGACGGCCGCAGGAACTCCAGCTCGCTGCGCGCGCGGCCGAGCTGCCGCAGCGCCTCGGACTTCTCGTTGGCACGCGAGTTGACGCCGGGGTCCAGCCGCTCCAGGCATTCCTCCGCCTGCCGCAGCGCGTGGAACACCGAACGCGGGAAGAGCGTGTCCCGCAACAAGAACTGCACGACGCGGCCGGCGTCGAGCGCGCCGCGATAGGTCCGCAGGTAGGTGTCCTGCGCACCCGCCGACCGGAGCACCGTGATCCAGCCGGGTGACGAGGCGCTGTCCTGTACCCGCGAGAGCAGCAGCCGCACCACCATGTCCGCGCGTTCGACCGACCGGCCGAGCACCATGAACAGCCAGCCGTCGTCGCGGCTCATCGTCGAATCGGCGAGCCCGGCGAACATCGCCGCCCGTTCCTCCACAAAGGACAGGAAGGCGTGCGGACCGGCGCGGCGCGCGTACCGCTGCCGGTCCGGCACCGCGTTCCAGGTCGCGTTCAGGCATTCCCACAGCTCGGTCGAGACGACCTCGCGGGCGCCGCGCGTGTTCTCGCGGGCGGAGTTGATCGAACCGACGATCGACGCCGGGTTGTCCTTGGCGTAGGCGACAAGTTCGGTCAGCTTCCACACGTCGAGGGTGTCCATGCCCTCGGGCGTGATGCCGAGGACGGCGAGCAGCTGGCGGCTCGCGTGGTCCGGGTCGACGCTCGCGTCTTCGAGCAGCTGATGCACGGAGACGTTGAGGATCCGGGAGGTGTCATCGGCGCGTTCTACGTACCGGCCGATCCAGTACAGCGATTCCGCGTTGCGGGCGAGCACATCAACCTCCCTTATGCCTGTTGCTGCTGTTGTTGCTGGGTGGTGGTCAGCTCGGGGCCCTGCTCGGCGACCAGGCCGTCCACTTGGGACAGTGCGCCGAGCGCGGGCCGTTCCAGTTCCCGTTCCGCCGTCGAGGATCGTGGCGCCAGCACCCAGGTGTCCTTGGAACCGCCGCCCTGCGACGAGTTGACGACCAGGCTGCCCTCCGGGAGCGCGACCCGGGTCAGCCCGCCCGGCAGGACGAAGATCTCCTTGCCGTCGTTGACCGCGAACGGCCGGAGGTCCACGTGCCGCGGCGCCAGCCGATCGTCTACTTTGGACGGAACGGTGGACAGCTGGACCACCGGCTGCGCGATCCAGCCGCGTTTGTTGGCCCGGACCTTGCGTTTGAGCGCGGTCAGCTCGGCCTGTGTCGCCTCCGGGCCGAACACGATGCCGTAGCCACCAGAGCCTTCGACGGGTTTGATCACCAGCTCGTCCATCTTCCGCATGACGTGGTCGAACTCGTCCGGCAGCCAGCACCGGAAGGTGTCAACGTTGGGCAGCAGCGGCTTCTCGTTGAGGTAGTACTTCACCATCTCGGGCACGTAGGTGTACACGAGCTTGTCGTCGCCGACGCCGTTGCCGACCGCGTTCGCGATCACCACGTTGCCCGCGCGTGCCGCGTTCAGGATCCCGGCCACGCCGAGCACGGAATCCGGCCGGTAGTGCACCGGATCGAGGAACTCGTCGTCGATCCGCCGGTAGATGACGTCGACCTGCCGCTCGCCCTCGGTGGTGCGCAGGTAGACGACGTTGTCACGGCAGAACATGTCGCGGCCTTCGACCAGCTCGACGCCCATCAGCCTGGCCAGCAGCGAATGCTCGAAGTACGCGGAGTTGTGCACGCCGGGCGTGAGCACGACGACCATCGGGTCGGCGACGTTCGCCGCGGCCGCCGCCCGCAGCGCGCGCAGCAGATGCGAGGCGTAATCGCCGACCGGGCGCACCCGATGCTGGGCGAACAGGTCCGGGAACACGCGCGCCATCGTGCGGCGGTTCTCCATCACGTACGACACGCCGGACGGGTTGCGGAGGTTGTCCTCCAGCACCCGGAAGGTGCCCTCCTCGTCACGCACCAGGTCCACACCGGACACATGGATGCGGACGCCGTTGGGCGGGTTGATCCCGAACGCCTCGCGCTGGAAATGCTCGCACGAGGTGATCAGCCGTCGCGGGAGAACGCCGTCACGCAGGATCTGCCGATCGCCGTACACGTCGGCGAGGAAGGCTTCGAGCGCACGGACCCGTTGCGCCACACCGCGTTCGAGTTTGCCCCATTCGGCGGTGGTGATCACGCGCGGCACCAGGTCCAGCGGGAACGGGCGTTCCTGGCCGGACAGTGAGAACGTGATGCCCTGGTCGACCATGGCCCGGTCGATCGCCGCCGACCGGGACGAGAGGTCTCCCGACGTCAGCGCGGAGATCGATTCGTACAGCGCCCGGTACGGCTGACGGACCGTGCCGTCGGCGGTGAACATCTCGTCGTACGCGCCCGCGTGCGGCCGCGACGGCGAGAGATACCCGTCGAACTGCGCCCCGGGTTTCGCCGCGCGCCTCGCCGACGTCGTCGTCCGCGGGCGGCGACCCGCAGGTGGGAGCCGGGGCGCCGAGTTGTTGTTCATGGAGGTCATCGTGACTCATGGACCCCGTCCGGCGCGAGATGCCCGGGTTGGCTTGTTGGAATGATCAGCCTGATGCTAGCCTCGCCGAACGTATTCAAACCTGACTGGGGAAGGTTGGATTCTGTTCGGCGTTTCGCCGTGTATAGAACTCGATAAATCGCGCATTACCTGCTGGATAAGCAGGATCTGAATTTCACACGCAATTTTCAAGGGGAATTGTGAAGAATCTTGTGAAGACGTTCGTCGTGGCCGGTGCCGCGGTGACGGCCTTGGCCGTTCCGGGTGTCGCGATGGCAGCTCAGGACGGTGCCGCGGCGCCGTCGACCAGCGTCGGCGCAGCGGATGTCAAGAGTCGTTGGTGCGGCCATAACTATGACAGCTGTGTCCGTGAGCGGAGCGAATTCGCCCGATATTACAACGTCGGGCCGCTCCAGTACTTTCCTGTCGACCCCAGTTGTGCGGGTATCTGCTACAACGGCTACGTGTTCGATTATTGGCCCAAGTAAGTAAGGCGGCGGTGGGGCGCTTCGGCGCCCCACCGTGTTTCACGTGCCGGGCCAGTTGAACCCTGTCGAGACCCACCGGACCGAGGTCGGCTCGATCCCGTCGTCGTCGGGACGATCTTCGCTAGAAACAGCGCTGTAACGTCGCGGTGCTGTGCTTGCCGCCGGATGAGTGGCAATATGCGTGCTCTCGACACATGGGAACTACAAGGAGTGACGACGTGGCTCGATTCAAAGCGCTCGCCCTGATCCCGGCGCTCGCCCTGACCGCGGGTGCGCTGTCCGCGTGCGGCGAGGAAGGCGGAACCGCGGCCGGCGGCGTCCAGCTCGTCGCGTCCGGCAAGGTCACCACCTGCACGCACCTGCCCTACCAGCCCTTCCAGGTCAAGCAGGGCGACAAGATCGTCGGCTTCGACGTCGACCTGGTCGACCTGGTCGGCAAGAAGCTGGGTGTCGAGCAGAGCATCGTCGACATCGCCTTCGAGACCATCGAGTCCGGCGAAGCGATGAACACCGGGCAGTGCGATCTCGCCGCCGCGGGCATGACGATCACCGACAAGCGCAAGGAGAAGTTCGACTTCTCCGACCCGTACTTCGAGGCGACCCAGGCGCTGCTGGTCAAGACCGGTTCGCCGATCAAGGACCTCTCCAACGTGGCGGGCAAGAAGATCGGTGTCCAGTCGGCCACCACCGGCGCCGACTACGCCAAGGAGAAGGCGAAGGGCGCCGAGATCGTCACCTTCGACGACCTCGCGCTGCTGGAGCAGGCCGTCAAGAACGGCACGGTCGACGCGGGCGTCAACGACAACGGCGTGCTCTACGACTTCGCGAAGACGAACCCGGACACGACGGTCGTCACCGAGTTCAAGACGAACGAGTTCTACGGCATCGGCGTGAAGAAGGGCAACAGCGCCCTCCTCGGCAAGATCAACGAGGTGCTCAAGGCGTCCGCGGCGGACGGCTCGTACGCGCAGATCTACCAGAAGTGGTTCGGCAAGGCGCCGACCTGGCAGCCTGGATCGGCGTCGAACTAGTTTGAAGCCGCCTTGTGGCCGGTGCCCAGCGCACCGGCCACAGGCTTGTCGCCACCTGTTTGAGGAGAAACATGGCTTTGAGCCGCCGCCAGCGACGTTCGGCGTTCCGGACCGGGCAATACGTCCTGCTGCTGGTGATCGTCATCGTGCTCGCGCTGCTGGCCGATTGGAGCAGGATCGGCAAGGCGTTCTTCGATCTCGAAGTCGCCGCCAAGCAGTTCCCGGACGTCATCACCGTCGCACTGAAGAACACCATCGTCTTCACCGCGCTGGGCTTCGCGCTCGGCCTCGGGCTGGGCCTTCTGCTCGCCCTGATGAGACTTTCCTCGGTCGGCCCGTACCGCTGGTTCGCGCGCGGGTACATCGAGTTCTTCCGCGGTCTGCCCGCGCTGCTGATCTTCCTCGCCGTCGGCATCGGCGTGCCGACCGCGTTCGACACGACCCTGCCGCGCAACGTCGCGATCATGCTGGCGCTGGGCATCGTGTCGTCGGCTTACATGGCGGAGACCATCCGCGCCGGTATCCAGGCGGTGCCACGCGGGCAGGTCGAGGCCGCGCGTTCGCTCGGCATGTCGCCCGCCCGCACGATGATCACCGTCGTGATCCCGCAGGCCTTCCGGATCATCCTGCCGCCGCTGGCCAACGAGCTGATCATGCTGACCAAGGACTCGTCACTGGCGTTCCTGCTCGGCACCACCCCGGCGCAGCAGGAACTCGCACAGTTCAGCCGTCAGGCGCTGCTGGAGGCCAAGGGCCTGACGCCGATCGTCGTCGCCGGTCTGTGCTACCTGGTCATCACCATTCCGCTGTCGATCCTGCAGCAGCGGCTAGAGAAGAAATACGGAGCCGGAGTGCCCGGCGGAGGAACGGTATGAGCGCCCAGACGATCGTCGAAGTTTCGGGACTGCACAAGGCGTTCGGCGAGCTCGAAGTGCTCAAGGGCATCGACCTGGAGGTCCAGCGCGGCCAGGTCGTCTGCATCATCGGCCCGTCGGGATCCGGCAAGTCGACGCTGCTGCGCTGCGTCAACCTCCTCGAGGAACCGCAGCAGGGCAAGATCGTGGTCAACGGCAGCGAGATCACCGACCCGGACGTCGACATCGACGGCGCCCGCACGAAGATCGGCATGGTCTTCCAGTCGTTCAACCTCTTCTCGCACCTGAGCGTGCTCGAAAACCTCACCGTCGCGCAGCGCAAGGTGTTGAAGCGCGGTAAGGAAGAGGCGGAACGCGTCGCGCGGGAGAACCTGGCGAAGGTCGGGCTGGCGGAGAAGGAGACTTCGCTGCCGACTCAGCTTTCCGGCGGGCAGCAGCAGCGCGTCGCGATCGCGAGGGCGCTGTCGATGAACCCGGACGTCATGCTTTTCGACGAGCCGACGTCGGCGCTGGACCCGGAACTGGTCGGCGACGTTCTCGCGGTCATGCGGCAACTCGCGCAAGAGGGTATGACGATGCTCGTCGTCACGCACGAGATGCAGTTCGCCCGCGAGGTGGCCGACATCGTGCTGTTCATGGACGGCGGTGTGGTCGTCGAGCAGGGCTCGCCCGACCAGGTGATCGGGGACCCGCAGGAGGAGCGCACGAAGACGTTCCTCTCGCGGGTCCTGAACCCGAACCACCAGGGCTAACGTCCTCGCAGCTGCGACTCCAGCTGGACGACCTTCGCGACGATTTCGTGCGGCCCGGCGCCCATGAGGCTCACCCAGCCCTTGGCGTCCGGGCCGAACACGACACGGCCGTGTTCGGTGTCCATCCAGCCCGGTGGCCTTTCGACGCGTTTCCGGTTGCCGCCGCCGTCACGGATTGCGACGTAAAGCCGTCCGAAGAAGGTGTGCGGCGACCGGATCCACTGGAGGATCTTCTTGGCGTCGCGGATGCTCGGGCTGGTGCCGGTGAGCATTTCGCCCTTCATCAGGACCTGCAGATCGGCTTCCGAACAGTTCAACGACGGTGTGCGCGCCGGAGCGGCCTCGGGGAGGAGACCGGTGAAGTCCTGCGCCAGCGTGTCCGGTCGCGTCGGCGTCAGGTAGACGACCTTGTCGACCAAAACGACGTTGACCGCTTCGCGGCCACTACCCGCGGCGCGAACTGTCCGTTCACGCCCCTCGGACTTCACCCACGAGTAGTACTCCACCGCCGGCCGTTGCAGGAACCGAAGTGTGTCGAGGAATTCGTCGTCGATCCGGCCGCGTCTGAGCAGTCCTTGTCTGTCCAATTCGGACTGTGCGGTGGCGGCGAGCTCGCGACGCTCCTCGGGCAGATACCACTGGGCGCCGCGGACGAGCGTCGGATGGATGTCGCCGAGATTGTGTTGATCCAGTAGGGTTTCGTAGGTCTGGAGCGTCAGTTCGACGGGTTTCTGCAGCACGTTACGCGCCGATCACCGGCGGAACCGGCTTGTCACCGTCGTAGCCGCCGAAGAGGGAATCGCCGTCCTCTTCCTGCAGCGTGATCTTGCGCTGGTGCTCTTCGTCCTCGCCGCCCTTGCCCTTGCCGGCGCCGCCACCCATCCCGCCGCCGCCCATCCCCGGCGCGCCGGGACGTCCCGCCGCCGCGGGGCCTCCTGCCGGCGTGCCGCGCATCGCGCTTTCGCCGGGCATTGCGGCGCCGACGCCGCGACCGGGCCCCATGCTCCCCGGCCCGCCCGTCGACCCGCCGGGCCCGAAACCGCCGCCGGGCCCGAAACCACCGCTGAATCCGCCCGACCCCGGGCCGAATCCGCTGCCGCCACCAGGTCCACCGGTGCCCGGCCCTCCCGGCCCGAAGTTGGGCGGCGGGAAGCCACCTGGGCGCCCCTGCACCTTGTCGTCCGTCCTGGAAAGGTCGGTCTGGTCGTTCGGCCGCGGAGACGGCAGCGGCCGTGGCATCTGCGGCACCCTCGGCGGCTGCGGAACCCGCGGCGGCCTCGGCGCCTGATACCCCTCGGCCCCCGGAGGCGCGCTGTACGAACTCGGCCCGCCGGTGTACCCACCGGGAGCACTGTGCCGCCCGGAGTCGCCGGGCCCGCCGCTGAACCCGCTGACCTTGGTCTGCCCGGGATCGATCGCATCCGGCGTGATCGGCGCGGGCGAAACGTTCGGATCATGCGCGGCCGGATAAGCCGGTGCGAGCGATTGCTGGCGCGGCTGGGTGCTCTGGTAGTACGGCTCGTAGATCTCGACGTTGTGCTTCGTGTCCGCGTCGAACTTCGCCGCCGCGATCTCGTCGTCACTCGCGCCGATGGACAAGACGTCCTCGGGCCCGCTGTCCCCCGCGCGCTCCTTCTCGACCGGGCGGACATTGCCGCGCGTGTAATGGAAAGAAGCGTTCTGGTCGAACATCGACTGGCGGGCGCGGTCCATGTTCTCGCCCGCGAGCTTGGAAGTCGCGATGAGCGGGGCCAGACCGGCTGTTCCACTGTCGGCGGCTTTGCCCTTCCAGAACGTGCTGAGCGCGGTCTGGCTCTTCTCCAGCGTCTGGCTCATTTCCTGATGGGCGACCATCAGGTGATGGGAAGCGACCTGCGCCGCGTCCAACCGTTTCGTGTGGTTCGGGTTGGCGTTGAGTTTGGTGAAGATTTCCCAACCGCTGTAGGTCATTGGGCCGCCTTCAAACGTTGAATTGCCAGCTCAGCCAGCTTCACGCTGGTACCGCAGGGGTCGTTGTAGGCAGGGCTGTCGTCGAACAGAGCGGTGACCACGGTGTACATCATGTCGTCGCGGAGTCCGACAGCCAGATTGCAGTTGCCCGCACCTTCACCGCCGTTCGCGAAGACGACGGCCGGATATCCGGCGATGTCAGGCACGGGCTTGAACGTCGTGACGCCGCTGCCCTGTTGTTTGAGAGCGTAGAGATGGCTCAAGCCTTCGGGCTGGCTGACGTTCAGGCCCCCGTTGATCGAGCCCGCGAGGTCGGCGAGGATCCACGAGCAGGTCGGGCCGCCCGCGACCTGCTCCACCTTCGAGCTTTTCACCTTCCCGGCGATGCCTTCGATCTCTGTATCGGTCGCGGCGCTGCAAGGTTCGGTCGTGAACTTTTCCGTCTTCAGCGGGGTTGTCACTTTGGGAGCTCCCGCGCGTGGGAGGGCCGTGGCGTCAGGCTTGGGTGTCGACGGCTCGGCCTTACCGCCGGTTTCCCCGTTGCATCCCGCCGTGAGCACGGCAGCCACAGCGAGAACGGAGAGGAGTCGAGCACGCATTCAGAGAGCCTTTCCAACGGAACGGAGAGCGTCGATCGCTGCCTGGTCTTGCTTTTCGTACGCGGCCTTGATTTCCACCAGCTTGTCGGCGTAGGCCCTGGTGAATTTGCGTGCGCCGTCCAGGAACGTCTGGTAGGAAGCTCCTGACTCGTTCGCGATCTTGACGTAGCCTTGGCTGGCGACCTCGTCACCCATCGCGTCGATACCGGTCAGGTGCGCGGCCTCCCTCATGGCGCTGCTGAAATTGTTTTCGATGCAGTCCTCTAGCGACTCGATGACCTTGCTCATGGCCTCGGAGTCGAATTCCCAGCCACCGTTCGAGGACGCTGCGGCGAAGTCCGCCTGGGCTTGGTTGGCACCTAGGTTGGTGTAGTCCGGCGCGGGTGCCTGCGCCGGTGCTGCGGTGGCGCCCTGAATCAGCCCCGAGCCTGAAGGCGCTGCCTGTGGCGTCGTCGTGTTCAGCTGGTTGTAGACCCCCTGGGGGCCGGCTCCCGGTCCTGTCATGTCGTGCCTCCCCGCACGGGCCGCGAAGGGGTGCGGCCTACCCGTAGTTCACCGTTGACTCCAATCGGTGACGATAGCAGCAGGTAAACCGTTGATCAGCCCCTTTGTGGAAGATCACCGTCGAAAGATGGGATTTCAGCGCGATCTGGTCTGATAGAGGGCGCTTGTCCGGTTTGAGCAGGTGTCCTCTGCCCTGCCGTCAGCGGAAGAGGGGTTCTGGTCGTGCCTCGACCGGCGGGCGCGCCCAGGCTCTCGCCTGCGATCTTGGAGGTCGCGATGAGGGCACGGGGCGGATCCTGATCGAGGACTCCCGCCTTCCAGCCGCTGCAGGTCATTGGGCCGCCTTCAGATGCTGGACAGCGAACTCTGCGAGCTTGACGGTCAAGCCGCACGGGTCCTCCAGGTAGGCACTGCCGCGCCGTAGTTGTGTGACCAGGACGTATGTCACGTCGTCACGGAGTCCGACCGCGAGCTGGCAGGCGCCCCGGCCTTCTCCGCCATTCGCGTACTCGACTGCTGGGTATCCGGCGATGTTCGGTAGGGGCTTGAACGTCGTGAGACCGCTACCTTGTGCTGTGAGGGCGTAGAGATGACTGAGGCCGTCGGGCTGACTGACGTTCAAGGCGCCGCTGATATTTCCGGCGGAGTTCGCGAAAATCTAGGCGCAACCTCGCCCGTTCGCGATGTCCTCGGCCGCTGCGCTTTTGAGTGTTCCCCCCACGGCTTCGACTTCGGCCTTGGTGGCGGCACCGCAGGGATCCGTGGCCAACAGGTCGGTCTTCAGCGGACTTGTACGGCCGGGGCACCGGCTCGCGGTAGACCTGTTGACGAGGCGGGCGCGGGGGTGGGACTCGCTGAGGTCGAGGTGCCGTTGCAGCCCGTCGCGAGTAGCAATGTTGTGCAGGTGATCGCCGCGGCGATGATGAGCCGTCGCATTTCAGCGGGCCTTCCTGTTCGCATTTCTGGACGCCGCACCGTTCGGTCCGGTCAGGACTTGTTGAGATTCTTGATCGCTGCGGCTGCCACCTTGGTCGCCATTCCGCAGGGATCGGACAGCATCGGGTTCCCAGTGGTCAGCAGCGGAGTCACTGTGTAAGTGAGGTCGTCTCGAATGCCGACTGCGAGCACGCAGCGCCCTTTCCCTTCGCCGCCGTTGTCATAAATCACGCCAGGGTGGCCTTCGATCGAGTCGACAGGCTTGAAGGTCGAGAGGTCACCCTGCGCGTGCTTGGCGTACAGGCTGCTCAAACCGTCCTTGTTTCCAGGGATGAGGCCGGCGGTCACGCTGCTGGGGCCGGGTTCGAAGATCCAACCGCAACTCTTGCCCATGGCTCCGTCGTCGGTCATGGTCCGTTTGACCTTGCCGCCGATAGCCTCGATCTCGGCCGTGGGGATGGCACTGCACGGGTCCGCCTCGATGGCTGCGGTGGCGGTGATCGGGTTCGGCACCGCCGGCGCTCCATCGGACGGAAGCCGTGCCGCGGGTGGTGCACTCGTCGTCGCCGTGCCGGTTACCTGTGTGCCGCAGCCACCGACCAAGAGCGATATCGCAGCCAAGAGCAAATAACGCTTCATGTCGTGCCTCCCCGCACGGGCCGCGAAGGGCGCGACCTACCAGTAGTCCACCATTGACTCCGGTGAGTGACCGTAGCAGCGAACCGCCGCCCCGGCGGCGAATCCGGTCAAGATCACCGCCGCGGACGCAAACGACCTGTTCCAGCACCCGAGGCGGCCGTTCTGCCGTCGTGATCTCGTGGCAGGTTGCGGTCTACTTTCCCGGGCCACTTGCGAACCCCGTGCGTGATCGGCTTCGCTGGGGGCCGGGAAACGACGGGGGAGGGAAGCGAAACGATGCCGGGTTTTCGGCGCAACAACGGGCCGCGCGATCCGGGGGAAGGTGACCAGAACGGCGACACGTCCCTGCCGCCGCTCGACCCGTTCGACCCGAACCCCGACAAGCGGTACGAGGTCCCGGCGTCCGAGTTGATGAAGCCGGGGACGACGGGGCTGCTCCGGTGGCGTCGTCAGGCGACCAATGCGCCGATCGTGCAGGTCGAGGACGCGTACATCACCGGGACGCTCGATCTGCGCGCCGCCGACATCAAGTATCTGTTCCGCTTCGAGCGGTGCCGGTTCGAGCATCCGCCGGACGTCCGCGAGGCGCATCTGCTCGGGCTCGTGTTCCGCAAATGCTGGCTGCCCGGGCTCAAGGCGCGCAATCTCCGCACCCGCAACGACGTTCGCCTCATCCGCAGTGTCGTGCACGTCGACGCCGAGCACGAGATCGAGGAGACCACGGTCCAGCGCGGCGACGATCGCGAGCGCGGGATGCCGAACGCGGCGGTCAATCTCACCGACGCGGTCATCGAGGGTTCGGTCGTGCTGACCCGCACGGTGATCACTCATCCTCGCGGCAAGGCGATCCAGGCCGACCGGGTCAACATCGTCGGCGCGCTGCTGGCGTATCGGTTGGTGGCCAACGGAGAAGTCCGCATCCCGGGTATGCGCGCCGGCGGTAACGTCAACTTCTCCGGCGCGACGCTGAACAACCGGGACGGCTTCGCGCTCAACGGCAACGGGATCCACATCGGCGGCAGCCTGTTGTGCGAGGTGGACAACTACGGGCCCGCCGCGCAGCGGAAACGCTTCTCCGCCAGTGGGATCATGTACCTGCCGAGCGCCACTGTGGACAGTGACATCATCTTCCGCGAGGCCAAGCTTTCGGTGAACCAGTCCGGGCCGATCGTCGTCGACGCGTGGAAGTCGAACGATCCGTACATCGATCCGCGGCCGGCGTTGGTCGCGGATCGTTCGACGGTCAACGGAAACCTCGAGCTGAGCGACGGTATGCAGGCCACCGGGACGCTGCGGATGGTCAACGCCCGCATCGGCGGTTCGCTGCGGCTGGCGGGCGCCGAGGTCCAGGTCGTCCGCGGGCAGAGCATTCCCTACTACGACCGCGCGATCCATCTCGACGGGACCACCATCGGCGGCGATCTGGAGGCGACGAGCCTGCGGGTGCCGTCCGGGCAGCTGCGCATGGCCGACATCACCGTCGGCGGCAACGTGCTGGCGTGGAACTCGATGTTCCTGCACCCGCGCCGCGACGTCTTTTCCGCGCGGCGCGCGAAGGTCGCGGGCAACTTCCAGCTCACGGACGCGACCGTCCAGGGCACTTTGCGGTTACAGGGCGCCGAGATCGGCGGAAGCGTCAACCTCTTCGGCACGAGCCTGACCGAACCCGGGGCGCGCACGCGGACCAGCTACTCGCTGGACGTCCGCACCGCACGGATCGGCCGGGATCTGATCCTGACGGAGAACAAGGAACGTCCGTTCGTCGCGCAGGGCGGGGTCAACCTCGACGGCGCGCAGGTCGCGCGACGCGTCGACTTCCGCGGTGCGCGGCTCGGTTCCCTGCCACAGCACGGGATCGCGCTCGACGGCAGTGACGTGTCGGCCGACGAATTCCTGCTCACACCCGCCGTTCCGCCCGACGGCCGGATCGTGCTGCGCCGCGCGCATTGCGGGACGCTGGGCGACAACGAGGCGTTCTGGGCGTCGGCGACGGGCATCGAGCTGGAGGATTTCCGTTACGACGCACTGCAGGAGGACATCGCGCTCGACGACGACCGGGCGATCGACCATCGCATCGTGTTGCTGCGCAAGGCGATGGACGGTTACCGCCCCGGCCCCTACGACCAGTTGGCGGCGACGCTGCGCGCGTCCGGTAATGAAGAGCACGCCTCCACGGTGCTGCTGAAGAAGCAGCAATTCCGGTACGAGGCGCTGGCGAAGGGCTTCAAGTTCTTCGGGCCCGGTGTGCATGTGTGGAGCTGGCTGCAGCGGTCGATGGTCGGCTACGGCTTCCGTCCCGTGCGTGCGCTCGGCTGGCTGTTGACGTTGCTCGTGCTGGGGAGCCTGTGGTTCGGGTTCGGGGTCGACGATTGCGTCACCAAGCCCAATCTCACGGTGAGCGGGCCGCGCTGCCTGGTCAACCAGGACGACACCGGGCTGCAGTGGAACCCGGTGCTGTACACGATCGACCTGCTGGTCCCGATCGTCGACTTCGGCAACAAGTCACGCTGGTACATGCACGGCGTGGACAACTGGGTCGCGGCCGGGTTCACCGCGTCGGGCTGGGTGCTGGCGACGACGGTCGCGGCCGGGATCAGTCGCATGCTCCGCCGCGACAACTGAGGGTATTTCACATACCATCAGTACGGAGGTATGTCATGACGGAGCCCAGCGCCACCGGAAAGATCGCGATCGCCGCCCCGCCCGAGAAGGTGTATTCCCTGGTCAGTGACCCGGGTGTGCTCGCGGGCATGGCCGAGGAATACGAGGGGCACCGCTGGGTCGGTGCCGCGGGGGCCGTCGTCGGCGCCAAGTTCCGTGGCCGGAACCGCCGCATGCTCCGTCGCTGGAGCACGCTCTCGACGATCACCGACGCCGACGAGGGCAAGCGGTTCGCTTTCGAGGTGACCACCTTCGCCGGTCTTCCGGTCGCGCGCTGGCAGTACGACATCGAGGCTTCGGGAGACGGTTGCGTGGCCGTCGAGAGCACGTGGGACCGGCGGCCGGGCTGGCTGCGAGGGCCGACGTCGCTGTTCACCGGGGTCTGGAAACGGGACGACGCCAACCGGGCGAACATCGCCGCGACGCTGGCCCGGCTGAAGGCCGCCGCCGAGTCCTGACCCCATAGCACGGCAGGTCCCGGATCACCGAAAAGAGCAAGGGACCTTTGCTACCACTTGGGGTACATGTGGTGACGAATCACGCCCAAAGCAACCACATGTAGCGGTCCCAACCCAAAAACTCAAGCCATGAACGGGCCGTTCATTCCACGAACCGCGACCAGAACTCGACGTGCCGCGGCCCGCCCTCCGGAGGCGGCCCCAGTGGCTGGCCGCAGAAGTCGTGCCGCAGGTATCCCCGCAGGTCGTAGCCGTAGTAGACGATGTCGGTCTGATACACCGACAGCACCGGATATCCCGTGCTCCCGGCGATCCCGGGCAGATATCGGTGCCCGCAGACGGGCACCAGCTGCGGGGCGAGCGCCAGATGCGATCGGGCCCGCGAGAGCGCGTCGGCGACGTCGATCGGGCGCATGCCCCAGTCCGGCAGCCAGAAGCCGTTGTGTTCGACGTCGTAAAGCACCCCGTCGACCGGCCAGTCCAGGCGTTTTCGCAGCTGGTCGGGGTTACCGCAGCGCCAGTCCGGCCAGCGGTCGCCGATCGGCACCCCGGCGGACAGGAATGTCCGGTGGTCGGCGGCGAACCGGAAGCCGAAGCGGGCTTCGACGTCGTCGAGCTCGGCCTCGCTCAACCCGGGACGCACGGGTTCGGCCAAGCTCGCCTGGAGGTCGTGTGCCTCCTCGATGGTGAAGGCGTGCTCAACAGTGGACATGTGTTCGAGCCTAAATTGCGCAACGCGAAGGCGCCTTCCCTTTTAACACCACTCCCTCATCACCCACATGAGGCTCCTCCCCTGGGGTGAGCTCGCCCTCTCAACGCCTGGACCTCGGAACAGCACGGCCGAGCGTGTAGTTCACTCATGTCGTGACTTCCCCACGAACGCAGTCCCGCGTACGGGCACCCGAGCTCGACGGCGACGTGTGGCTCAACACCGGCGGCGAGCGGATCACGCTCGCCGGGCTGCGCGGCCGCGTCGTCCTGCTGGACTTCTGGACCAGTGGCTGCATCAACTGCCTGCACGTGCTGGACGAGCTCCGCCCGCTGGAGGCCGAGTTCGCCGACGTCCTGGTGACCATCGGCGTGCATTCGCCGAAGTTCCTGCACGAGGGCGAGGCGGCCGCGATCGAGGCCGCCGTGCGGCGCTACGAGGTGCACCACCCGGTCCTCAACGACCCGAAGATGGCCACCTGGTCGCAGTACGCGGTCAAGGCGTGGCCGACGCTGGTCGTCGTCGACCCCGAGGGTTACGTCGTCCACGTCGCCGCCGGCGAGGGGCACGCCGAGGCGCTGCGCCGGGTGATCGCCGATCTCGTCGCGACCCACGAGGCCAAGGGCACGCTGCGCCGCGGCGGCAGCCCGTACGTCCCGGCCGAGGAGCAGCGCACCGAGCTGCGGTTCCCGAGCAAGGCCGTCACCACCGCCGAAGGCCGCATCCTGGTCGCCGACACCGGCAACCACTCCATCGTCGAGTTCGCGTCCGACAGCGAGACGATCATCCGCCGCTTCGGCAGCGGTGAGCGCGGCGCGCAGGACGGCCCCTTCGATCTGGCGAGCTTCACCGAGCCGTCCGGGATCACCCTGTTGCCGTACGAGGTCGCCGAGCGCGCGGGCTATCACGCCGTCGTCGCCGATACGGCCGGGCATCGCCTGCGCGGGATCGACCTGATCACCGGCGAGGTTTCCACGGTCGCCGGCACCGGCCGCCAGTGGCGCGACGGCGTCGACACCGGCAAGGCGCTCGACATCGACCTCACCAGCCCCTGGGACGTCGCCTGGTGGGGTCCCGCTGGCGGCGTCGTGGTCGCCATGGCGGGCAACCACACGCTGAGCGTGTTCGAGCCGGTCTCGGGCAGCATCCGCCGCTTCGCCGGCACGACCGTCGAAGGCCTGCGTGACGGCGACGTTCACGAAGCGTTCTTCGCGCAGACGTCCGGCCTCACACCCGACGGGCAGAAGCTCTGGCTCGCGGACGCGGAGACGTCGGCGCTGCGCTGGATCGAGCCCGAGGGCGAGACGTTCACCGTGCACACCGCCGTCGGCGTCGACTTGTTCTCCTTCGGCCACGTCGACGGACCTGCCGACAAGGCACTCCTGCAGCATCCGCTCGGCCTCGCCGTGCTTCCCGGCGACACCGTCGCGATCGCCGACACCTACAACGGCGCCATCCGCCGCTACGACCCGCTCACCCGCCAGGTGACCACACTCGCGACCGGGCTCGCGGAGCCGTCCGGTCTGCTGGTGCACGACGGCGAACTGCTGGTCGTCGAGTCGGCGGCCGGCCGGATCGGGCCGGTGCCGCTCGGCGAGCAGGCCGTGGCGGGCGACGCGCACGCGGTCCGTCGTCCGCCGACCGTGCTCGCGCCGGGTGAGTTGGAGTTCTCCGTCGTCTTCACCCCGCCGCCCGGTGAGAAGCTCGACGACCGGTTCGGCCCGTCGACGCGGCTGGAGATCAGCGCGTCGCCGCCGGAACTGCTCGCCGACGGCGCCGGGGTGGGCACCGACCTGTTCCGCAAGCTCCGTTTCGCGGAGGGCGTCTCCGGAGGGGTTCTGCAGGTCGTCGCGCAGGCCGCGAGCTGTGACGACGGTGGCGAGCATCCCGCCTGCCGCATCACCCGCCAGGACTGGGGTGTGCCGGTGCGGTTCGAAAAGGGTGGAGAAAGCGTGCTGAGCCTGGTCATGGCGGGCGACCCGGGTAAGTAAAGTCGTACTCGTGTCAGATCGGCCGAAACTCGAGATTCAGATGCTGCAGGACAGGGTGCTCGTGAAGCTGTCCCCCGAGGACGGGGAGCGCCGAAGTTCCGGCGGCATCGTCATCCCAGCCACCGCGCAGGTGGCGCGGCGGCTCGCCTGGGGTGATGTACTGGGCGTGGGCAACAGTGTGCGGAACGTCAAGACCGGTGACCGTGTGCTGTTCAACCCGGACGACCAGCACGAGGTCGAGATCCAGGGCGAGGGGCACCTGGTGATGCGGGAACGCGACATCCACGCCGTGGCGACCGAACGGACCGAACACGGCACGGGGTTGTACCTGTAACTCGAGCCACGGGAGGGGTGGTGAGGGGCGGTGCGCGAAGACCATGACGAACCGGGCGCCGACCTGTTCACCGAAGACATCCTCTCGGCCCCCGAAACGGACGAGGGCCTGGTAGACGAGCTCTTCGAGGGCGACAGGGTGGTGCATCCGCCGCCGACGCCCGCGTCGAAGTTCCGCAAGGGACTCGGCAAGGTCCTCATGGCCACAGGCGTGCTCATGGGCCTGTTCGTGCTCCTGTACGCGGTCGATCTGATCGTCAGCGCCGGGGACGTCCCGCGCGGCGTCACGGTCGTGGGGATCGACGTCGGCGGTCTCACGCACAAGGAGGCCGAGGCGAAGCTCCGCCGTGAGCTGGAGCCGCGCCTGATCGAGCCGGTCCGGGTACGCGCGGGCGACGTTCGCACCGTGCTGTACCCGACGTCGTCCGGTCTCGGCCTGGACTGGCCGCAGACGCTGGGCCGCGCCGGGCATCAGCCGCTGAGCCCGTACACGCGGCTCATGTCGTTCTTCACCAGCCGTGAGGTCGGCGTCGTCACCTGGACCGACGCGCCGAAGCTCGAAAAGGCCGTCTCGGACCTCGCCGCCACGCAGCTCAACCGTCCGCCGGTCGAAGGGAACATCACCTTCCAGCCGATCGCGGGCACCGACGGCGGGGTCGTCCCGGCCGCGGTCGAGCCGCGGAACGGGCAGACCCTCGCCGACGTCAAGGAAGCGGTCACCGCTGTCACCGACGGCTGGCTGAGCGACGACGGTGTCGAGCTGAAGGTGAACGTCT
This sequence comes from Amycolatopsis sp. NPDC058340, assembly GCF_042723975.1. Classification (NCBI taxonomy): domain Bacteria; kingdom Bacillati; phylum Actinomycetota; class Actinomycetes; order Pseudonocardiales; family Pseudonocardiaceae; genus Amycolatopsis; species Amycolatopsis sp. NPDC058340. The sequence continues at coordinate 129,875 of NZ_JBHXIB010000001.1, read as the reverse complement.
CGCCGGTGAAGGCGACTTCGGCCGGTGTGCACGCGGCGCTCGTCAAGATCGTCGTCCCCGCCGTCGCGAAGCCGCTGATCATCCGCGGCGAAGGCAAGGACGCGACGCTGAAACCGGACGCGATCGCGGGGTCCTTCCAGTTCGCCGCGCGCGACGACGGCAACCTCGAAGTGCGTATCGACCAGGGCAAACTGCGGGCGGTGGCGCAGCCGCAGCTCAAGGAGACCGAGACCGACGGGGCGGACGCGCAGATCGTCTTCGTCGGCGACCGGCCGGCGGTCCAGCCGTCGAAGGACGCGCGGAAGGTCAACTGGGATCTCACGTTCTCCTCGCTCACCACGACGCTCGCCAAGAGCGAAGAGCGAGAGCTGAAGGCGGTCTACGACGCCAGCAGCCCCGCCGTCAGCACCGAGGCGGCGAACGTCCTCGGCATCAACGAGGTCATCGGCGAGTTCACCACGTCGGGGTTGAGCGGGCCGGCGATGACGAACGTGCAGGCGCTGGCCGCCAGGGTCTCGGGCACCATCGTGAAGCCGAACGAGCGGTTCAGCCTCGGCGCGCGGTCCGGGCCGAGGACGGCGGAGGCCGGCTACGTGCCCGCCCCGGTGAACGAGGACGGCACCGGGCCGGTCGTGGTCGGCGGCGGGGTCTCGCAGCTCGCGACGACGCTCTACAACGCCGCGTACCTGGCAGGCCTCGCCGACGGCGGTCATCTCGAACACGACAACTACCTGGACCGATATCCGGTCGCGCGCGACGCCAAAGCGATCAACGCCGACGGATCGCCGGTCGATCTGCAGATCGTCAACGACGCCCCGACCGGGATCGCGATCCAGGCGATCCCCGCCAACGGCTCGGTGACCGTGCGGATCTGGGGTACCAAACGGTTTTCGGTGCAGAGCATCGGCGGCGAGCGGCACTCTTACGTCCCTCAGCCGGTGCAGATGGGCTCGGGGCCGGGCTGCGTCCCGGATCCCGGCGCCGCCGGATTCGGCACCTCGGACACCCGCGTGCTCATCGATGTCGTCACCGGTACGGAGGTCCGCCGGGAGACCCGCAACGCCACCTACTCGCCGAGGACGGCGATCATCTGCGCCTGAGCTTCACCGCAGCACCATGCAGCCCCGCGCTTCGAACTCCGCGAGCCACGACGGCTCGCGCAGTTCCTTGTTCCACCGCAGATCCAGTTTGTCCAATTTGGACAGCCGGGTGATGGACTCCGGCAGCGAGGTGAGCCCGTTCTCCCGCAGGTCCAGCTGACGCAGCTCGCTCAGGTCCCCGATGGAGGACGGCAAGGACGTCAGCCGGTTCTTCCGCAGATGCAGTTCGCGTAACGCGGAAAGCGTCCCCATCGATTCCGGAATCGCGGTCAGCCCGTTGCCGTACAAGCGGAATTCGCGCAACGAGGCCAGCCCGGAGAGATCTTCCGGAAGGGTGGGAATGCGATTGTCCGTGCATCCCAGATACTTCAGCCGTCCGAGCGAACACAGCGCGGCGGGGAACTCGGTCAACCGGTTGTCGCTCACGTAGAGGTATTCCGTCAGCCCGGAAAGCTCGCCGAGTTCGTCCGGCAGGACGGAAAGTTCGTTGTGCCCCAGGTCCAGCGTGTGCAGATTCCGCAACGCGCCGATCGAGGGCGACACGGCGGTCAGCCGGTTGGCGGCCAGATTCAGCACGCGGAGCCCGGAAAGCGACCACAGCTCGTCGGGAACGGACGTCAGCCGGTTGTCGTACAGATCCAGGTACTCCAGCGCCGGCGGGAGGGGGATTCCGGACAGGGAGGTCAGCCCCTGGCCACCGAGTTCGAGTCGAGTGGTCACAGGGGCCGACCGTAGTCCTCGGTCAGGTCGCGGCGCGATGCCCGCCCTTGATCTTCGCGTAGATCGCGGCCGCGGCGATGACGCCGACGATGGCCGCGCCGACCTGGAAGGCGTGCCGGATCCAGTCGATGCCCGCGGTGTCACGGACGCCGAACACGCCGGCCAGCCAGTTGCCGATGAACGCGGCGACGATGCCGACGACGATCGTCAGCCACATCGGGATCTTCTGATCGCCGGGCGCGATCATCCGGCCGATGACGCCGAGGATCAGCCCGACCACGATCGTGGTGATGATGCCCCAAAGGCCACCCAACATGGTTCCTCCTTCGCTGGAGAATCGAGTGAACCCACGGTGACACCGAAACCGGCTCGTCGCGCCTCAAGACCCCTTACCGGGTGACACTGCGGCGTCCGTAGAGGTTCGCGGCCAGCGTGACCCCGATACCGGCGATGACGATCTGGGTGATGAGTTCGAGCCAGTCGAAGCCCTTCGTGTCCGCGTAGCCGAGCCCACGGGCGATCGCGGTGCCGATGAAGGCGGCGACGATACCGACGACGATGGTCAGCCAGATCGGGATGGACTGCTTGCCGGGGGCGAAGAACCTGCCGAGCACCCCGAGGACCAAACCGACCACGATCGCCGTGATGATGCCGGTGACTGCCATTGAGACTCCTTTGCCGAGGTCTCCGCCGACGGGCGGACTCAGCACGGAAATTCCCCCGGAAATCCCCCTCGAAACCACGAAGAGCCCCCTCCGGACCGGAGAGGGCTCTTCGTCACGAAACCGTTTAGAACGCGGCCTCGGGGATGTCCATGAGGCTGTTGTCCGCGGCCTCGACGATCGCGCGGCGCGACGTCAGCTCCGGCAGCACGTTCTTCGCGAAGAACGACGCCACGGCGAGCTTGCCCTCGTAGAACGGGACGTCCTTCGCCGACGCGCCCGCGTCGAGCTTGCCGATGGCGACCTCGGCGTGCTTGATGAGCTGCCAGCCGATGAGCAGGTCGCCGACCGACATCAGCAGGCGGACCGTGTGCTGGCCGACCTTGTTGATGTTCTGCGGGTCTTCCTGCGACGAGGTCAGGTAGCCGATCAGGGAGCCGAGCATGCCCTGGGTGTCCTCGAGCGCCTGCTTGAGCAGCCCGCGCTCGTTCTTGAGCCGCCCGTTGCCGATCTCCGACTCGATGGTCTTCGTGATCTCCCCGGCGACGTAGGCCAGCGAAGCGCCCTTGTCGCGCACGATCTTGCGGAAGAAGAAGTCCAGCGACTGGATGGCCGTGGTGCCTTCGTACAGCGAGTCGATCTTCGCGTCACGGATGTACTGCTCGATCGGGTAGTCCTGCAGGAAGCCGGACCCGCCGAGGGTCTGCAGCGACTGCACGAGCTGCTCGGTCGCGCGCTCGGAGCCGACGCCCTTGACGATCGGCAGCAGCAGGTCGTTGACGCCGTGCGCGATCTTCTGCGAAGCCTCGTCGCCCTCGCCGGTCCACACCTGGTCCTGGAAGGTCGCGGTGTAGAGGTACACCGCGCGCAGGCCCTCGGCGTACGCCTTCTGCAGCATCAGCGAGCGGCGGACGTCCGGGTGGTGGGTGATGGTGACGCGCGGCGCGGCCTTGTTCAGCATGTTCGGCAGGTCGGCGCCCTGGACGCGCTCCTTGGCGTACTCGAGCGCGTTGAGGTAGCCGGTCGACAGCGTCGCGATGGCCTTCGTGCCGACCATCATACGGGCGTACTCGATGACCTGGAACATCTGCGCGATGCCGTCGTGCACCTCGCCGAGCAGCCAGCCCTTGGCGGGGGTGCCGTGCTGGCCGAAGGTCAGCTCGCAGGTGGTGGAGGCCTTGATGCCCATCTTGTGCTCGACGTTGGTGACGAAGGCGCCGTTGCGCTCGCCAAGCTCACCGGTCTCGCCGTCGAAGTGGAACTTCGGCACGAGGAAGAGCGAAAGGCCCTTGGTGCCCGGCTTGGTCTCGATGCCGGGGCCCTCGGGACGGGCCAGCACCAGGTGCATGATGTTCTCGACCATGTCGTTCTCGGCCGAGGTGATGAACCGCTTCACGCCGTCGATGTGCCAGGAGCCGTCCTCCTGCTTGACGGCCTTGGCGCGGCCGGCGCCGACGTCGGAACCGGCGTCGGGCTCGGTGAGCACCATGGTGGCGCCCCAGCCGCGGTCGATCATGATCTGCGCCCAGCGCTTCTGCTCGTCGGTGCCGTTCTTGTCGACGATGCCGGCGAAGTTCGGGCCCGCCATGTACATGAACAGCGGCGCGTTGGCACCGAGGATCAGCTCGGCCGCGGCCCACTGCACGGTCGGGGGCAGGCCGAAACCGCCAAGCTCGTTCGGCAGGCCCAGCCGCCACCATTCGCCGTCCATCAGCGCCTGGTAGCTCTTCTTGAACGACTCGGGGATCTTCACCGAGAAGGTCTTCGGGTCGTACACCGGCGGGTTGCGGTCCGCGTCGGCGTACGAGTCGGCGAGGGGACCGGAAGCGAGCTTGTTCAGCTCGGTCAGCACGCCGCGGGCGGTCTCCTCGTCGGATTCCGCGAGGACGCCCTTGCCGAGGCGGTCCTGCACGCCGAGGACCTCGAAGAGGTTGAACTCCAGGTCTCGGACGTTGCTCTTGTAGTGGCCCATTTCGTCACTCCAATGTGTTCGGCTCCCCGGCCGGGCACACGTCCCCTACTCGCCGGTAACTTCAGGATATTACCTGTGGGTAACCGGCGGCAAGTGAATGGCCACTGTTGTGATGTGTAAATCAGCAATACGGGGGGTCTCGGTGCCGGTTCAGCGGGGCGACGGCGCGATCGATGTGGCCGCGGGCGCCTCGGCCGGGGTGTGCGCGTCGTCCGGATTCGCGACCAGGATGCCGGAGCGGAACGCGATGGTCACCGCATGTGTGCGGTCGCGGGCCGAAAGCTTGCGCAGGATGCTCTTGACGTGCGTCCGCACGGTTTCCACGGACAGGAACAGGATCTTCGCGATCCCGGAGTTCTCCAGCCCCTCGGCCACCAGTTGCAGGACCTGGTACTCGCGGCGCGACAGCGGCATCAGGCCGCGCGCGGTCGCCGGCTTGGGAGCCTCGCCCGGCTTCGGGAGCACAGGCTGGCGCTTCGGCCGCGCCGTCAGCGCCGCCAGCGTCGGGTCGATGTAACGGCGATCGCTGTGCGCGCGCCGGATCGCCTCGGCCAGGTGCCGTCCGTCGGTCGCCCGCGGCACGATCGCGTGCACGCCCGCCGCGATCGCCGCGGCGAGGTACTGCTGGGTGCGATTGGTGTCTCTGATCATCGTGATGATGACCAGCGCCGGGTCGCCGCCGCTGAGCAGCCGGGACAGATGGCAGTTCGGGTCGAGCGCCGAATCCAGCACGATGACGTCCGGTTTGAGCTGCTCGCACAGCTGGAGTGCGGCGTGATGGCTCGCCGCGTGGCCGAGCCACTGCAGTCCCGGCGTGCGGTGGACCAGCGAACTCAATCCCTCGCAGAAGATCGGGATCGGATCGACGGCGGCCACGCCGAGTCCGCGGCCGCCTGGCGACAGTCCGCCAGGCCTGCCGGCCTGCGTTCGGTTCGGCTCGATGCTTCGCATCACGGACCCCTCCGTTTTTCTGCCCGCCATCTCCGGACGAGAGGACTCGGAAGTCCATTCGGTGACCACTGCCCCCCGGCGTGGTCACCCTCGTCAACCGGTCCCCCCTGCGGGACCGGACAGAGATGACACCTCGTAACTATTACGAGTCAGTAGCCCGGGGCACGTGACGCGATATCCCCCTCATAGATGTATCGCCTCGTCGCGGCAAACTCTGTGTATCAGCTGGTTGTGGATCTCTTGCTCGAATGAGCGCGCGAGCGGGAGATCCTGACCAGTTCACTACTCAGAGTGGACTTCGGCGCGGAGGCGCCCGAACTCGTCTCCGAGCGCCGCTGGCGTCCAATGCGCGTTCAGCCCGCTCGGATTCGGCAGTACCCAGACCCGTGCTCCGCCGATCTCGGTGTCCTGCGGGCCGATCTTCGCCTTCGGCAGGCCGAACGCCGTCCGGTAGGCCGTGATCCCGACCACCGCGAGCCAGTGTGGCCGGAATTCGGCGACCCTCGCCGTGAGCAGACGGCCGCCTTCCCGGAATTCGTCCGCCGTCAGCTCGTCGGCCCGCGCCGTCGTCCGCGCGACGACGTTCGTGATGCCGAGACCGAGGCCGAGCAGTTCGTCCTGTTCGCCGGGGTCGAGCAGACGCGGGGTGAAGCCGCCGCGGTACAGCGCGGGCCAGAACCGATTCCCCGGCCGGGCGAAGTGCAGGCCGAGCGCGCCCGAGTAGAGGCCGGGGTTGATCCCGCAGAACAGCACGTCCAGATCGGGCGCGATGACGTCGTCGATGGTCTTGCCGTAGGCGGCGGCCAGCTCGTCCTTGGTCGGTTTCGTCCTCACCGGGCCAGTTTCCGGCACGCTGGCGGGTATGGAGCAGGGGGCGTTCACGGCGGACGGCTGTTCGGTGGAGGTGTACCGGCTGCTGCCGCCTGGCGACGAGCCGGAGATCGTGCACGCGGCGGTCCCGGCGGGGGCTTCGATCCTGGAGCTCGGCAGCGGCGCCGGGCGGATCACGCACGCGTTGCTGGAGCTCGGGCATCCGGTGGTCGCGGTGGACGACTCGCCGGAGATGCTCGCCCACGTCCGTGCCGAGACGGTGTGCTCGAAGATCGAAGACCTGCGGCTCGGCCGGGTCTTCGACGTGGTGCTGCTCGGCAGCCACCTGGTCAACACCGCTTCGGAAGCCGATCGGGCGGCCTTCCTGGCCACCGCCCACGCGCATGTCGCGTCCGGCGGGCGGGTGCTCGTCGAATGGCATCCGCCGGAGTGGTTCGACTCGGTCCGCGACGGTCAGGGTGGCGCGCTCGGCGAGGTGGACGTCCGGCTCGGCCAGATCGCTCGTGACGGAGATCTGCTGTCGGCCGTCGTGCGGTATTCGGCTGGCGTCCGGTGGTGGAGCCAGGCGTTCACCTGCCGCCGGCTCGACTCGAAGGCCCTCGACGCCGCCCTGACCAGCGCGGGCCTGGTCTTCGACCGCTGGTGCACCGAGGACCGGACGTGGTTCTCGGCAAACCCCGAGTGACCTGCGACACCCACTTTCGTCTCAAGGGGTGGTCAACTCAGCACGATATGCGTACTGTTTGTGATCTCGCACACAAGGTCGTTCCGAGGAGGCGTTTTGCAGCTCTCGCTCATCCTCGGCCTGGTCGCGTTGGTCTTCGTGGTGGCCACCGTGCTGGTGATCGCGGAAGACCGGCGGGCCGCGCGGCGCGCGGCCCAGCGGCGGCAGGCGAGGCTAGCGGATCTGGGCGAGGTCGACCCGCTCGCCGCGCGGAAGCTGAAGCTCGACCGTTGAGGGAGCGGGCTTCCGCACGAGGCTGAGCAGCAGGGCCCCGGCGATCCAGCCGAGCATCGCGCCACCGGTGTTGTTGAGCAGGTCGTCGACGTCGAAGATCCGGTAGACGTAGGGCGCGGTGCCGAAGTTCGCGGTCAGCTGCGTGATCTCGATCAGCAGTGAGGCGGCGAGGCCGATCAGCGTCGTGCCGGCGAGGCCGCGCTTCCAGAGCGTCCTGGCGAAGAAGCCGAGCGGGACGAACAGCAGCACGTTCATGGTGGCCTGCTGGAAGGTCTGCGTGGTGAACCAGTCGGCCATCGGCAGCCCGTGTTTGAGCAGTTCGGTGTGGATGTCGGCGACCCACTGGAACGGGTGCAGCTGCACGGTCTGGCTCAGCCGTTTGACGCCCGGACCTGGCAACGGCAGGAAGGTCACCGCCAGCGTCATCGTCGCGTAGAGCAACACGGCGGCCATGGTCAGGACGGGACGAAGCCGCACCCGGCCGTGCCGCGCGTGCAGCACGATCAGCTGCGGGATCAGCGCCGTCGCCCAGAGCGCGAAGAAGGCGATCAAGCCGTACTGCAGGGCGGTGACCTGTGCGTTCGTCATGACCACGACGTTATGGATCACCGGGGGCCCGCCACTTCGGTCGATGGGCCGCGGCGGCCGGGGCCGGATCGGCCGAGTGGCCGACCCCGATCTTGGCCGATCGGCGATATTCGCTCCGCGATCCACCGCTCGACGTGGGATTCTGCCCGGATGCTGATCGTTCGACGGCTCGTCCCCTCGGACCTCGACGTCTTCCGCGAGGTCCGCCTTCGTGCCCTGACGGACACCCCCGAGAACTACGGCTCGATCGCCGCCGCCGAAAGCGCGCAATCCGATGAGGAATGGCTCGCGAGGCTGACCGCCGACGCCTGGTTCGTCGCTTTCGACGATGGCCGCGCGGTGGGGCTCGTCGCCGGACGGGCGCGGGACGACGGCTGGATCGTCTACTCGATGTGGGTCGCGCCCGAAGCCCGAGGCCGGGGGCTGGGCGCCAGGCTGATGGACGAGGTGCGGTCGGCCGCCGAGGGCGACGGCGCGCGCGAGGTGTGGCTGCACGTCGCGGAGGACAACGACCGGGCGCGGCGGCTGTACCTGAAGCTCGGGTTCATCGCGACGGGTGAACTGGAGCCGATGCCGAACGACGTCACCCGGCGGCGTGAACGTCTTTATTTACCTGTTACCGCCGGTAGCAGTAAATAGCTTAACCTCGCGGGATGGACAACGTCGTCTTCGACCGCGCGGGCAAAGGCGAGCCCTTGGTGCTGATCCACGGGGTCGGCCATCGCCGTCAGGCCTGGTCGCCCGTGCTCGGCCTGCTCACCCCGCGCCGTGACGTCATCACCGTCGATCTGCCCGGTTTCGGCGAATCGGCGCCGCACTCCGGGGGTTACGGCGTCGAAGCGGCCATCGAGATGTTCGGGAAGTTCTTCGACGACCTCGGCCTCGGCAAACCGCATGTCGCGGGCAACTCGCTCGGCGGGCTGCTCTCGCTCGCGCTCGGGGAAGCCGGTCTCGTCCGCAGCGTGACGGCGTTGTCGCCGGCCGGGCTGTGGACGCCGCGGCAGCAGCGATACGCGCTGAGCATGTTGCGCACCCATCGCCTGCTCGCCGAGCGGATCCCCGAACGCACCGCGCGGCGGCTCGCCGCGACTCCGGCGGGCCGGTCGATGCTCACCGGGATGATCGTCGGCCGCCCGGACCGGCTCACCACGCAGGTCGTCATGGAGGACATCCGCGCGCTCGCCCGCTGCCCCGGTTTCCGGCCGACGCTGGAGCAGGCCCGCGGCGGTTTCCGGTTCGACGGCGTCGTCCGTGACGTGCCGGTGACCATCGCGTGGGCGGAACGCGACCGCATCCTCGCCCGCCCGAAGGCCGCCGAACTGCGCCGGATCGCGCCGGAGGCCGAGCTGCTGGTGCTGCGCGGCTGCGGGCACGTGCCGATGAACGACGAGCCCGAACTGGTCGCGCGGGTACTGCTCGACGGCAGCTCACGCGCCATGTGACGGTTGCCTATCGTCCTCCTTTTTCCTCTGGTGAAGGTCAAAGCCGCAAGGCAGACTCCTCCGCCGTGCACCCGACAATGAAGCTCTCGACCCGGCTGGCCGTCGTCACCGGTGCCGCGCTGACCGCGCTGGCCGCCGTCGCCGCGCCCGCGTCCGCCGCGCCGTCGACCACCGACGTCCGGCTGATCACGTTCAACGACCTGCACGGAAACCTCGAACCGCCGTCCGGTTCGAGCGGCCGTGTCACGCTGCCCGACGGCAAGACCGTCAACGCGGGCGGCGCCGCCTATCTCGCGACGCATCTGAAGAAGCTTCGCGGCGAAGCGCGCAACTCGGTCGTCCTGTCGGCCGGTGACAGCATCGGCGCGTCGCCGGTGATCTCGGCGCTGTTCCACGACGAGCCGACGGTCGAGCTGCTGAACCAGCTCGACGTCGAAGCCTCCGTCGTGGGCAACCACGAATTCGACGAGGGCCTCAAGGAACTCCGCCGGATGCAGCATGGCGGCTGCCACCCCACCGACGGCTGCCAGTTCCGCGAGTCCTTCAAGGGCGCGAACTTCCCCTTCCTCGGGTCCAATGTGTACTACGAGAACGGTGTCCCGGCGTTGCTGCCGTTCAGCATCGAGGTCTCCGGTGGCGTCCCGATCGGCGTCATCGGCGCGACACTGAAGGATCTGCCGCAGGTCGTCACCCCGGAGGCGATCAAGGGCCTCAAGTTCGGCGACGAGGTACAGGCCATCGACCGCACGGCCAAGCTGCTCGACAGGTTCGGCGTCAAGGCGCAGGTCGTGCTGCTGCACCAGGGCGACAACTCCGAGACCGCCGGTCCGGACGAATGCAAGGTCAAACCGGGCGCCGCGACCGCGATCGCGCGCCAGGTGACGTCCAAAGTGGACGCCATCTTCACCGGGCACAGCCACCAGCAGTACAACTGCGTGATCGACGATCCCGACGGCGCACCGCGTCCGGTGATCCAAGGCGCGTCGTTCGGCCGTCTGCTGTCGGTCGTGGACCTGAAGATCGACCGCCGGACCCGCGACGTCGTCCGCGGCGAGACCAAGGCGCACAACCAGATCGTCACCCGCGACGTCGTTCCGGACGCCGACGTGGTGAAGCTGATCGACGAGGCCAAGACGAAGGCCGCGCCGATCGCGAACAAGGCCGTCGGCACCATCACCGCGGACCTGGTCGCCAAGGGCGCGGCCTCCGGCGAGTCCCCGCTGGGCGACGTCATCGCCGACGCGCAGCTCGAAGCGACGAAGTCGAACGGCGCGCAGATCGCGATGACGAACCCGGGCGGCATCCGCACCGACTTCACCTTCCTGTCCTCGCCCGCCGGCGAGGGCGATGGCGTCGTGACCTACGGCGAGGCGTTCGCCGTGCAGCCGTTCGCGAACATCATGCAGACGATCACGCTCACCGGTGCGGATCTGAAGAACGTGCTCGAACAGCAGTGGCAGGCCAACGGGGTCGTGCGGATCCTGCAGATCTCGAAGTCGCTGAAGTACTCCTATTCGGCGTCGGCGGCCCAGGGTTCGCGCGTCTCGAACCTGACGCTCGACGGCACGCCGATCGACCCGGCGGCGTCGTACCGCGTTTCGGTGAACAACTTCCTCGCCGCCGGCGGGGACGGTTTCACCGAGTTCACGAAGGGGACCGACCTGTCGGGTGGTCCGGTGGACCTGGACGCGCTGATCGCGTACTTCGGCGCGCACCCGGGTATCGCGCCGCCGCCCCCGGACCGGATCACCGCGCTGCCGTAGCCCTCGCGAGTGAGCCATGAAAGGTCCCTTCCTTGCAAAATTTGCGAGGAAGGGACCTTTCCTTGCATTCACGGGGTGGTTTTGTCAGTGACCCAGGGCACAATGTCCGCCATGACGACCTGGGAAGAAGTCGTGGCTCTGGCGGGCAGGTTGCCGGAGGTCGAGGAGTCCACGTCGTACCGCACGCCGTCGCTCAAGGTCGCGGGCAAGAGCTTCGCCCGGCTGCGCACCGAGGCCGAGGGCGGATAGATGCTGCTGTGCGAGCACGCGGAGAAGGAGGCCCTGCTGGCCTCCGGTGACCCCGCGTACTTCACCACGCCGCATTACGACGGCTACGGCGCGATCCTCGTCGACCTCGAGAAGGTGGAGAAGGCGCAGTTGAGCGAACTCATCGAGGAGGCCTGGCGGATGAAGGCACCCGCCAGGCTCACGAAAGGACTGAACGACTAGCGGAGTTCCCCTTCGAGCAGGCTCATCAAGTACTCGTCGTGCCATTGGCCGTTCCGGCCGCGGAACGACTGCCGATGCCTGCCGTCCACCTGGAACCCGAGCTTCTTGTAGACGTGGATCGCGGCCTCGTTGTCGACCACGACCCACAGCGCGATCATGTGCAGCCGCATCATGTCGAAGCCGTAGCGGCAGAGCGTGCGCATGGCGTCGGTGCCGTAACCGCCGCCCCAGTGGTCCTTCTCGCCGAGGTAGATGTCGAGTTCCGCGCGGCCCTGCTCCGGGGTGGCGTCGCGCAGCGTGCAAGTGCCGATCAAGGTTCCGACGGCGAGACTCTCGATCGCGAAGTCCACCTGGCCGAAGCTGTTGGGCTTCCGCCGGGTGAAGCGTTCGCGGATCTGGGCGAGGGATTCCGGGTGGTCCGCGGGCAGCCAGCGCGTGACCTCCGGGTCGTTGTGCCAGCGCCACAGCGTGTCCGCGTCCTCGGGTTCCAGCGGGCGCAAGCGGATCAGTTCACCGGTCAGCATCGTCCATCCCAAGTCGGTATCGGACTTTCCAGACTATTGGGCGACGCCCTCGGGCAGCCACCGCTTAACGGGGACTTCCAGCAGCACCCTCGCGCCGAACGGGGCCGTCGTACTTCGCCGCCAGCGTCACGAGAATGCCTTCGGCGACGGCGTTGTCGCGTTCCCGCGCGAGACGTTCGATAAGCGATTGATCACGTTTCACCTGGTCAGCCTGCCCGAAAGCTAGGGTGCCGGGCGTATGAAGGTCCACCAGTACTGCTACTTCGCCTTGAAGAGCGAAACCGTGTCCGCCGGGGAGATCACCGCGCGGCTCGGCATGGAGCCCGACGAGGTCCTGGTACTGGGCTCACGGTCCGCCGAACACCGGTTGCCGCGGATGCACGCCTGGAAGGTGACGCATCGCGGTTCGGAACCGGTCGACGACCAGATCGAGAGCGTGATCGGCAGGCTCGCCCCGGTCCGCCCGGAAATCCGGCGGCTGGTGGACGAAGGTGCGAGCGCGGTGCTGCAGGTGGTGCGCTACTTCCATCACCGTGACGGCGGCGAGGAATTCGGCTGGCACCTCTCGCCCGCCGTGATCGCGTTCCTCACCGAAGCGGCCGCCGCGCTCGACGTCGACGAGTACGACCTCAGCGAATGACCTTCCGCCGGTCCGGTGCGCGACGGGAACGCCGGAGATGGTGGGATGGTGCCCCACAGCCGGACAACCCCGTTGGGAGCCCAGCATGTCGAGCGAGAACTGGCCGCTGAGTCAGGATCCCGAGTCGCCGGTGATCATCTCCCGGTCGCTGGTGGAAGACCCGTCGAACCTCGCGTTCGTCGTACTGGACGACGACGGCGACTGGTTCATCAGCGACGGCAACGAGTTCTCCGAGGACATGGAGGAGAACAAGGACGCGTTCGGCGCGCTGCCCCTGCGGGACGCGGTGGAGCTCATCCCGGAGATCGCCGCGCTGGCAGGCCTCCCCACCGGTATGGCCGCGGACTGGGATCCGGAACGGCGCACGTGGCTGCTGAGCTCGGTCGCCGACTCGGACGACGACGAGGAAGACCTCCTGGTGCGCGCCGCCCGCCTCGCCGCGTGGACACATCCCGGCTCGCCGCTGGAAGAAGTCCAGGTGAGCACCGAACTCGCCGAGATCCCCACCGATCCCGCCGCCCCCGTGCGCGCCGTGCGCCAGGTCGTCCGCGAGGCCGACGGAAGCTGGCTGCTCGTCGGCTTCCAGGTCCCGGAAAGCGAGGACTTCGAGGTCGAAGCCCTCGAGATGGAACACGCCGTCACGCTGTACCCGGACGTCGCGCTGGTGCTGAGCGCCGCGCCCGGCCAGGTGTACGACCGGCCGAGCGCCGACGCCCCTTGGGAACTCGTCGAAGGCTGACGCTCAGCCGCCGAAGTCGCAGTACATGACGTGCAACCCGATGCGGCCCAGCGTCGGATGCTCGAACGCGCCCGGCACCGTGCCGACGATCTCGAACCCGAGCCGCTCGTAGACCCGGATCCCGGCCACGTTCGACTCGGCGACCGCGTTGAACTGCATCCCCGCGAAACCCTGTTCCCTGGCCCATTCCAAAGCATCGGCACATAGCGCACTGCCGACACCCTTGCCGCGAATGTCCTTGTCCACCATGAAACTGGCCGTCGCCACATGGGAACCCGGCCCATCGCGATTCGGCCCCATCTTGGCCGTGCCGAGCACGCGGCCACCCTCGACCGCGACCACCGTCCGGCCCGGCGGCGCCTCGACCCAGGTGCCGTGGGCGTCGTCCTCGGTGAGGTTCGGGTCGTAGGTGTACGTGTCCGCCGCCCGCACGACTTCGCGCACGATGGGCCAGACCTGTGCCCAGTCGGCTTCGGTGAACTCCCGGATTTCCATACCTGGCACGGTAAATCAAAAACCCGCCCGGCGGTTCCGGTGCCACCGCCAGACGAAGCCGGAAAGCAGGAGCAGCCCGGCGCCGGTCAACGTCGCGCCGATCCAGATCCGTGTCGACCCGGACTCCCGCTCGACGCGGATCCCCGGCGGCAATCCGGCCGCGATCCCGTCGACCTTGGCCTGGACCGAACGATGGTCGAAGACGCTCAGCTCGCCGTCTTCCGCCAGCGTGGCCAGCCAGCGGCGAACCTCGTCGTTCTGCTCACGGGAGAAACCGGGGAATTCGAGCGAGGCGTCCCGCAGCACTCCCGGGCCCATGCACCTCAGCGGTTCCCCTGTGGACGAGTCGAGGTACTGCCCCGTCGCCCCGCATTCGTCACCCGCCTTGGCGAAAACGACCGTGTACGGCCCCGGGGTGCTGCCCGTGTTGAAGCCGACGATGAGGAAGATCCCGCCGACCAGGAGGAGCGGAAGGATCAGCGATCCGGCCAGCACGGTCAGCAAGGCCGCCGCCGTACTGTCGCTCGACATTTTCCGCACGGTGCGGAAGGTAGCCGCAGGGCACGGGGAGGAGTCCCCGGCCAGGTCGTGTTCACTGGAGGCGTGCATGGGGCTAAGGCGACCGACGGAAGCTCGGACTCGGCTACCGCTCGCGTGTCCGCTGTGTCGACACCGCTCCGGCGGTCGGTGGAAGCACAACCGGACGCTGAGCTGTCGCGCCGTCGCTTTCGCGTGGCAGGTCTGTTCGACGGTGAGCGTGACCTCGGCCGGCGTTCCAAGGAATTGGCCCGCCATGAACTCGGCGGCGGATCGAGTTGAACCGCTTGCCGACAGAGGTCGTCGAGCAGAGAGGAACCGTATGGACACGGCGGAAGCCTGCCGGCTAGCGCGACGGTCGAGGTGTGATTGCACGACCTGCTTCTACTGTGATCGTCAGATCGACGGACGGCATGAGCATGATCACTTCCCCGTCCCCAAGGTCGCACGCGGAACCGACGTGGTGACTGCTTGTCTTGACTGCCATGACCTCAAGGACCGATATACCCTCGAACGAGGTTGGCCACCAGACGGCTATGTTTTCGCCCTCAAAGGACTCCTGCAGGAGCTGTTCAGTTCTCTCGAAGAAGGGTCTTCGGGGCCTAGCCTCGCCGAACGGCTTCTGGACCACCCGTCCTTGAGCGACGAGGCCGTACTCGCGCGATGGAGCGAAATGCCGCCGTTGAGTCGCGTCCTTTACGGGAAAATGCGCAGTGCGCATGAAGAGGGCCTGTTCCGGCAGCGCTGTAATGGCGAGGAAGTCTTAGGCCTATCCGCCTTGGCCGCTGCAGTGAAACTTGGCTGGCGCGATCGATCTGTCACAGAAGCCGCTCTCTGAATCCAGCCTGAACCAAACGATCGTAAGCCTCGGCGACGCGGTTCGGGATGTCCTGCCGGATGGCGAAACCGCGCTCGGCGTAGACGGTGATCCGTTGTGTATCACCGACAAGCATGTTGATCACCCGGTCGACGTCGCCGATGCTCTCGACGTAGTCGTCCAGCGGCAACGGCTGGGAGGCGCAGCCGACATCGACCTCCGGCCACAGCTTCTTGCACGTCGCATAAGCGCGCCGCTGCTGATACGGCCGGGAGATGAGAACGACCGCTCCGACCTCGATGCCGCGAGACTCCAACAGCGCGCGGGTGAGCGTCACGTTCTCCCCGGTGTTCCGTGCCTTCGGCTCGACCAGGATCGCGTCATCCGGCACGCCCAGCTCGAGCGCGTGTTCGCGATAGTGCACCGCCTCCCCGCGCGGGAAGCGTCCGACGGTGGTCGGCGCGTTGGCCCCGGTGAAGACGACGCGCGGGAACATCCCGTTGTGGAACAGTTCCGCGGCGCGGGTGGCGACGCCGAGGTCGTGGCTGCCGAGTCCGATCCCGACGTCGGCGGGCCGGAGTTCATGGCGCATGTCGTGGTAGTCCCAGAGCGCCTGGACGTCATGGCGGAGGTCATCCGGCAAAGGCATAGGACTCCGAAGCGAAGCGAAAGCCCCAGGTCCTAAGTGGACATCCACTGACCTGGGGCTTTCGCGTGAGAGCGGATGACGGGAATCGAACCCGCGTATTCAGCTTGGGAAGCTGATGTTCTACCATTGAACTACATCCGCAGTGCTCGGCCAGCATACATGGTCCGGATCTCCCCTTGCCAAGACCCCGCCCCAGACCGGGCCGACCTTGACGTCGCCGCCGTAAGTGACAACACTTGTTGTCTACCTCGGAGGTGATCCGGATGGGCGAACGGCTGCCTGACCCCGAACTGTTCCGTCAAGGCGGGTTCCGGGTCGCGTCGAGGCTGTTCATCGAGGGCGACATCAGGGGTGACGAGCGGCAGGTGGCCCGGCTGCGGCAGTTCGCGCAGCGCGAGGATCCGGCGGCCGACGTGCTGGTGCCGTTGCTGCGCACGAGCCGGCCCAAGTTCGAACAGGCGCTGCGGCAAGGCATCGACAGCGTCGAGAGCCCGCCGGAAGAGCTCGAAGCCTTCTTCCGCAACGTCGAGGCGACGCCGTACTGGGTCGACCGAGACCGGCTGGAACGCGGGGCGCGGGCGATCACGCGTGCCGGGTTGCTCGGGTTGTTCCCGCTCGGCGACGTCTCGTTGATGGGCGGCTACCTCGCGTCGCGCGCCACGAAGTCGCTCGTCGGCACCGGCGAGATCGAGTACAAGGCGGCGCGGCGTCTCGTCGAGACGGCGACGTGGTGGATCCACGTGACGACACCGGGCGCGCTGGTGCCCGGCGGGCGCGGATACGAGTCCGCGTTGCGGGTGCGGATCGTGCACGCCCACGTCCGCGCGGCCATGAATCGCCGCAAGGACTGGGATTACGCGGCTTGGGACAGGCCGGTCAACCAGGTCCAGACCGCGGGCACGCTCCTGCTCTTCTCCCTCGTCTACGTCTTCGGCACCCAGCTGCTCGGGCTCCGCTACAGCGCCCGCGAGCGCGCCGACATCCTGCACCTGTGGCGGTACGTCGGCTGGCTGATGGGCGTCGACGAGGAACTCCTGCCCGCCGGCGAGGACGACGCCTGGCGGCTGCTGTGGCTGCTCGCGACCACCGAGTTCATTCCCGACGACGATTCCAAACGGCTCGCCGCGGCGCTCATGAAGGCCCACGCCGGGATCGGCGACGGCCGCGGCACGCTCGGCAAGGTCCTCGCGCACGTGTCGGTCGCGGGGCACGGGGCGATCAGCAGGCTCCTGCTCGGCAAGACCAACGCCGACTTCCTCGAGCTGCCCGACGATCCGATCGCCCAGGCGGCCGTGGTCGCGGCGGCCGGGGTCAACTTCGCCGCCGAGACGGTCCGGCGGGTGGTGCCCGGCGCGACGGCGCTCCAGGAGCTGATCGGGGCCGCCGGCCGGCGCCACTACCTGCGCCAGGTCACCAAGGTGTTCGGGCTCGACCCGACCTACGGCAGGCACATGAAGGCCGCTTGACTACGCTGATCGCGTGCTCCTCAGCGACCGTGACCTCCGTAAAGAGCTCGACGCCGGCCGTCTCGGCGTCGACCCGTTCGACCCGACGATGGTCCAGCCGTCGAGCATCGACGTGCGACTCGACCGCTACTTCCGCGTGTTCGACAACAGCAAGTACACGCATATCGACCCGCAGCTGCAGCAGGACGAGCTGACTTCGCTGGTCGAGAAGGAGGGCGAAGACCCCTTCGTCCTCCACCCCGGCGAGTTCGTCCTCGGCTCCACCTACGAGACCGTCACGCTCGCCGACGACCTCGCCGGCCGCCTGGAGGGCAAATCCTCCCTCGGCCGCCTCGGCCTGCTGACGCACTCCACCGCGGGCTTCATCGACCCCGGCTTCTCGGGCCACATCACCCTCGAGCTGTCGAACGTGGCGAATCTGCCCATCACGCTCTGGCCGGGGATGAAGATCGGCCAGCTCTGCATCTTCCGCCTGTCCAGCGCGGCGGAGTTCCCGTACGGCTCGAACGAGGCCGGTTCGCGTTACCAGGGGCAGCGGGGGCCGACCCCGAGCCGCGCGTACAAGAACTTCCACCGCGTCGACACCTGGCGCTAAGAAGCCACTGGCGCTTCCCAGTCGATCCGGTGCCGCCACATGAAGGCGTTCGGATCCTCCTCCGGCGGGTTCTTGAACGCCCGCGTGAGGAAGAAGTCCCGGATCACCCGCCCGACGGGCCCGGCCGCCTTGTCGTCGCCGTTGCGCTTGCCGCGTTCGACGACGGCCTCGACGCGCTCGCGCCGCAGTCCTTCGTAGACGGCGAGCGCCTTCGGG
Source organism: Amycolatopsis sp. NPDC058340 (assembly GCF_042723975.1). NCBI lineage: Bacteria > Bacillati > Actinomycetota > Actinomycetes > Pseudonocardiales > Pseudonocardiaceae > Amycolatopsis > Amycolatopsis sp. NPDC058340. Next base: position 111,760 of record NZ_JBHXIB010000001.1, on the reverse strand, counting down.
ATCGAGGACACGTCACGCAGGCATCGCGCCAGCGTGACGGCGTCCTCGATGGCCATCGCGGCGCCTTGTCCCGCCGCGGGTGAGGTCGCGTGCGCGGCGTCGCCGATGATGACCATCCGGTCCGTCCGCCAGGTCGGCACGCTCGGGAAGTCGTAGGTCGGCCACGGCCGGTAAATCTCCCGCGTCGCGCGCACGATCTCGACGGCCGGGGTGCGGTCCACCGCCAGTTGCCGGATCAGGTCCTCTCGCCAGGTGGCCGTCACGGCGGGGTCGGCCGGAGACGGCTCACGCTTGCGGGGGACGTTCGCGAACCACCAGACGCCACCGTCCGGGTGGACGACGTGGGCGAAGAACAGCCGCTTGCCGAACGTCATGTGCATGACGCCGGGTTCGTCGTCCAACCGTAGGCCTTCGGCCAGCCCGCCCGTGTTCAGCAGCGGCACGTAGCGCGGTGATGGCGCCCGCGGATCGATGATCGTCCGCACCCGCGAGCGGAGCCCGTCCGCGCCGATCAGCAGGTCGCCCTCGGCCGACGAGCCGTCCTCGAAGGTCGCGAGGACGCCGTCGCCGGTCTCGTGCGCGTCGGCCAGACGCTTGCCGTAGCGGATCTCGATGCCGCGTCTGACGGCTTCGTCGCGTAGGCCCATGTACAGATCGGAGCGGAGCACGGTCTGGCTCACGGTGCCGTCCTCCAGCTGCCCGCCGAGCGCGAAATCCGCCAGCTCGCGCCCGTTCCCCAGGTGCATCTTGATCCGTGGCGTGTCGAATCCCAGGCCCTTGACCAGGCCTTTCAGTCTCAACGGCCCCAGCGCGTCGAGGCCGTTCACCGCGAGGGTCAGGAACGCGCCGACCCCTTCCGCCGTCCGGTCGTACGCCTCGTGGATCACCGGCTCGTGGCCCGTCTCGTGCAGTGCGATCGCCGTGATCGTGCCCGCGATACCCCCGCCGGCGATCAGTACCTTCGCCATGTCTTTCACTCCATCGAATCTCTTAGTAACTAATTCGTTCTATCGAACTAAAGACTCCGCTAGGCTGGCCGATGTGTCAAGCGAGCGAGCGGAACTGGTCGAGCGGATCCTCAGCGGGTCGCGGGCGCTGTCGACGGAGACGGTCATGTTCCACACGGCCATCGCCGAGCTGAGCGGCCTTTCGGCCGTCGAAAGCAAGGTCACCGACTACCTCGCCCGCTTCGGGCCACAGACGCCGAAGGCTCTTTCGCAGCTCTCGGGGCTCGCACCGGCATCGATCACCGCACTCATCGACAGGCTCGAAGGCAAAGGGATCGTCGCCCGGAAGCCGCATCCCCAAGACCGGCGGAAGGTCCTCATCGAGATCGACGCGGCGAGGATGGCCTCCGCCGCGCCCCTGTGGGATCACCTGGTGAAGTCGGTCCGCGAGGCCTGCGAGAACTACACGGACGATGAACTGGAGACCGTGATCCGGTTCCTCGCCGACGCGACGGCGATCACGCACGAGTCCACGGGTCGCCTCAGCCGCTGACCGGTATTACTACTTTCGGGGGTATTGCCGTAACCAGTTCGTGATAGTTTTCGGCCCCGTGTCCCCCAATAGAACGCGAAGCCGGTTACTGCTTGTCACGCTCAGTGTCCTGCTGGGCGGGGTGATCGCCAGTGCGAGCTACCTGATGGTGACCGATCGGTTCCAGGGCACCGCGCTGAGCAATCTCTCACTCAGCGTCCCCGACACCAAGGGCAGACCCGGCGACGCCCTCGCGAAGCCGCCCGCCTACTTCGGCCAGACGTCCTCCCCGGCGCCGGAGGGCTCGGCACCCGGTTCGGCCGCTCCGACGCCGTCTTCGGCGGCTCCCACGTCTTCCTCCGCGCCGCCCAGCTCGTCGTCCGCCCCGGCCGAGCCGGCTCAGCCTTCCGAGGCTCCCAAGCCGACACCGAGCAAGGCCCCGGAGCCGCCCCGTTCGCAGGACAGCTCGCTCGCCGGGCAGGTCATCGACCTCGTCAACGCCGAGCGCGCCGACGCGGGCTGCTCGCCGGTGAGCAACGAGTCGCATCTCGCCGCCGCCGCGCAGGGCCACAGCGACGACATGTCCGCGCGGAACTACTTCTCGCACACCACGCCGGAAGGCGTCACGTTCGACCAGCGCATCCGCGCCGCCGGCTACGACAAGCCCGGCGCCGAGAACATCGCGAAGGGGCAGTCGAACGCCGCCAAGGTGATGGACGCCTGGATGAACTCCGCAGGCCACCGCGCGAACATCCTCAACTGCGACCTGAAGAAGATCGGCGTCGGCGTCAACACGAAGGGCATGTACTGGACGCAGAACTTCGGCTACTGATCCTTCGCCCAGCGTTCGGCGATGTCGCCGTAGCGGGCCAGCACGGCCGCGCGCAGTTCGGCGTCCGTGCGCGGAACCGGTTCGATGAACACCTCGGTGACGTCGCCGAACGTCCCGGTCAGCTCGGTCGCCATCCGGACGCAGGCGCGTTCGACCTCCGCGGCCCCGAGCGAATCGTCGAAGTCGACGCGTGCGCAGACGAGTACCTGATCGGTGCCCATCAACATGGTCTGGAGGTCGACGACGGCCTCGATCTCCGGTGCGTTCCTCAGGTGGTCCCGCACCCCGCGCACCAGCTTGGGATCCGCCTGCCTGCCGATCAGCAGGCCGCGGTTGGTCCGCCCGAGCATGTAGGCGACCAGCGCCAGCAGGACCCCGATCGCGATCGAGGCCGCGCCGTCCCAGATATGCGAGCCGGTGAGCTGGTGCAGCCCGATCCCGGCGAACGCGAGCAGGAGGCCGATCAGCGCGGCCGAGTCTTCGAACAGGACGGTCTTCGGCGCCGGGTCGTCGATCATCCGGAGGTAGACCGAGACCTTCTGGCCGGATTCGGCGGCGTCGCGGCGCACCTGCCGTACGGCCTGGAACCACGAGACGGATTCGAGGGCGAACGCGATCGCGAGGACGACGTAGCCGACGATCGGATCGGTCTGCTCGGTCTCCTCGCCGAAAACCGTCGAGAAGCCTTCGTAGAGCGCGAACATCGCGCCGGAGGCGAAGATCGACACCGCCGCGAGCAGCGACCAGAAGTACCGCTCCTTGCCGTAGCCGAAGGGATGGACGCGGTCGGCGGGACGGCCCGAACGTTTCAGCGCGGTCAGCAGGAGGACCTCGGTGATCGTGTCGGCCACCGAGTGCGCGGCTTCCGACAGCATCGCGCCGGAGCCGGTGATGAGCCCGGCGATCAGTTTCAGCACGGCGATGGCGAGGTTGACCCCACCCGCCAGCACCACGGTCAGGGTGCTTTCGTCACCGGATTCTTCACTCACCTCGCGTAGCGTAGTGCGGGTGCGGCGATCTCACAGGCGACGCAATCCCTGCAGGACACGTTCCATCAAGGCGAGTGCCGGATGACCGTCGAATTCAGCCTGCGTTTCATGAACGGTGACCAAACCGAGTTCCGCCATATCACCCAAAAGGACCTTTGCAACGCCGAGTGGAACGCATAAGGACGCGGCTACTTCGGCGACGGAAGTGGGACGACGGCACAGTGATCTCACAGAATGGAATTCGACGCTGAATCCCGGCGCGGTCCACGGTGCGTCGTGCCGGACGGAAATCATCGCTTCGATCGCGAAGTTCCGCTTGGACTGGGTTCGCCCGCCCGTGCGGACGTACGGGCGGACGCGTGTGCGTTTCCGTTCCTGGCGCGGCGGTCGCCGGGCGGCCGGGATGCTGGGGATGGTCGCTTCCTGTGCCATCCTGGCGAAGGCCGCGGACGAGGGGACCCTGGCGGGCGGGCGAACGGTCGGCGATCCCGGTGTGGCGAGCCGGTGCTCCCTTGCCGAGCGGAGTTCGTGACGGTTGCCCATTGATTCCTCGCCCCTTTTTTACGGATCCGCTGCAGCCTATCGCCACGGTGTACCGCCGAACGGGTAATGGAACGAATGGCCCGCACCCGGATAAAACAAGAGGGGACATTCTCTCGCATTATGTGCGAGAGAATGTCCCCTCCGGATGTGACGTTCTACTTGTCTTCCTCGGGCAGCGGGGTTCCGGTGGCCGTTTCGTCGGTCGGCACGTCGGCCTTTCCGTCGAGTTCGGCGTCCGAGACGGCGTCCAAAGAGGGCGCTCCCGCCGGGACCAGTTGCGGCTCCGGCTTCCGCTTGACGGCGGTCAGCAGCAGCTGGGCGACGTCGACGACCTCGACCTTCTCGCTCGCCTGTCCGTCGCTCTGGCGCGCGGTGACGCCGTCGGTGAGCATCACGCGGCAGAACGGGCAACCGGTCGCGATCTTCGAGGGTGCGGTGCCGAGCGCTTCGTCGACGCGCTCGACGTTGATCCGCTTGCCGATCTTCTCTTCCATCCACATCCGCGCGCCACCGGCGCCACAGCACATCGAGCGGTCGCCGTGCCGCGGCATCTCGCGCAGCTGCGCGCCCGAAGCGCCGACGAGCTCACGGGGAGCGTCGTAGACCTTGTTGTGGCGGCCCAGGTAGCACGGGTCGTGGTAGGTGACGTCCTCGGCGACCGGGGCCACCGGGGTCAGGTGCTTCTCCCGCACCAGGCGGTTGAGCAACTGCGTGTGGTGCACGACGTCGAACTGGCCGCCCAGCTCCGGGTACTCGTTCGCGAGAGTGTTGAAACAGTGGGCACAGGTGACGACCACCTTGCGCGCCTTGCGTTCGCGGCCCTCGAACACCGAGTTCAGGATCTCGACGTTCTGCTGCGCCAGCATCTGGAACAGGAACTCGTTGCCCGCACGGCGGGCCGGGTCACCGGTGCAGGACTCCTCCGAGCCGAGCACGGTGTACTTGACGCCCGCGATGTGCAGCAGCTCCGCGACGGCCCGCGTGGTCTTCTTCGCGCGGTCCTCGAACGCGCCGGCGCAGCCGACCCAGAAGAGGTACTCGGTGTCGCCGAGGTCGCCGTCGAACACCGGCACCTCGAAGTCCAGGTCCTCGGTCCAGGCGAGCCGGTCCTTGGCGTTCTGGCCCCACGGGTTGCCCTTGTTCTCCAGGTTCTTGAACATCCCGTTGAGCTCGCTCGGGAACGCGGACTCGATCATCACCTGGTAGCGGCGCATGTCGACGATGTGGTCGACGTGTTCGATGTCCACCGGGCACTGCTCGACGCAGGCGCCGCAGGAGGTGCAGGACCACAGCACCTCGGGGTCGATGACGCCGCCGTCGTCGCCGACGAGCGCCTTCTGCGACTCCGCGATCGCGAGGACGTCGATACCCGCGTACATGTTGTCGCCGGACAAGCCGATCTCGTCGCCGGCCATGTCGCGCTTGCCGCCCGCGAGCAGGTACGGCGCCTTCGCGTAGGCGTGGTCGCGAAGCTGCGTGATGACGAGCTTCGGCGACAGCGGCTTACCGGTGTTCCACGCGGGGCACTGCGACTGGCAGCGGCCGCATTCGGTGCAGGTGGAGAAGTCCAGCCAGCCCTTCCAGCTGAAGTCCTCGATCTTGCCGACCCCGAAGGTGTCCTCGTCCGGGTCCGCCTCTTCGAGGTCGAGCACCTTGCCCTTGCTCATCATCGGCTTGAGCGCGCCCAGCGCGACGCCGCCCTCGGCCTCGCGCTTGAAGTAGATGTTGAAGAAGGCGCTGAAGCGGTGCCAGGCGATGCCCATGGTCATCGTGCGCGCGATGACGATCAGCCAGATCGTGGCGCTCATCAGCTTGACGAAGGCGAACACCGAGACCAGGTCCGGGCTGGCGGGCAGCAGCTCACCGATCGGATGCGAGACGAACGCGGCCCAGATCGGGGTTTCGTGCACGTTCAGCGCGGACTTCGCGGCGCGGACGCCGATGATGCCGATGCCCTCGATGAGCACGACGGCCTCGATGAAGTACGCCCACTTGAAGTTGGAGCCCTGGAAGCGGGACTGCCGGTCGGCGCGGCGCGGGTGGTTCTTCTGGCGGACCCAGATCAGCACCAGGATGCCGACGATGGTGCCGACCCCGAGCAGCTCCATGAGCAGCTGGAACAGCGACCAGTCGTCGAGGATGGGCCAGCCCCACGTCGGGACGAAGACCTCGCCGTACGCCTCGAACAGCGCGAGCGACCCGATCAGGAAGCCCCACATGACCAGCCAGTGCGCCGGGCCGACGCTTTTGACCTTGTTCATCCTGGTGTGCGCGGCGAATTCCTTGATCAGGGTCTTCATGCGCGGGATGAACGGGCCGTTGCGGGTCGAGTCCGGCTGACCGAGGCGGATCACCCGCACGAAGCGGGCGATGGTCGCGAAGAACATTCCCCAGGCGACGACGCCGAGCAGGACCGCGATCCCGCCGAGCGTCAGCTGTACAGCGCCCATCGTCGGGTGCCTTTCGTCCGAGTGAAGCGTGTGGTGGTTCGGGCAGACTAATGCTTCTTACTGATGGGTAACCCACTGACCGCGCCCAAGTCCCACCGATGTGGTGTACGCCTCTCTTGGTTTTAAGACGATCGTCCAGGTAGTTTTTGTGACATGGGTGCGTACCTTCTCCTCGCTTTGGCCATCGCCGCAGAGGTATCCGCGACGGTGTCGTTGAAACTTTCCGAAGGTTTCAGCAAGGTGGGCCCGTCGATCGTCGTGGTCGCCGGGTACGCCGTCGCGTTCGTCGCGCTCGCGTATGTGCTGAAAGCGGGCGTGCCGGTGAGCGTCGCGTACGCGATCTGGGCCGCGGCCGGGGTCGCGCTGGTGGCGGCCGTCGGGATGGTGTTCTTCAAGGAGCCGGTCAACCTCTCCGTGATCGCCGGTCTGGTACTGGTGGTCGGCGGTGTCGTGTTGATCGAGGCAGGGAGCGCGCACTAAGTGAAGATCCAGGTCGACGGCCGGAAGGCCAGGGGCGAGAAGCGCCGCGAGGAGATCATCGCGGCCGCGTTGCGCGTGATCGAACGGGACGGCGTCGCCGGCGTCACCCATCGGACGGTCGCCGCCGAGGCGGGCGTGCCGACGGCTTCGACGACCTATCACTTCTCGAGCCTCGACGATCTGCTGATCGCCACCCTCATCTCGTGCGCGAGGGATATGGCGACCGAGGTCTACTGGATGATCGACCGCGCCCGCTCACGCGGCAGCCGCGGCGCGGAAGAGGTCGCCGGTCTGCTCGCGGAGGCGCTGGGCCCCAGCCGTGGGCGGACGATGGCGGAGTACGAGCTGTACCTGCTGGCCGCGCGCAAACCCGAGCTGCGGCCCGCGGCCCGGCGGTGGCTGGACGTGCTCACGTCGATGGTGCGGCACGACGACGAGGTCGCGTTCCGGGTGTTCCTCGCCGGGATCGACGGCCTGCTCATCCAGGGCCTCATCGACGACGAGCCGCCGTCCGCCGAGGAGCTGCGGCCGGTGGTGGACTATCTGCTGAAACCTCGTTGACCTGCTGGGTAGCGTTCGGATCATGAGGATCGTCGGCGCGTACGAACTGGATGACGACCCGGAACGGGTGGACCTCGACGTGGTGTGGAAGCACCTGTCCACCGAGGTCTACTGGGGGAAGTGGCGAGACCGCGAGCAGGTCGAGAAGGTCTTCAGGAACGCTTGGCGCGTCGTGGGCGCGTACGAGACTTCGAGCGGTCGGCTGGTCGGCTTCGCGCGGGCGTTCTCGGACACCATCGGCAGTGCTTATCTCGCGGACGTCTTCGTCGTCGACGAGGCGCGCGGCGCGGGGCTCGGCAAGGAACTGGTCCGGGAGATGATCGACAACGGGCCGGGCGCGGAGTTCCGGTGGATGCTGCACACCGCGGACGCGCACGGGCTGTACCGGCAGTTCGGCTTCGGGGACCCGCCCGAAGGGCAGTACATGGAGCGGACGCGGGCGAACGGGCAGGCCTAGCGGTCCACTCCGCCGAAGTCTCGCACCAGCCCGCCGGCGTTGCGAAAGCCACTTTCGCAACCTTCAACGTTGCGAAAGTGGCTTTCGCAACATCACCTCGGCCCGGTCCGGCGGCGAGCGTCGCGTCGGCCCGGTGTGAGACGAGCGGCCAAGTCCGTGAGGGCCTCCTTCCCTACCCTGAGAGTAGGGAAGGAGGCCCTCACGGAAAGCGTCCTTCAGCCCTTGTTCTCGTGCAGGGCCGTGAGCGACGCCCGGGCGATGGCGTGGCCGAAGAGGTTGAAGCCGAGGAAAGCAGGCGTAGCGTCTTCGCCGACGTCCAGTTTTTCGACGTCGACAGCGTGCACCGTGAAGATGTACCGGTGCGGCCCGTGTCCGGGCGGCGGGGCCGCGCCGAGGAACTGCTTCACCCCGCCGTCCCCCTTCAGGGTGACAGCGCCCTCCGGCAGACCGGAGCCCGTTTCGTCGCCCGCGTTCGCGGCCAGCGCCGTCACCGACGCCGGGATGTCGAAAACCGCCCAGTGCCAGAACCCGCTCGCCGTCGGGGCGTCGGGGTCGTAGCAGGTCACGGCGAAACTCTTGGTCTCCGCGGGGAAACCCTCCCAGGACAGCTGCGGGGAACGGTCCTCGCCACCCGCGCCGAAGATCCCGGAAAGCTGGGGCGTCGGCAGGAAGCCGCCTTCCTCGATGTCGGTGCTGCTCAGGGTGAAGGCAGGCAGATCGGGCAGGAAGTCGTACGGATCGGGTGCCTGCGGCATGCGTCCTCCTGGTCGTTGAACAGATGACGGAGCCAGGCTAGGCGCTGTCCGGCAAGTCTGTTCGATGGGCCGCCTGGGCGCGAAGACCGCGAACATGACTTGCCGGACAGCGCCTGCGACCCCGAGGACCCCGGCGCGGGTTCAGGGACGAATCCGGGGGTTACCCCTATGTCCAACCCGCCGCGCTGCCCTTAGCGTCGAGCTACACGAAAACCTGCTCTGGAGGGACTCAAGACCATGGCGCGCCCACTCCTCGCGATCGGAGGCATCGCGTTGATCGGCGTCGGTGTCCTCACCGGCCTCGGCTGGTGGTGGCCGTCCGACGCGGAGGCAACCTCGGAGGTCACCCAGCCGATCCGCAGCGTGCGGATCGACAACGACGAGGGCGCCGTCAAGATCCGCGCCGGCGAGGGGCCGGTCCGGGTCCACCAGGAGTTCGAGTACCGCTGGAGCAAGCCGGGCGACTCGTTCCGCGTGGAAGGCGACACGCTCGTCCTCGCCGGGTGCGGCACCACCTGCGAGGTCCGCTACGACGTGGTGGTCCCCGCGGGCATCCCGGTCTCCGGCAAGCTGGACTCGGGGGCGCTCGACATCGCCGGAGTGTCCACTGTGGACGTCATGGTCGATTCCGGCGCCGTTTCCGTTGCGGACGTGCCGGGCACGGTGAAGGTGCGGTCCGACGCCGGCCGCGTCGAGCTGGCGAACATCGGCCAGGCCGTCACCGTGCAGGCGGCTTCCGGTGCCATCAAGGGGGAACGGCTCGGCGGCAACGTCGAGGCGCGCACCGACAGCGGCCGCATCGAACTCGAACTCCTCAAGGGCGCCGACGTCACCGCGCGGACCGACAGCGGTTCGGTCGAGGTCACCGTCCCGCCCGGCGAGTACAACGTCACCGGCGACTCCGGCAGCGGCCACCGCGACATCGACGTGAACCAGTCCGGTTCGGCCCAGCACAAGCTCGATCTCAACACCGACAGCGGAAGCGTCAAGGTCAAAGCGGCCTGACCGACTTTATCGGGGGAATACTTTCTCATGGGGAACAAGGAGAAGCGCGTCCTCGGCGCGCTCGCTCTCGGCGCGCTGACCGCGTTCGGGATCGTCGGCTGCACAGGGGAAAGCCAGCACAAGCTGAGCGACGGTGCGCCCGTCACCGAGCAGATCACCGCGATCAGGGTGGACGTCCCGGTCGGCGCGGTCGTGCTCCGGGTCGAGGACGGCGCGCCCGTCTCACTGCGCCGCGAAGTGACGTACACCGGCAAGAATCCCGGAAAGACGTACAGCGTCGAGAACGGCACGCTGGTCCTCGGCGGCTGCCAGCAGTGCGGCGTGGACTACGACGTCGTGGTGCCGCGCGAACTGGCGATCTCCGGGTCGATCGGCACCGGCAAGATCACCCTCGCCGGCGCCGCCTCGGTCGATCTGAAGGGCGACGTCGGCGACTTCGAGGTGATGAACACGTCCGGGCCGGTCAACCTGCGCACCGGCACCGGCGACATCGAGGTCGGTCTCGCGAAGCCGGGCGCGGTCACCGCGAACGCGGAGGTCGGCAAGGTCGTCGTCACCGTTCCCGACGGCGCGTACCAGGTGCGCGCGAAGGCGGAGGTCGGCAAGGTCGAGACCGGCGGTGTCCGGCAGGACCAGGCTTCGGCGAACGTCCTGGACCTCCAGTCCGGCACCGGTTCGATCACGGTGAAGCCCGCATGAAGGCCCTCGCCACCGTCGCCGCGTTGACCCTGCTGCCGCTCACCGCGCTGCCGGCGTCCGCCGCGTCCGGGATCGACTGGAAGCCGTGCGCGACCGAGTACGCGCCGACGCTGAAATGCGCGAGCCTCCGGGTGAGCGGTGGTCTTTCGATCGCGCTGGCGAAACTGCCCGCGACCGACCCCGACCGTCGGATCGGTTCGCTGCTGACGAATCCGGGCGGGCCCGGTGGCGCCGGGGTCACCGTGCTCAAATACGGCGGCCGCGGTTTCGCGCTGGACAAGCCGGAAATGGCCGAGGTGCGGCAGCGGTTCGACGTCATCGGCTTCGATCCGCGCGGCGTCGGTGAGAGCACGCCCGCGATCGCCTGCGGGCCGGATCTGCACGATCCGTCGATCAGCCGGTTTCCGCGGAGCCGCGCCGATTACGACAAGCTGCTCGCGCACAATCGCGCGTCGGGCGAGGAATGCCTGAAGCGGACCGGCCCCAAACTGTCCTCTGTGGACACTTGGCACGCCGCGGACGACATCGAAGCGATCCGGGGCGCTCTCGGCGAGCCGAAGGTGAACTGGCTCGGCGTCTCCTACGGTTCCGAACTCGGCGCCGTGTACGCGGAGAAGTACCCGAACCGCATCCGGACGATGGTGCTCGACGGCGCCGTCGACCACTCCCGGCCGACCAGGCAGGCGGTCCTCGAAGAAGCCGTCGCGACCGAAAGCGCCCTCAAGGACTTCGCGAACTGGTGCACGACGTCGGCCGACTGCGCGCTTCGCGGCAAGGACGTCCTCGCCACTTACGACGCCTTGATGCGGACGCCCGGTGGTGTGCCGTCGAAACAGCTCGGACGGAACGTGACCGCCGAGGAGTTGGCGGCCGGTGTCTACGGCAGCCTCATCCTTCCCGCGTTCTGGCCGGACCTGGCGAAGGCGATCAACGCCGCCACAGCGGGCGATGCGGACGGGCTGCTGCCGTACTCGCAGCTGGACCCCTCTTACGGTGCGTACCGCTCGATCGGCTGTCACGACTTCGGCTCGCCGTTCACCTCCTACGCCGACATGAGGGCGATGCAGGGACTGGTGAAGACGCTCTCGCCGCACGGTTGGCGGTATTCGGAGTTCTGGGACATGGCGAGCGGGTGCGCGGGCTGGCCGGTGCCGTCGGCGTACCTGCCGCGGCCGCAGAAGGTGACCGGCGCCGCGCCGATCCTCGTGGTCGGCGGCGAACACGATCCGGCGACACCGCTCGTTTGGGCGAAGGGGCTCGCGAGGAACATCGAGAACTCGACGTTGCTCGTCGACGCCGGGTACGGGCACACGGGGCTGCTGAACTCGGCCTGCGTGCGCACCCAAGAGGTGAAGTACCTGGTGAGCGGCGTCACACCCGCTCCGGGCACGGTCTGCCGGTAGTCCGGGAACAAGGCGGCCGCGCCGCTCGTTGAGCCGGATACAAGGTTGAGTGAGGGTGACTCAAGTCCGGCTTGACGGAAGCCCTTCCATCCCGATACAACTTGCGTTGAGCCCACTCAAGGTGGGCGAGAACGTGCAGGTCACGAACTAGCAGGAGGATCACACCATGGCGCGAGCGGTCGGCATCGACCTCGGCACGACCAACTCGGTCGTCGCTGTCCTTGAGGGCGGCGAGCCGACGGTCATCGCCAACTCGGAAGGTTCACGCACCACCCCGTCCATCGTCGCCTTCGCCAAGAACGGCGAAGTGCTGACCGGCCAGCCGGCGAAGAACCAGGCCGTGACGAACGTCGACCGGACCATCCGGTCGGTCAAGCGGCACATCGGTACCGACTGGAAGACCGAGATCGACGGCAAGGCCTACACCTCGCAGGAGATCAGCGCCCGCGTGCTGATGAAGCTCAAGCGCGACGCCGAGGCGTACCTGGGCGAGACCATCACCGACGCGGTCATCACCGTCCCCGCGTACTTCGAGGACGCGCAGCGGCAGGCCACGAAGGAAGCCGGGCAGATCGCCGGCCTGAACGTGCTCCGCATCGTCAACGAGCCCACCGCGGCGGCGCTGGCGTACGGCCTCGACAAGGGCGAGAAGGAACAGACCATCCTGGTCTTCGACCTCGGTGGCGGTACGTTCGACGTCTCGCTGCTGGAGATCGGCGAGGGCGTCGTCGAGGTCCGCGCGACCTCCGGTGACAACCACCTCGGCGGTGACGACTGGGACGAGCGCATCGTCACCTGGCTGGTCGACAAGTTCAAGTCGTCCAACGGCATCGACCTCACCAAGGACAAGATGGCGCTCCAGCGCATCCGTGAGGCCGCCGAGAAGGCGAAGATCGAGCTCTCCAGCTCGAACTCGGCCAGCATCAACCTGCCGTACATCACCGTGGACGCGGACAAGAACCCGCTGTTCCTCGACGAGCAGCTTTCCCGCGCCGAGTTCCAGAAGATCACCTCGGACCTGCTCGAGCGCACCCGCAAGCCGTTCAACAACGTCATCCGTGACGCCGGTGTCGCCGTCGGCGACATCGACCACGTCGTCCTCGTGGGTGGTTCCACCCGCATGCCGGCCGTGTCGGACCTGGTCAAGGAGCTGACCGGCGGCCGCGAGCCGAACAAGGGCGTGAACCCGGACGAGGTCGTCGCGGTCGGCGCGGCGCTGCAGGCCGGTGTGCTCAAGGGCGAGGTCAAGGACGTCCTGCTGCTCGACGTGACCCCGCTTTCGCTGGGCATCGAGACCAAGGGCGGCGTGTTCACCAAGCTCATCGAGCGCAACACCACGATCCCGACCAAGCGTTCGGAGATCTTCTCCACCGCGGACGACAACCAGCCGTCGGTGCAGATCCAGGTGTTCCAGGGTGAGCGCGAGATCGCGGCGCACAACAAGAAGCTCGGCATGTTCGAGCTGACCGGTCTCCCGCCCGCCCCGCGTGGCGTGCCGCAGATCGAGGTCACCTTCGACATCGACGCCAACGGCATCGTGCACGTCCTCGCGAAGGACCTCGGCACGAACAAGGAGCAGTCGATGACGATCACCGGTGGCTCCGCGCTGCCGAAGGACGACATCGAGCGCATGGTCAAGGACGCCGAGGCGCACGCCGAGGAGGACAAGCAGCGCCGCGAGGAGGCGGAGACCCGCAACCAGGCGGAGACGCTGGTCTACCAGACCGAGAAGTTCGTCAAGGACAACGAGGACAAGCTGCCCGACGAACTCAAGGGCAAGGTGAAGTCCGCGATCGACGAGGCCAACGAGGCGCTCAAGGGCACCGACTCGGCGAAGATCCGCGAGTCCATCGAGAAGCTGAACACCGCTTCGCAGGAGCTGGGCACCGCGCTCTACGCCAACGCCACCCCTGGCGCCGAAGGTGCCGCCGGTGAAGGCGCCGCCGGCGCGGCGGGCGCGGGCACCGGTTCGCAGGCCAAGGCGGACGACGTCGTCGACGCCGAGATCGTCGAAGAGGACGAGAAGGACAAGAAGTGACGGGACGCTACGACGAAACCGAGGGCCGGGGCCCGGAGGAACCGGTGGTCGTGCGGGACCGTAGGCGGATCGACCCGCTGACCGGCGAGATCCGCCCGGCCGCCCCGGCCGCCGAACCCCAGGACGGCCCGAAGCACGCCGCCCCGGCCGAAGAGGCCACCGAGCCGGAGCCCGCGGCACACGCGGGCCCCGGCCTCGGGGAGTCCATTGTGGACGACTCGGTGTCGGTGGCCTCCGGGCTGGAGAAGGAGCTGGCGGAACGCACCGCCGACCTCCAACGGCTCCAGGCGGAGTACGCCAACTACCGCAAGCGCGTCGACCGCGACCGCGAGCAGGTCGTCGCCGGCGCGAAGGCGTCGGTCGTCAACGACCTGCTCCCGCTGCTCGACGACCTCGAGCGCGCGGAGCAGCACGGCGATCTGACCGGTGCCTTCAAGGCGGTCGGCGAGAAGCTGGTCGGCAGCCTGCAGCGGTCGGGCCTCGAACCGTTCGGCACCGAGGGTGAGCCCTTCGACCCGAGCGTGCACGAGGCGGTGCAGCACAGCACTTCGCCGGACGTCGCCGGGCCGACGGTCACCATGGTCATGCGCCGCGGTTACCGCTTCGGTGAGCGAGTGCTGCGTCCGGCGATGGTCGGGGTCACCGACCACGAGCCGGGTGGTGACGCCCCGGTGGACCCGCCGGTGGGTGGCGAACTGCCGCTCGAGGGCGAACTTTTCGATGAGAACAACCGCTGATCGGCGATACGGCGTGAAAGGAGGAGACGTTCGGTGAGTGCACGGGAATGGATCGGTAAGGACTTCTACCGTGAGCTGGGCGTCTCCTCCGACGCCACCGCGGACGAGATCAAGAAGGCGTACCGCAAGCTCGCCAAGGAGAACCACCCCGACGCCAACGCGGGCAACGCGGAGGCCGAGAAGAAGTTCAAGGCGGTCTCCGAGGCGTACGGCGTGCTTTCCGACACGTCCAAGCGCAAGGAGTACGACGAGGCTCGCCGCCTCTTCGGCTCCGGCGGTCCCGGTGGTTTCGGCTTCCCGGGCGGCGGTGGCGGCGGCGGTTTCGACGTCGGCGACATCTTCGGCCAGGCGGGTCAGCAGCAGGGCGGCTTCGGCGGTCTCGGCGACATCCTCGGCGGGCTGTTCGGCCGCCGCGGCGCCGCGGCCGGTGCCACGGCGAACCGGCCGCAACGCGGCGCGGACGTGGAGACCGACGTCCGGATCGATTTCGCCGAGGCGGTCAAGGGCGCGACCCTGCCGCTGCGGCTGTCGAGCCCGGCGACCTGTTCCACCTGCGGTGGCAACGGCGCGAAACCGGGGACTTCCCCGAGGACGTGCGCGACCTGCCAGGGCAGCGGGCTGGTCAGCCGCAGCCAGGGCGCGTTCGCGTTCTCCGAGCCGTGCCGTGACTGCCGCGGCCGCGGGAAGATCATCGACGACCCGTGCCCGGAATGCGCGGGCGAGGGCATCAGCACCCGCACCCGAACCCTGACCGTGCGGATCCCGCCGGGCGTCGCCGACGACCAGCGGATCCGCTTGGCGGGCCAGGGCGAGCCGGGCCGTGGCGGCGCGCAGCCGGGCGATCTGTACGTCCGCGTGCACGTCGCCCCGCACACGCTGTTCGGGCGCAAGGACCTCGACCTGACGATCACCGTGCCGGTGTCCTTCACGGAGCTGGCCCTCGGCGGCACGATCACCGTGCCGACGCTCGAGGGCAAGGTCTCGCTGAAGGTGCCGCAAGGCACGGCGAGCGGTCGCGTGCTTCGCGTGCGCGGCAAGGGAATCGCGAAACGTGACGGCTCGCAGGGCGATCTGCTGGTCACCCTGCAGGCGGCCATCCCGGCCAAACTGGACGACAAGGCCCGTGAGGCGCTGGAGGCCTACGCGGAGGCCATGGCCGATCACGACCCGCGACCGGAGATCACCGAACTTCTCGAAGGCAGGTGAGCACGATGTTCGGCGGGTTGCCGCACGGTGCGGACGAGGACACGCCGGTGTTCGTCATTTCGGTGGCGGCGCAGCTGTCCGGCCTGCACGCGCAGACCCTGCGGTCCTACGACCGCCAGGGTCTCGTGTCGCCGGGCCGGACCTCCGGTGGTGGACGGCGTTACTCGATGCGGGACATCGCGTTGCTGCGCGAAGTGCAGCGACTGTCCCAAGAGGACGGTGTCAACCTCGCGGGCATCAAGCGGATCATCGAGCTGGAGAACCAGGTCGACGCGCTCCGCTCGCGCATCGCCGAACTGACCGAAGAGCTCACCGCGGCGTACCTCGCCGCCGAACAGACGGCCGCGGCCGTGCACGCCTCGTACCGCAAGGATCTCGTTCCCCTGCGGCAACAGACGGCCCTCGTGGTCTGGAAACCCAAAAAGCGCACTTAGTCCTCTAAATGCTGCAGGTGGCCAGCCCGCGAGAGTACGTGAAGGCCCCCTTCACTGCGTTAGACGCCAGGGTCCCGGCGAGCGTCGAGATAGCGCAGGTCTGGGTTCCGAACGTCGACAGGGCAGACATGGGCATCGAGTGTCCACACGGGACACTTTCGGGTAAACGAATGTCCCATTTATGCACTTATGTACGGTTATTCGTGGGGTCGTGAGTGGTAAAGAGGGTTAGAACGACCAAAAGCACTCACGACCCCCACGCCAATACCCGCAAAACGCCCGAATCGGGCACCTGGTCTCGATTCGTGTCCCTTGTGGACAGTCGAGATCCAGGTGTCCTGCTCCTGCGAACGCCCCTGTGCTTCATGGCAGTGGCACAGACCAGCGGCTATACGACTTCGCCGGGACCCTGGCGCTAGACGCAATGAAGGGGGCCTTCACGTACTTCCCGCGAGAACGCCGCAGGTCGTAAGGCGAAGAGGCGGAGCCTGACACGGGCACCGGCGGTTCACGTCCTTCACCGGCGTGGGGGGGGGGCACGAGAACAACAACAAAAAAGAATGTTATAATATTGTGAGAGAACACC
>NZ_JBHXIB010000001.1:9832-95096 GCF_042723975.1 Amycolatopsis sp. NPDC058340 | reverse complement strand
AGCCACTTTCGCAACCTTCAACGTTGTGAAAGTGGCTTTCGCAACGCGACGCCGCTACCCGCATTCAGAGGACTAAACGCGTCATTGGCCGGGGACCAGGGTCCGGATCTGCTGGACCTCGCCGGTGCGCGAGTCCTGGATCCGCTGGGCCAGTGCCTTCGACTCGGGGTTCTTCCCGTCCTTCAGTTCGGTCCTCGCCAGCGCGACCCCGTTGTGCTGGTGCGCGACGAAGATGTCGGCGAAGTCCAGACTGAATTCCGCACCATCCTTTTTGGACAGTGCTTCGAGCAGTCCCTTGTCGGTGAGCCCGTCGCCGCCGTGATGGTGGTGCGCGTGCGGATCCGCCGAACCCGTCTCGGGTTTGCCCCAGGCCTTCAGCCAGTTCCGCATGTCGGTGGTCTCGGTCTGCTGGGTCGCCTCGATGGCGGCCGCGAGATCCTTCAGCTCCTGCTTCTGCGCCTGCTTGGTCTTCACCAGTTTGACGATCTCCACGCCCTGGTTGTTGTGGGCGATCATCATCTGCAGGAACATCACGTCGGCGTCGTTGTACTCCGCGGACGCCCCGGCCGACTGGGGGACGGGGGAGAGCGGGGCGCCCGCGGTACCGGGTGAGCCATCACCGGCCCCGCAGCCCGCGAGGGCCACGAGACCGGCGACGAGAACGAGGGCCAGCTTCACTGCCGGGTCCACAGCGCGGGCGTGTTCGGCGGCTCCCAGCCTTGGAGCGCCGTATGCGCCATCTGGCAGCGGTAGGTCGCGCCGCCGTAGGTCACCGTGCTGCCGACCGCGTAGGCCGTCCCGGCCGCCCAGGTGCCCCCGGTGGGCGGGTTGCTGGTGCTGGTCGGCGGGTTCGACGTCGTGGGCGGGTTGCTCGTGGTCGGCGGGTTGCCGCCGCCGATCTGCAGGTCGATGCAGCTGTAGAAGGCCATCGGCGTGTCCGCGATGTTCCACACGGCGAGCACCTTCTGCCGTCCGCTGAAGCCGTTGAGGCTCACCGTGTGCGACGTCGGGTCCGTCGGCGCGGAGTTGTTCCCGCTGACGTCGGCGATCTTGGTGCCGCCGATGTAGTACTCGTAGTTCGTGGTCCGGTGGTAGGCGGTGAACTTCCAGTTGAAGGTCACGCTGTTGCCGACCGACGCGGCGGGCCACGGCTTCGACTCGTCGTTGAGCTCGGCGAACTGGGGAAGTCCGCCGTTGCAGCTGCGGAGACCCTTGGGGCCCTCGACGCTCTGGGGTTCGTAGACGATGCTGCCGCAGCCCGAAACCTTGCCTTGGGCGCAGTTCGCCTGGCGGCTGGGCGGGGACAGCACGTAGCCGTGGGCGCTGGCCACCTGCGGGACGGCCACGATGGCGATCGGGGCGAGGATCGCACCGGCGGCGGCTGCCACGAGCTTGCGTTTGACGGTCATGCCGGCTCCTGGGGATGGAACGACGGTGTTCCCGTGAGGGGGAGCAATGTGGTCTAGACCATAAATCCGCCGGTGACCGTGGTCAATGATTCACTGACCTACTGCTGCGTCGGGCCCAGGTGGAACAGCCGATCGGCCTAATACGAACGAAGTATCGCCTCAGTCCAGGGTGAAGGGGTCGTACTTGATCCGAGCCAGGTCCGTGCCCGCGGCGAGCAGTTTCGCGATCGTCGCCCGGATCATCGACGGCGAACCGGCGACGTACACATCGCGCTCCTTCCAAGCGCCGCGTTGCGTGACCGCCGTGGCCAGCGTGCCGCGGTCGCCGCCGGCGATGGTGCCCTCCTCGGTCACCGGCGTCACCGTCAGCCAAGGGCAGGTGACGGTCAGCCCGCGGAGCTCGTCGAGGGCGTAGAGGTCCTCCGGACGGCGGCCACCGAAGAAGAGGTGGACCGGCGGATTGCTCTTCCAGCGCGACATGTCGTCGAGCAGAGCGAGCAGGGGCGCGACGCCGGTGCCGCCGCCGATCATCAGCAGCGGACGGCTTTCCGTGTGGTGCACCGAAAGCGCGCCCAGCGACGGTCCGAGGCGCCAGACGTCGCCGCGCCGGGTGTGGTGGACGATCGCGCGCGAGACCCAGCCGCCGCGGACGGCGTGCACGTGGAACTCCATCGTCCCGTCGTCGTGCGGCGCGGTGGCGGGCGAGAAGTACCGCCACATCCGCGGCCGTTGCGGGACCTCGACGCTGACGTAGCCGCCCGCCCGGTACGGGAGCGGCTGATCGGTGCGCACCTTGATCACGGCGACGTCGCGGGTGGCGAGCCGGTGTTCGACGACGGTCGCCTTCCACCACGCCGGCCCGGCCTCCTTGCCCGCGGCCTCCCGCATGCTCTTCGAAATGACGCCGTACGCGGTGACCCAGGCGTCTTCCACCTCGGGAGTCCAGTCGTCCTTCAAGAACCTTTTCAACGCGGCGATCAGCGCGACGCCGACGGCGTCGTAATGGCGGCCGAGTACGTCGAACTTCCGGTGGTCCCGGCCGAGCTGGGCGAGGAAGGTGGCCAGCTCGTCGGGCCGGTCCACCATCTGCACGACGTAGACCAGCGCGCGCAGCAAACGATTTCGCTGCGTGGCCATGTTTATCGGGAACAACGCCCTGGCGTCCGGCGAAACGGAGAAGAGCACGCCGTAGAAGTACTGGGACAGCTCCTCGGCCTTCGTTTCGACGGCGGCGAAACTCTCCCTGATGAGCTTGGCCAGCTGCCCGGACTTGTCCGCCGTCGGCGTCTCGACCAAGGGCGGGACGGGAATCGGTGAAGATCTCGACGAACCCGGTGGATGCTCGTACTTCACTGTTTCGGCAGTCATGGGTGAACGATTTTCTCCAGTTGGATCGGGCATATTCTCCAGACCCGATGTCATCGTGCTCGTGTTCCCCCGAGGGTTCCCGACTGTATGCCCGAACGTCGCGAAAGGATCCAAGAATGGTTGTTTCCCGCTCGAACGGAGCAAACGATATACGCGCCGTCAACCCCGTCTGGCACTAAGTAAAGGAAAGCGTGATCGGCCGATCGGGTGGCTTTTTCTCCGTGATTACGAGGTTACGTAACGCGGCCGATCACCATTGTGGAATCGAATTCCCTAGTCGATGGTGAAGGGGTCGTACGCGATCTGGTCGAGCGCGCTGCCCGCGACCAGCATCCGGGACACGGTCGCCCGGATCATCGCGGGCGAACCGGCGACGAGGATCCGGTGTCCCGGCCAGGATCCTTGCTGCGTAACGGCTTCCGCGAGCGTGCCCTGTACGCAGCCGGGAGCTTCCTCACCGTGCTCGACCACCGGGGTCACGGTGAGCCACGGGTTCGTGGCGGCCAGGGCACGCAACTCGTCGAGGTCGTAGAGGTCCTCACGCGACGGTCCGCCGTAGAACAACTGGACCTTCGGGTTCTCGCCCCACTGCGCGAGGTCGTCCAGGATGGCGCGCAGCGGCGCGATACCGGTGCCGCCCGCGATCATCAGGACGCCGCGGCCGTCGGTGCGGTCGACCGAAAGCCTGCCGAGCGGCGGTCCGAGCCGCCAGACGTCGCCGGGCTGTGTGTGGCTCACGATGGCGCGCGAAACCCAGCCGCCGTCGACGGCGCGCACGTGGAACTCGATGCCGCCGTCCTCGCGCGGCGCGTTCGCGGGCGAAAGGTAGCGCCAGAGCCGCGGCCGCTGCGGTACTTCGACGCTCATGTACTGACCGGGCTGGTACGGCACCGGGAATTCGGGCTGGACGCGGACCAGGGCGAGATCCCAGGTGAGCCGCCGGTGTTCGAGGACGGTCGCCGACCACGACGCCGGGTTGACGTCGGCCGCGGCGGCCTCCTGCATCGCGCGGGCGACGATGGTGAACGCCTCCGCCCAGGCCCGTTCGACCTCGGGTGTCCAGTCCGGGCCGAGGTGGTTCTTGAGCGAGGCGAGCAGTGCGGTGCCGACGGCCTCGTAGTGCCGAGGGATGACACCGAACTTGCGGTGGTCGCGGCCGAGCTGGGTCAGGAACGGGACCAGGTCGTCCGGCCGGTCGACCATCTGCACGATGTGCACCAGCGCGCGGACCAGCCTGCCGCGCTGGACCTCCATGTTGATCGGGAAGAAGTCGCGGGTGGCCGGCGCGAGGGTGAACAGCATCCCGTAGAAGAACTGCGAGATCTCCGGGATGAAGGGTTCCGACTTCGCCCAGGTGTCCCGGATGAGCCGCACCATCGCGGTGACCGCGGGCGGGGCTTCACGCGGCGCCGAAGACCGCGGGACCGGGCTGACCGCGTCGGCCGTCACGGGCTGGGAGTCGCTGATCGGGAAGCGCATACCGGAAGACAGTTCCCCAGGTTCACGAACGAGGGTCCACTGGAGAAGAATTCACGGATCATTCACCTCTCCGGTCAGTGGCTGTCGGCCGGTCGGCTGAGTTCCGGCTCGTTCGCGAGACTAGCCGCCGAGAGACCTTTTGCCTGCATCGTTGCTCCGGACGGGTGTACTCGAAACCGGTCGGCAGTGGGCGATCTCACGAGGTAAATAGTTGTCTTACGCAAGTGTCGCCGAATAAAGTTGTACTGTACAAGTAGCCAGGAGGGACCGATGAGCTCCGCGGACGACGCCAAAGTCGAGCTGATGCGTGAGTTGAAGGCCGCCTCCCAGCTGCAGCACGCCTGGATAATGCAGGCGTGGCAAGACGACCCCGGTCTGCATCCGGCGGCCGCGATGCTGCTGTCGGATCTGGCGAAGCACGGTGAAGCGCGCCCTTCCGAATTGGCCAAACGACGCTTTGTGGACCTTTCGGTCGTAAGCCGTCAAATCTCCCAGCTGTCCGCGGCGGGGATGGTCGACCGCCGTCCCGCCCCCGAGGACGGCCGCGCGTCGATCATCAGCATCTCCGAGCGCGGGCGCGCGGAGCTGGGGCGCAGGCGGGCCGGCTATCTGGAATTCATGGAGCGCGCGCTCGGCGGCTGGGACGACGAAAAGGTCCTCGAACTGACCACGCGCCTGGCGGAGATGAACGCCGATGTCCGCGCCGCCCTGTCCGTGCGGACATGCGACGTTTGACGTCGGCCGTTCCTACCCGCCGGTCTTGACTGAACGGACCTTTCGCGGCGCCGTGACACCGGTAGCGTCGTATCAGTGCGTAACCGGGTCGCATTACTGGTCGCCTTGGGAATCGACAACTTCGGCTCGGGACTTTTCCTCCCGCTCGGGCTGGTCTTCGTCATCCGTGTGGTGGGTCTCCCCCTCGCCCAGGCGGGGAGTGCGGTCACTCTCGGTGCACTGGCCGGGCTGCTCGTCCCCGCGTTCGCCGGGCGGCTCGTCGACCTGATCGGCCCTCGGTCGGTGATGATCTGTGCCCACGTCCTGCAGGCCGCCGGGGCGAGCGCCTTCCTGCTGGCCGGTGGATTCGCCGGGGTCGTCGGCGCGTCCGTCATGCTCGCGGCCGGGCAGCAGCTGTTCTACAGCTCGCAGTTCTCGCTCATCGCCGACGTCGCGGGCGAAGGGCCGAAGGACCGGCCGTTCGCCGAAGCCGCGATGGTCCGCTCCGCGGGCTTCGGGCTGGGCGGGCTCGCCGCGGCCGGGCTGCTGGTGTGGATCGGGCGCGATGGCCTCTATGTCGCCGTGATGCTGGACGTCGCGACCTTCGTCATCGCCGCGGCCGTCCTCTCGACGCTCGTCACCCCCGCCCCGCAGCACCTGCCCCGGTGCTCGGGGCCCGCGCGGGTCTGGCGGAACCGTCCGTACCTGGCGCTCATCGTGTTCAGCGGCCTCTTCGCGCTCACGATGGACTTCTTCCTCATCGGGATGCCGGTGTACGTCTTCAACGCGTTGCAGGGGCCTCGATGGCTTCCCGGGGCGATCATCGCGCTGCTCACCGTCGTCACCAGTCTGGGTGGAGTCGTCGGCTTGCGGCTCACCCGCAAACTCACCCGGATCGCCGCCATGCGCGCGGGCTCGGCGTTGTTCGCGGTGTGGTGCCTTGCCTGCCTGGTGGTGGTGTTCGTGCCGAAGGTGTTCCAGCCGGTTTACCTGCTCGGCGCGACCCTCGTGCTGGCCGCGGGCGATCTCGCCTTCGGCCCGCGGTCCGGGGCGCTGGCCGAAGCGGCGGCGCCACCGGAGGCGCGGGGCCGGTATCTGGCGGCCTTCCAATACGCGTTCACGCTCGCGGCGGTGATCGCTCCGGCCGTCGTGGCGTTGTTCTCCGTGGCAGTCTGGATCCCGTGGGTGCTCGTGGCCGCGTGCGCCTGCACGGCCGTCGTCGGCCTCGGCCGGGTGGGTCCGCGTCTGCCCGCGGAGGCCGTCTCCCCGAGCGGGGGCTGAACTTTTTCAGAGTTGAGCGGAACAGACTCAACTTTCCTGACGTTGTACCTGTCGACAGATCTTCGCAAGACCTAGTACGAGGTGAGGGATGGACGCTTTCAACCCGACCACGAAGACCCAGCAGGCGATCTCGTCGGCGGCGCAGGCGGCCACGATGGCGGGGAACCCGCATGTGGCGGCCGCACACCTGCTCGGCGCCCTGCTGGCGCAGGGTGAGGGGCTCACCGCACCGCTGCTGACCGCGGTCGGGGCCGATCCGGCGCAGGTGCACAAGGAGCTGGAGCCGCTGATCGCGGCGCTGCCGTCGGCGACCGGCGCCACCGTGTCGAGCCCGCAGTTCGACACGAACGCGGTCAAGGCGCTGACGCACGCGCAGAAGCTCGCGACCGAACTCGGCGACGAGTACGTCTCGACGGAACACCTCCTCGTCGGCCTCGCCACCGAAGGCGGGCCGGTCGCCGAGCTGCTCAAACGGCACGGCGCCACCCCGGACGCGCTGCGCGAGGCGTTCGCCAAGGTGCGCGGCTCCGCGCGGATCACGAGCGCGGATCCCGAAAGCACGTTCAAGGCGCTGGAGAAGTACGGCGTCGACCTGACCGAGCGCGCCCGCGCCGGCGAGCTGGACCCGGTGATCGGCCGCGACACCGAGATCCGCCGCGTGGTGCAGGTGCTCTCGCGCCGCACCAAGAACAACCCGGTGCTGATCGGCGAGCCGGGCGTCGGCAAGACGGCCATCGTCGAAGGGCTCGCCCAGCGCATCGTCGCCGGTGACGTGCCGGAGTCGCTGCGCGGCAAACGCGTGGTGGCGCTGGACCTCGGCTCGATGGTCGCGGGCGCCAAGTTCCGCGGCGAGTTCGAAGAGCGGCTGAAGGCCGTGCTCAAGGAGATCACCGACTCCGCGGGCGAGGTCGTCACCTTCATCGACGAGCTGCACACCATCGTCGGCGCCGGCGCGACCGGTGAAGGCGCGATGGACGCGGGCAACATGATCAAGCCGATGCTCGCCCGCGGCGAGCTGCGGATGGTCGGCGCGACCACGCTCGACGAGTACCGCCAGCACATCGAGAAGGACGCCGCGCTGGAGCGGCGCTTCCAGCAGGTGCTGGTCGGCGAACCGTCCCCCGAGGACACCATCGCCATCCTGCGCGGGCTCAAGGAGCGGTACGAGGTGCACCACGGTGTGCGCATCACCGACGCCGCGCTGGTCGCCGCCGCGACCCTGTCCGACCGCTACATCACCGCCCGGTTCCTGCCGGACAAGGCGATCGACCTGGTCGACGAGGCCGCCTCGAAGCTCCGCATGGAGATCGACTCCCGGCCCGTCGAGATCGACGAGGTCGAGCGCGCCGTGCGGCGGATGGAGATCGAAGAGATGGCGTTGTCCAAAGAGGACGATGCCGCGTCGAAGGAGCGCCTCGCCGCGCTGCGTTCGGAACTGGCCGAAAAGCGGGAAACGCTGACCGCGCTGACCGCGCGCTGGCAGAACGAGAAGGGCTCGATCGAACGCGTCCGCGAACTCAAGGAGCAGCTGGAGCAGCTGCGCGGCGAGTCCGAACGCGCCGAACGCGACGGCGACCTCGGCAAGGCCGCCGAACTCCGCTACGGCCGGATTCCCGCGCTGGAGAAGGAGTTCCAGGCCGCGACCGAGGCGAACGAGGTCAGCCAGCAGAACGTGATGCTCAAGGAGGAGGTCAGCGCGGACGACGTCGCCGACGTGGTCAGCGCGTGGACCGGTATCCCGGCCGGGCGGCTGCTGGAAGGCGAGACGGGCAAGCTGCTCCGGATGGAGGAGGAGCTCGGCAAGCGGGTCGTCGGGCAGAAGGAGGCCGTGCAGGTCGTCTCGGACGCGGTGCGCCGCACCCGGGCCGGCGTCGCCGACCCCGACCGGCCGACCGGTTCGTTCCTGTTCCTCGGCCCGACCGGCGTCGGCAAGACCGAGCTGGCGAAGGCGCTGGCCGAGTTCCTGTTCGACGACGAGCGCGCGATGCTGCGGATCGACATGAGCGAGTACGCCGAGAAGCACTCGGTGGCGCGCCTGGTCGGTGCGCCTCCCGGCTACGTCGGCTACGACCAGGGCGGGCAGCTGACCGAGTCGGTGCGCCGCCGGCCGTATTCGGTGGTGCTGCTGGACGAGGTCGAGAAGGCGCATCCGGACGTGTTCGACGTGCTCCTCCAGGTGCTCGACGACGGACGGCTCACCGACGGCCAGGGCCGCACGGTCGACTTCCGCAACACGATCCTGGTGCTGACGTCGAACCTCGGCTCGCAGGCCATCGCCGACCCGGCGCTCGACGAGCGCCAGCGCAACGACGCGGTGATGTCGGTGGTGCAGCGTCAGTTCAAACCGGAGTTCCTGAACCGGTTGGACGACATCGTGGTCTTCCACGCGCTGGGCACCGACGAGCTGACGTCCATTGTGGACATCCAGATCGAGCGGCTCGCCACGCGGCTTTCGCGGCGTCGCTTGACGCTGGACGTCACCGACGGGGCCCGCGAGTGGCTCGCGCTGAACGGCTTCGACCCGATCTACGGCGCGCGGCCGCTGCGGCGGCTCGTGCAGTCGGCGATCGGCGACAAGCTGGCGAAACAGCTGCTCGCCGGTGAGATCCGGGACGGCGACACGGTCCGGGTGGACATCCCGGCCCAGGAGGCGTCGGAGGCACTGACGGTCACGCGGGTGGACTGAGGTCTCGTGAACGGCTAGAACCAACCGTGGTCTTCTGCTCCTCCTTGTCCGAAGTCCGTGAAGGCCTCCTTGAGGGACCCAGAGTCCCTCAAGGAGGCCTTCACGGACCCGGGCACATCGGCGCGGCATGAGCGAAGGCGTGATTCGCGTGATCAGGGACGTGACTCGCGTGATCGGCGGCCGCACTCGGGGTGTTCCGCCTCTGATCACGCGAGTTCCGCCTTCGATCACGCGAGTCACGCCCCTGATCACGCGTGTCGTCCGTCCAATCACTTGTGTCGTCCGTCTGATCACGTGAGTCGTCCGTCTGATCACAGGTGATCGCCTGCCATTCACAAGCGTTGGCGACACGGCGATTTGTCGACCTTTTCCGCGTCTTTCGTGGTCTTTCCCGGGCCCCGCACCGAAAGGGGCGCGCGACACGGCGCCCGGCGATCACATCCGGTGAGGGCAGGGGGATACCCTGACCGTCGTGGGTATTCCGGCGTGGATCTGGTTCGTCATCGCCGCCGTCGCCTTGGTGGCGGGGCTGGCGCTGCTCGCGGCCGACCGGGCGAAGGAGGGCTCGCGCAATCGCGAGCGCATGCGCTGGGCCGAGCTGCGCGGCTGGCAGTTCGTCGAAGAGGACGAGCGGCTGCCGCGGCAGTGGTCCAACGGCGCGATCGGGTACTTCGGCGCGCAGCTGGCGGTCAACGTCGTGGCCGGGTCCACCTTCACCTCCGACGGGCGGCGCCCCGTCTTCATCTTCGACATCGAGACCGAGGGCCAGATCCCGGCGGTCGTGGTCGCCGTGCGCTGCAACCGCGTGCACGAAGTGCCGCTGGAGATGTGGCTGTCCAGTGTGCCGTTCCAGCGCCAGGACATGCCCGAGATGCTGGGCCCGATCGGTCAGCGTTACGCCTTCGCGGACGACTCCGAGGGTGCCCGCAAGGTGATCACGCAGGAACTCGTCGACGCGGCGGACTCGCTCGGCGGCGACGTCGGCGTGGCGTGGCTGGAGAACGAGTGGGTGCTCGCGAGCGTCGCCCCGAACGCCGGGCCGTCGCGGCTCGAGCGGCTGCTGCGCGACCTCGGCGAGATCGCCGACATCGTGGACCCGTTCGACGAGGAGTACGACAACGCCCCGACCCCGGGCCGTCACTGGCAGGCCGAGGCCGCCGACGACATCGAGCCGCAGGCCTAGGACTCTCAGACGCGGCTTTGCCGTCGAGGACGTTGCGAAAGCCACTTTCGCAACCTTGAACGTCGCGAAAGTGGCTTTCGCGACATCGGTGGCGGCCTGGTCAGGCCGGTTCGAGCTCCAGCGGGAGCGCCCCGGCCGTGTAGCCCGTGTGCGCCGGCTGACCGAGCAGCGTCAGGTCGAGCGTCCCGGACTGCGTCAGCTGCCCCGCTCGCGCCGGATCGGTGGTGGGCAGGACCCCGCGCACGGACGACGTCGTGGCGCCGTGGACGGACGCGACCTCGCCGACGCCGAGGTCACCGCTGATCGTATGCGAACCGGAGCCGGTGAGTCCGTCGCCGTGCTGCGCCAGATCCATGTTCTGCCCAGTGGTCACGAGCCCGGTCCCCGGGCCGACGGTGCCGCCGAAGGCGTGGTCTTGGCCGAGAGCGGTGCCCGAGCCGACGTCGAGCGGAAGAACGCCTTTGAGCCGGCCGTTGCCGTGCTGCGTCGACGTGGTCCCGACGGCCGCGAGCTCGCCGACGTCGACCGCGTGCCCGGACGACCGCCCGGCCTCCAGGACGCCGCCGAGGTCGCCGGAGAAGGCGCCGTCGAGCCGGACGGCCCGGTCGAGGGCTCCGCCTGCCCGCTGGTCCGTCTCGTTGATCACGCCGACCCCGGGTAGCGGGCGGACGGCGTGGTAGGTCCCCTCGGACGCGCGGAGAGCGCGGCCGTCCTGGGAGACGAAGGTGGGGACGCCGGTACGCGGGTCGAGGGTGACCTCGGTCAGCCGTGTGCCGGTCCGCTCGAGTTCGGTCTCGTTCCCGGCGACGACACTGCCGTAGCGGTCGACCTTCACGGCTTCCCGCTGGCCTTGTTTGAGGGTCTCGGTGGTCTTCGCCGCACCGAGCGCGCCGACCTTGTCCGGGCGCGCAGTGACACTCTCGCGGGTCTCGACGGTCTCGCTCACCGAGCGGCGGACGTCCGCGACGGCCTTCGCGTCGCCGAGGTCCTTGCCGAAGACGTTCCGTTCGGTGTTGTTCAAGAAACCGCGAAAGACGGATGTATCGCCTTCGGTGGTGAAGCCGGCTCCGCGGTCCAGGCTGCCTTCGCGCTGGTGGTCGAGGGGCAGCGGGATCGACGGGTCGGTCTGGCTGGCGATGGCGGTGGCCGGGCCGGCGAGCAACAACGCCAGCGGCGCCGCGCCGACCGCGACTTTGGGCAGGTAGCTCGGCTTGCGCCTGCTGTGCTTCCCCATGGGGCCGGACGATACTTCCCGACCAGTGCGGTTGCACGTCAAATCCCCACGGTGGGTGACCCCCACATCCGGCTCGGCCGAGCGTCTTCCCGGATTCCGACCGAGGAGTAGGTTCGGCGACATGACACAGACCGCCCTGATCACCGGTGCCACCGCCGGCATCGGTGCGCAGTTCGCGCGCCGGCTCGCCGCCGAGGGGTACGACCTCGTGCTCGTCGCCCGCGACGTCGACCGGCTGGAGGGTTTCGCGGCGGAACTGATCGAGGCGCACGGTGTGGACGTCGTCGTCCTGCCCGCCGATCTGTCCGAAGTGGACGGACGAGCGCCGGTCGAGGCCCGCCTGGAAGGCGAGCCGGTGGACCTGCTGGTGAACAACGCGGGTTTCGGTCTCAACGGCGATTTCTGGACCATCCCGCCGGACGCGCTGCAACGTCAGCTCGACGTCAACGTCACGGCGGTCCTGCGGCTGACCCGCGCCGCGCTGCCGGGCATGATCGAGCGCGGCGAGGGCGCGATCATCAACGTCAGTTCGGTCGCCGGCTTCTTCAGCGGCCGTGGTTCGACGTACACGGCCAGCAAGAACTGGGTCACCTCGTTCACCGAGGGCATCGCCGCCTCGCTGCCGAAGAACATCCGCATGATGGCGCTGTGCCCCGGGTTCACCACCACGGAGTTCCACGAGCGGGCGGGTCTGGACAAGCCGGGGCCGAAGGCGTTCTGGCTCGGCGTCGAGCAGGTCGTGGACGAGGCGCTCGCGGATCTGCGCCGCGGCAAGGTGATCTCGGTGCCGAGCCTGCAGTACAAGGCACTCGTCGCGGTCGGCGGGTTGCTGCCGAGGGCGGTGCTGCGCAAGCTCGGCGGCGGGTTCGGCGGCAAAGGCCGCACCTAATCGTCGTCGGCGGTTTCGATCGACCGCACCCCTTCGGTCGCGGCGAGCACGGCCGGGGCGGCGGTGTGATCGGGGCCGGTGAGGTCGAGTGACACCGTCACCTCGCCGTCGCGGTCGTCGGTGATCCGCAACGACGTGATCGACCAGCGATGGCTGGTGCACAGCGCCAGCAGATCGCGAAGAACTCCCTGCCCGTCCGCGTAACTCACGCGCAGCCTCGTCGTGCCCGTGCCGCCCGGAAGATGCTCGGTCAGCCAGGTGAAACCGAGTACCACCACGAAATGCATGGCCGTCACCACGACCGCCAGCAGCAGCAGACCGGCCCCCGCCGCCATGCCGATGGCCGCGGTCTCCCAGACCGCGGCGGCCGTGGTGAGCCCCCGGATCGCGCCCTGCCTGGTGATGATCAGCCCGGCGCCGAGGAATCCGACACCGGAGACGATCTGCGCCGCGATCCGGGACGGGTCGAGGACGACCTGCCCGGTCGCGAGGATGTCGCCGAAACCGTACTTACTGACCAAAAGGATCAGCGCGGACGCCGTGCCCACGATCGTCTGGGTCCGCAGTCCGGCGCTCTTGCCCCTGATCTGCCGCTCCAGCCCGATCGCCGCCGAAAGCGCGAACGCCGTCGTCAGCTCGCCGATCTGGAGCCAGCCCTGTCCGTTCGAGACCATCACCCCACAGTGCCATCCGACGGTTCGAGCCCGCCCCGGGCGGGTACGCGTGGATCATGAAGTCATCACTTCTCGTCATCGCGGTCGCGCTGACGCTGGCCGCTTGTTCCACCGAGCAACCGCCAGGGCCCGCGGCTCCGGGACCGGAAGCCCAGCCGGTGAAGGCGATCCAAGCCGCGGCGGCCGCCATGCCCGGCGGGCGGGTGTTCGACGTCGAGCCCGCGAACGACGGCTGGGAGATCAAGGTCGCGTCGCAAGGGCAGGAACACAAGATCCGCGTGAGCCGGGACGGCGGTCAGGTGCTCGGCGACCAGCCGACCGCGAAGCCGAGCGACGACCTGGCGAAGATCGAACAGGCGGACGTCGACGCGGTCAAGGCGTTGCAGACCGCGCAGCAACGGCAGCCGGGTGAGCTCGACGAAATGGAGATCGACCGAGCCACCGACGGCGCCCTCGTCTGGCAGGTCGGGCTGCGTGACGGCAAGGGGATCGAGCACGACCTCGACGTGGACGCCAAAACCGGGGCGGTCAGGTAGGGCCCGCCCTACCAACGAGACGCACGCTCGCCCCAGGGTGCTTCCGACCTGGGATTCCTAGGGTTTTCACCATGAACCCTGGGTGGAACGGAGACGCGGTCCGGCTCGACGGCGTCCGCAAGGAATACGGCAAGGGCGTCGTCGCACTGGACGGGGTGACGCTCGCGTTCCCGCGCGGCGGCTTCACCGCCGTGATGGGCCCTTCGGGCTCGGGCAAGAGCACCTTCCTGCACTGCGCGGCCGGGCTGGACCGGCCGACGTCGGGATCCGTCGTGCTCGACGGGCAGGAGCTGGCCGGGATGAGCGAGACGAAGCTGACGAAGCTGCGCCGCGACCGGGTGGGCTTCATCTTCCAGGCCTTCAACCTGCTTCCGGCGCTGACCGTCGAACAGAACGTCACGCTCCCGCAGCAGCTCGCCGGCGCCAAACCGGATCGCCGCGTCGTCGAGGAGATGCTGGCCCGCGTCGGGCTTTCCGGCCGCCGCAAGCACCTTCCCGGTGAACTGTCCGGCGGGCAGGCACAGCGCGTCGCGATCGCGCGGGCACTGGTCACCCGGCCCGCGGTGGTCTTCGCCGACGAGCCGACAGGGGCGCTCGACACCCGCACCGCCGCCGAAGTCCTGGAGCTGCTGCGCGCTTCGGTCCGCACGACCGGCCAGACGGTGATCATGGTGACCCACGACCCGATGGCCGCCTCGTACGCGGACCGGGTCATCTTCCTCGCCGACGGCCGGATCGCGGACGAACTGCACGCCCCGACCGCGGACGTCGTCGCCGAACGCATGACCCACCTGGGTGCCTGGGCAGCCCCGACGTACGCGTCTCAGCGGAGGGGCCAGAACACCGGCCCGGCCAGGGCGGGTGCGTGATGCTGCGACTCGCCTTCCGGACCTTGCGCCTGCGCAAGGGCGGGTTCATCGGCACCTTCGTCGCGGTCTTCTTCGGCGCGCTGATCGTCGCCTCCTGCGGTGGCCTGATGGAGACGGGGATCCGCGGCAACGCGGAACCGCAGCGGCTCGCGGCCGCGCCGATCCTCGTCACCGGCGGCCAGACCTTCGAGCTGCCCAAGGAAGACCCGGCCTCCCTCGAAGCCGACGACAAGCGCAAGTTCGAGGACGCGCGGCTTCCTGAACGTGTCCGGCTCGACAGCGGACTGGTCTCCCGGCTGAGGTCCGTCTCCGGCGTCTCGGACGTCGTCGCCGAAGTGAGCTTCCCGCTCGCAGCGGGCGGCAAGCCCGCGCTCGGCCACGCTTGGGATTCCGCCGTCCTGACCCCGTACGCGCTGGTCGCGGGTGCCGCGCCCGTCGCGGGCGAGGTCGTCGTCGAGTCCTCGTCGGGGGCCAAGCCCGGCGACGTCGTGGAGGTCGCCGCGCGCGGCAAGACCGAAGTGTTCCGCGTCGCCGGGATGGCCGGTGCGCCGCGTTCGATCACGCAGGCGGCCGTGTTCTTCTCCGCCGCCGACGCCGCCCGGCTCTCCGGGCACCCCGGCAAGGCCGACGTCATCGGCGTCTTCACCGATCCGGGCGCCGACATCGAAACGGTGCAGGCGAAGGTCGCCGAGGCCGCGGCCGGGGCGAACGTCCTGACCGGTATCGATCGCGGTGTCGCGGAGTTCCCCGAGGCCGATTCCAGCGGCTCCAACCTGATCGTCATCGCCGCGGTGTCCGGTGGGCTTTCGGTGATGGTCGCGATGTTCGTCGTCGCCAGCACACTGAGCCTGTCCACCCAGCAGCGTTCGAGGGAACTCGCGCTGATGCGGGCGATCGGCACGACCCCGCGTCAGCTCCGGCGCATGGTGCTCGGCGAAGCGCTGGCCGTCGGCGTGCTCGCCACCGCGCTCGCCGCGCTGCTGGGACCGATCCTCGGCGAGTGGCTGTTCGGACAGCTGGTCGAAAATGGTGTGGTGCCCCCGGTCCTGCGGTTCTACCAGGGCTGGCTGCCCGCCGTCGTCGGCGCGGGAGCCGCGATGCTCGCGGTGTTCATCGCCGCCTTCGTCGCCGGCCGCCGCGCCGGGAAGATCCGGCCGACCGAGGCGCTCGCCGAGGCCGCGGTCACCCGCCGCTGGCTGACCCCGACGCGGTTCATCGTCGCCGCGCTCTGCTTCGGCGGCGGCACCGCGCTGGCCATCGTGACCGTGGCGGTGATGACCGGACCGATCGCGGCAAGCACCGCCGGACCCGCGGTGATCCTCTGGGCGATCGGCGTCGCGATGATCACGCCCGGCGTCGCCAAGGTGATGACGGCGATCCTGCAGTGGCCGATGCGCCTGCTCGGCGGTATCGACGCCCGGCTCGCCGTGCTCAACACCCGCGCCGGCATCGTCCGGGCGGCGGGCGCGGTCACCCCGATCATGCTCGCCGTCGGCATCGCGACCGCGAACATCTACCTGCAGACCACCCAGCAGGAGCTGGCGAACCAGGCGTTCACCGAAGACGTCCGGGCGGACGCCGTGATCGGTTCCGCGGCGGGAGGGCTGTCGCCGGACCTCGTCCAGCGGATCCAGGCCGTGCCCGGTGTGGCCGGAGCGTCCGAGTACGTCACCAGCAGCGTGTTCCTCGAGAACCCGTACGACTCCTCCGACGAGGGACGGCCGGCGATCGGCCTCACCGCATCCGGCGCCTCCGCCACGACCGACACCAAGGTGACCCAAGGTGACCTGACGGCGCTGACCGGCCGGACCGTCGCGCTCCCCGAGGTCTTCGCGAAGGACTTCGGCCGCGGTCTCGGCGATACGCTCAGCCTGCGGCTCGGCGACGGCGCCCCCGTCGACGTCAAGGTCGTCGCGGTGACCAGCCAGCGTCCCGGCTTCGAAAGCCTGCTGCTCCCGGCCGGTCTCCTGGCTCCGCACACCACCGCCGGACTCGCGCCGCAGATGCTGGTCCGCGCCGCCCCGGACGTCGATCCGGCGGTGCTCACCGAGCGGCTCCGCGAGGCGACGGCCGGACTGCCGGTGTCCGTCGGTGACCGGGCGGCGCTCGTCGCGGCGCACGACAAGGACCAGGCCGTCGGCGCGTGGGTGAACTACCTGCTGGTCGGGATGATCATCGCCTACACGGTGATTTCGGTCGCCAACACGCTCGTGATGGCGACCGTGCGGCGGCGTCGCGAGTTCGGCCTCCAGCGGCTCACCGGCTCGACGAGGGCGCAGGTGCTGCGGATGGCCGGCTTCGAAGGCGGGCTCGTCGCACTGGTCGGGATCGTGCTCGGCACCGTCGTCTCGGCGGGCGCGATCGTCCCGTTCTGCCTGGTGGCGGCCGATTCCCTGCTGCCGATGGGCTCGCCGCTGATCTATCTGACCATCATCGGGCTCGCCGCGGCGCTCGCGCTGGCGGCGACCCTGGTCCCGGCCTGGGCGGCGACCCGCGGCCAGGCGGTCGACGCGGCGACGTCCGGCAATGACTAGAGCTACCTTCGAAGCGCCCGGCGGGCCGTGTGTAAGACTCTCGGCCGTGGCGTACCCCGGTGTTGATCAAGCGGCGAAACTCGAACTGGCGAGACTGGTCGGCGAACTCGCCGTCGTGCACGGCAAGGTGACCTTGTCCTCTGGCAAGGAAGCCGACTACTACATCGACCTCCGGCGGGCGACGCTGCATCACGCGGCCGCTCCGCTCATCGGGAAGCTGCTCCGGCAGCTCACGCACGACTGGGACTACGTCGCCGCCGGCGGCCTGACCCTCGGCGCGGACCCGGTGGCGCTGGCGATGCTGCACTCCGCGGCGACCGACGGTGTCGTGCTCGACGCGTTCGTCGTCCGCAAGGCCGTCAAGGAACACGGCATGCAGCGCCGGATCGAAGGTGTCGAGGTGCTGGGGCAGCGCGTGCTGGCCGTCGAGGACACCTCGACCACCGGCGGCAGCGTCCTCACCGCCGTCGAGGCGCTGCGCGAGGCCGGGGCGAACGTGGTCGGCGTCGCGACCGTCGTCGACCGGGACACCGGAGCGCGCGAGGCCATCGAGAAGGAAGGCCTCGAATACCGTTACATTCTGAACAAGGACGATCTCGGTCTGTCCTGAGTAAAGCCTCCCGAACGGGGCATCCTCTGTGCGAACGGAGGATGCCCCGTTTTTTCGTGAGCGTTTCTCAATAAGAGAGGGGTAACGTCCCTGGTAGGGGTGTGAAAGGGGGCTTGAGGTGGCGGGTTTCCTGGCGAACGTGACAGTCGCGGTGCATATTTTCGCGCTGTTGTTCATAGGATTCGGCGGTTTCCTGGCGTGGCGGTGGCCGAAGGTGATCTTCGTGCATGTGTTCTTCGCCGCATGGGGTGTGCTCGTCAACGTCTTCCCGTGGCCCTGCCCGCTGACGGCGGCCGAGAACTACTTCCGGCACCAGCAGGGCCTCGGCGACCTGCCCGGCGGCTTCAACGCCTACTACCTCTACGACACCGTGTTCCCGCGTTCGTCGCTGCCGGTGGTCGTCGTGATCGCGATGGCGACGGTGATCATCTCCTACATCGGCGCGTACCAGCGCTGGCGTCACCGCCACCACGACGGGGACGCACCGGCGCACCGCGTCAGCATGGGCTGAGTGACAATCACCGGGTGACTGAGCAAGAGGCCGGGCCCACCGAATGGGTGGCGCGGGAAGAGATCGGCGTCGGCCCGTGGGAGGGCGAGTGGCCCGCGGACGAGCGCTACGACCCGGAGCTCCTGGCCAACGGCGATCGCCGCAACGTCGTCGACCCGTACCGCTACTGGCGGCGCGAGGCCATCGTGTCCGATGTGGACTCGCGGCGGCATCCGTTCCACGTGGCGATCGAGAACTTCCAGCACGACCACAACATCGGCACCGTGGTCCGGACGGCGAACGCGTTCGCCGCGGCGGCGGTGCACATCGTCGGGCGGCGCCGCTGGAACCGGCGCGGCGCCATGGTGACCGACCGCTACCAGCATCTTCTCCACCACGAGGACGTCAACGGGCTGCTGGCCTTCGCCGCGGCGGAAGGGCTCGCCGTGGTCGCCGTCGACAACACGCCCGGCTCGCAGCCCGTCGAAACCGCCGAACTGCCGCGCGAATGCGTCCTGCTGTTCGGCCAGGAGGGGCCGGGACTGTCGGCCGAGGCGCAGAAGACGGCGTCACTGGTCGTTTCGATCGCGCAGTTCGGCACCACCCGTTCGATCAACGCCGGTGTCGCCGCCGGGATCGTCATGCACGCCTGGATCCGGCAGCACGCCGACCTCGCCCAAGCCTGGTAGCCGGGGGCTGAAGGACGCTTTCCCCGCATAAGACGTGGTGAAAGCGTCCTTCACCGCGTGAGATGCGGGGAAAGTCCCCTTCAGCCCTCGGCTAGACGGGGGTCACCTCCACCGGGATCCCGTTCAGCACGGCGTTCCCCGACGGGACGTCGAGCAGGGTCTCGTCGGCGACCAGGTTCGAGTTGACCCCGGCGTGCGCGGCAGCGACCTTCGTCCGGGTTCCGTCGAGGTCGTGCCCCCAGCCGTGCGGCATGCTCACCACGCCGGGCCGGACGTCGGCCGTGACCTCCACCGGCGCTTCGAGCTTGCCCGCCCGCGAAGTCACCGACGCGAGCCCGCCGTCGGTCAGCCCGAGCCGGGAGGCGTCGTCCGGGTTCACCTGGACGGTGCACCGATTCCCGCCGCGTACCAGCGGCGTCAGATTGTGCATCCACGAGTTGTTCGAGCTCAGATGCCGACGCCCGATCAGCAGCAGCCCGCCGTCGGGCGCCTTGTCCAGCTCCGCGCGCAGCCGCGGCACGTCCTTCGTGATCGCGTCCGGGGCCAGCTCGACCTTCCCGCTCGCGGTGGCGAGCGCCTCGGGCAGCCGCGGCTTCAGCGCGCCGAGGTCGATGCCGTGCGGAGCCGCTTCGAGGTCGGCCAGGCTCAGCCCGTACGGTCCACCGCGCAGCATCAGATCGATCATCCGCGCCGGGCCCGTGCGGCCTTCGGCGAGCGAGAGGTCGACGCCGGTGCGCCTCGCCGTCTCGCCCGCGACCATCGTGTCGAAGGCGGCGACGTCGACGTCCGGCCCCTGACCCGCGGCGATCCCGGCCAGCCGCAGCAGGGTCACCCACTCCTGCGGCATGTCGGTTTCGAGCGTTTGCGGTGTCCAGTTCGCGACGTTGCGCACGGCGAGCGCGTACAGCGCGACGTCGTAATGCGGCCGTTCCAGCGGCGACGGCCCGGGCAGGATGACGTCGGCGTGCCGCGTGGTCTCGTTGAGGTACACGTCGAGCGAGATCATGAAGTCCAGCTGCCGCAACGCTTCCGTGAGCCGCGCGGAGTTCGGCGTGCTCAACGCCGGGTTGCCGCTGATGGTCACCAGCGCCCGCACCTGGCCTTCGCCGGGGGTCTCGATCTCGTCCGCGAGCGTGGCCACCGGCAGTTCGCCGAGCACCTCGGGATACCCGCGCACCCGGCTCGTCCAGCGGCCGCTGGTGAACGGCGAGGACCGGCGCGGCCGCCACAGGGCGGGCAGCGGGAACATCACGCCGCCTTTGCGATCGAGGTTGCCGGTGAGCGTGTTGAGGACGTCGACCAGCCAGCTCGCGATGGTGCCGTACGCCTGGGTCGTGGTGCCCATCCGGCCGTACACCGCGGCGCGGTCGGCGTCCGCGAGGTCGAGCGCGATACGGCGGATCTCGGCGGCGTCGATCCCGGTCGCGGGTGCGACCGCCTCCGGCGTGAACGGCTCCGCGAGCGCGCGGACCTCCTCGACGCCGGCGACGTGCTCGCCGGGGCGGACGCGGTTCTCCGCGAACAGGACGTTGACCAGCGCGAACAGGAACAACGCGTCGGTGCCAGGCCGGATCGCGTGGTGCTCGTCGGCGAGTCGCGCGGTCCGGGTGCGGCGCGGATCGAGGACGACGATCTTGCCGCCGCGTTTCTGTATCCCGCGCAGCCGCCCGCGAGTGTCGGCCGCGGTCATCAGGCTTCCGTTGGACACCAACGGGTTCGCGCCCAGGATGAGCAGATGCTCGGTGCGGTCGAGGTCGGGGACGGGGATGGCCTGCGGGTCACCGAAGAGGTAGCCGGAGGAGAAGTGCTTCGGCATCTGATCGACCGTGGTCGCGGTGTAGAAGTTCCTGGTGCCCAAGGCTTTGAAGAACACGCGGCCGTAGAGCACCAGCGCCGCGTTGTGCACCGTCGGGTTGCCGGAGTAGACGGCGACCGCGTTCTTGCCGTGCTCGTCGATGATCGGCCGGAGCCGCCGGTCGATCTCGGCGAACGCCTCGTCCCAGGTGACCTCGACGAACTCTCCGTCCCGTTTGACCAGCGGCGCGGTGAGCCTGTCCGGGTCGTGGTGCAGCGCGCCGAGCGACGCGCCCTTCGGGCAGATGTAGCCCTTCGAGAAGACGTCCTCATGGTCACCCTGTACGCGGGTGACCAGGCTCTTCTCGTCGATCGTCACCTCCAGCCCGCAGGTGGCTTCGCAGAGCGGGCAGGTCACGTGCGCCGTGGTCATGAAGCACCTCGCGGGTCCGGGAGTCATCCCAACATACTGAGCGGTATGTCGATGGGCAAGGGATGATGGCGCGATGACTGCTCTCGCCGACCGGGCCGCGATCGCCGAGCGCGCGATCCGCGACCGGCATCTGCGCCGCGTGTGGGGGCTGCCGGGGACCGTGCTGGGCCGCAGCGGCTGGCCGCCCTCGATGGGGCAGCGCGTCCACTGGCACTGGAACTACTGGTGGCAGGCGCATCTGCTGGACACCCTCGTCGACGCCCAGCTGCGGAAGCCGTCGCCGGAACGGCTGAAACTGATCGACCGGTTCGTGGTGTCCGTGCGGCTGCGCAACTTCGGCAAGTGGATCA
Source organism: Amycolatopsis sp. NPDC058340 (assembly GCF_042723975.1). NCBI lineage: Bacteria > Bacillati > Actinomycetota > Actinomycetes > Pseudonocardiales > Pseudonocardiaceae > Amycolatopsis > Amycolatopsis sp. NPDC058340. Next base: position 73,874 of record NZ_JBHXIB010000001.1, on the reverse strand, counting down.
ACGACTACTACGACGACATCGCCTGGCTCGGCCTCGCGCTGCAACGGGCGGGGCATCTCGGGCTGGACGTCCGCGGCGGGTTGGAGGCGATCAGTTCGCGGCTGCGCGAAGGCTGGACCGACGACGCGGGCGGCGGGATCTGGTGGCGCGTCGGCGACGACTTCAAGAACGCGCCCGCGAACGGCCCGGCCGCGATCTTCCACGCCCGCGAAGGTTCGACGCAGCACGCTCGTGGATTGACCGACTGGATGACCGAACGGCTCGTCGACCCGGAATCCGGCCTGGTGTGGGATGGCCTGCGCGTCGGCAGCGGCGAACTGGTGAAGCATATTTTCACGTATTGCCAAGGGGTCTACCTCGGCGCCTGCCTCGAACTGTCCGAAATGGACAGAGTGGAGCACACGATCCACGCGGTCGCGGAACATGTCGCGCCGAACGGGGTGATCCGGGGACAGGAAGGCGGTGACGGCGGCCTGTTCGGCGGGATCCTCGCCCGGTACCTGGCGCTCGCGGCGCCGGTGCTGCCGAGCGGGGTGGCGCGTGACCTGGTCATCCGGTCGGCTGACGCGTGCTGGTCGGGCGCCATCGAGACGCCGCACGGGCCGCTCTTCAGCGCCGACTGGGCGACTCCGGCACCTTCGCTGCCCCTCGCCGCCGATGCTCCCGAACGCGACCTGTCCGTCCAGGTGAGCGCGTGGATGCTGCTCGAAGCCGCGGCCACCCTCGAACACCGCATTTAGAGGACTAAACGCGGCAGGTATCGAGGGGGAGGTCAAGCCTGTCGGCCGATTCATGCCTTCATGTGCGGTTCCGCGTGGGGTCGTGAGTGGCAAAGAGGGTTAGAACAATCATCGCCACTCACGACCCCGGCGCAAAGCACTCAAGTCGGGCATCGGGTGAGCCCTGGTGTCCCTTGTGGACGGTTTCAGGTCGTGTGTGCGCCAACGCGCGGTGCTAGACCGCATTTAGAGGACTAAATGCTGGTCACCAGACGTCGCCCGCCCGCCAGTCGCAGGTGATCTCCCCGTCCAGATCCAGGGTGACCCCCACCGGCAGCACATGGATCGACCCGTCGTCCTCCTTCGTCGCCTCGACGCCCGAAGGCGTCATGGCCGACGAAGTCCCGCGCCACAGCAGCCAGCCCCGCGACGCGTAGAACTCCAGCGCCTCGTCGGACGCCGAAAGCGCCCCGAGGTCGTACGCCTTCCGCAGGACGCGTTCCAGCGCGTCCATCATCGCGGCGCCGTGCCCGCGCCGCCGGTGATCCGACCGGACGGCGACCGCCTCGATATAACCCGTGCGGAGGACCCGGCCGTCGTGCACGAGGCGCCGCTGGACCAGCGACGCGTGCCCGATCAGCTCGCCTGCCTCCCAGACGAGCGTGTGCATGCCGCCGAGGGCGTTCTCCCAGTCGTGGTCGCTGAAATCGCCGTCGAAAGCGTCGTCCAGCAGAGCGCGTGCCGCCCTCAGCACGCCTGCTTCGAGGTCGGCGGTGTGCACGGTCCACAGGTCGGTCATTCCGCCATCATCACCCGGCGGCGGGCTTCTCACCAGCGACTTGTGATTCAGCAGCCGCACGAATGCCGGTGTATGAAGCGCGGCGCGAGCCGTACGGATTCGGGTCGTCGCTCAGGGTCGGTGATCCGGGCCAGCAGGAGTTCGACGGCCTTGCGCCCGATCTCCTCGATCGGCTGCGCCATCGTGGTGACCGCCGGGGTCACCTGCCCGGCCCACTCCATGTCGCCGTAGCCGACGATCGCGAGGTCGCGCCCGATCCGGATGCCGAGCCGGTGCGCCTCGTACTGGACGCCGATCATCATCGCCTCGCTCGCCACCACGAGCGCGGTCGGCGACGGCCAGCTGTCGAGCAGTTTCGCGGTCGCGGCGGCGGCTCCGCCCGGGGTCGACCGCCCGCAGGCGACCAGCTGCGACGTCCACCGGAGGCCGGAGCGGCCGAGGCCGAGCCGGTAGCCCAGCGCCCGCTCCTCGTAGGTGGTCACGTCCTCTTCGCCGGAGATGAAGCCGATCTTGCGGTGCCGCAGCCCCGCGAGATGCCGCACGAGCGCGCAGACGGCCTGGATGTTCTCGGAGCCGACCTGGTCGACGTCGTTGCGTCCGGCCATCCGGTCGACGAGCACGGTCGGCACACCCATCCGGACCAGCCCGTTGATCACCGCTTCGTCGCCGGCCGCCGGGACGAGCAGGACCCCGTCGACGCGGTCCGCCCGGAGCGCGCGGATGACCGCGGCCTCTTCGGCGACGCTGTCTCCGGTGTCGGCGAGGGTGATTTCGCAGCCGTGACGGCGTGCGGCGCGGCGGATGGCGCGGACGAGTTCACCCGAATACGGGTTCGCGTGCATCGCCATGGCCACCCCGAACCGGTGGGTGACAGGGGTGTCCTCCCACAGGGGTAACGCCGGGGACAATGCGGTCATCGCTCCACGCCTTCATCCGAGCTTGAATGACGGTAACGGCTGACGGAGCGTCGCTCGGCGGCGAGACCGGAAAGTCTCCCAACAATCATCAATGTGAGTGAACGAGAGCGCATCCGCAGGACGCGCGATGGCGGAGCGTAGGCGGAATCCGCATCGTCTGGGCCTTGCGTGCGGGATCGTTGATGCGGGCCAGCAACAGGCGCACCGCCTGTGTGCCTATCTCCTCGATCGGCTGGGCCATCGTGGTCAGCGGCGGATCGACCAGATCGGCCCACTCGACGTCGTCGTAGACCACCACCGGCAGGTCGACGCCCGCGCGCAGGCCGCGGCGCCGCAGCTCGTGCAGCACCCCGACCATCATGGTGTCGTTGGCGACCACGAGCGCCGTCGGCGGTTCCGGCAGCGCGAGCAGCGTGCTCAGCGCGAGCGCCCCACCCGCCTGCGAGGACTGTCCGCACGCGACCAGGTCCTCCGACCAGGTCAAACCCGAGCGGCCGAGCCCCAGCCGATAGCCGAGGATCCGCTCCTCGCTGGTGCTCAGCCCGGCCGTGCCGCTGATCATGCCGATCCGCTGATGCCCGAGCGACGCCAGATGCGCCGTCAGCGCCGACGTCGATTGGATGTTCTCCGCGCCGACCTGGTCGACGTCGGTGCGTGTGGAGAGCCGGTCGATGAGCACGGTCGGGACGTCCAGCGAGACGAGTTCGCCGATCACCGAACCGTCGCCCGGCGACGGCGTGATCAGCAGCCCGTCGACCCGGCGCGAACGCAGCGTCCGCACGGTCTCACGCTCGGTGTCGACGGTGTCGTGCGTGTCCGCGAGCAAGACCGTGTATCCGGCCAGGGCGGCTTCGCGTTCGATCGCCTGGATCAGTGCCGCGAAGTACGGGTTCGCGACCAGGGAGATCGCGACGCCGATCGACCGCGTCCCGCCGGTCACCAGCGAGCGGGCGATGGCGTCGCCGGTGTAGCCGGTCTGCTCGATCGCGCGCAGCACCGCCAGCTTGGTGTCCTCGGCCACCGCCCTCGTCCCGTTGACCACGTGGGAGACGGTGGTGATCGAGACTCCCGCCAGCTCGGCGATGTCGCGTTGGGTGGGGCGGGACGAGCGAGACGGGGGCATCAAACGTTCCTCGGTGAAGTCAGCTGGCAAGCGTTTGCGCAAACGCTTGCGACTGAGCATAACCCTGTCTACCTTCCGGTCCATCACGGACAGCCTTGAATCGGAGGGCATCCCCCATGAGACAGCGCAGTCTCGCCGCGCTAGCCATGGCCGCCGCACTCGCGGTGACCTCGGCCGGGTGCACCGTCGAACGCCACTGGGGTGGCGGATCGAACGCAGGCGGCGGTGGCAAGGCCAAGGTCGGCCTGGTCACCAAGACCGACACCAATCCCTACTTCGTGGAGCTGAGAGCGGCCGCCAAGGCCGCCGCCGAGGCGAACGGCGCGGAGTTCAGCGCGCTCGCCGGCCAGTTCGACGGCGACAACGACGGCCAGGTCCGGGCCATCGAGAACCTCATGCAGCAGGGTGCGAACACCATCCTGATCACGCCGAGTTCCTCGACCGGTGTCCTCGACGCCATCGACCGCGCCCGCAAGGCCGGGGTGCTGGTCATCGCGCTCGACACGGCGACCGAACCGGACACCGCCGTCGACGCCACCTTCGCGACGGACAACTTCGAGGCCGGACGTCAGCAGGGCGCGTACGTCAAGGCCGCCCTGAACGGCAAGCCGCCGAAGCTGTTCATGGTGGACGGGACCGCCGGGTCCACAGTGGACACTCAGCGGCACACCGGGTTCCTCAAGGGCATCGGGCTCACCGACGCGTCGCCGGAGATCAAGGGCAAGACGCCCGCGAACGGTGACCAGAGCCTCGCGCAGCAAGGCGTCGAAAACCTGCTGCAGCGCACCACCGACATCAACGCGGTCTACACGATGAACGAGCCGATGGGCCGCGGCACGTACGCCGCGCTCCAGGCCCGCGGTCTGGTGAACCAGATCGTGATGGGTTCGATCGACGGCGGCTGTGAAGGCGTCAAGAACGTGCGCGACGGCCAGTACGCCGCGACGGTCATGCAGTTCCCCAAGAAGATGGCCGAGCAGGGCGTCCTCGCCGCCGTCGAATACGCCAAGACCGGGAAGAAGCCGAGCGGGTTCGTCGACACCGGATCCGCGGTGATCACGGACAAGCCGATCCCCGGTGTGGAAAGCCAGGACACCAAGTGGGGCCTCGAGAACTGCTGGGGGACGAAGTGACTACCGCAACCCTCAAAGGCAACGAGCGGCCGTCGATCGGTGAGTTCTTCCTGCGCGCGCCGGCGGTCGGGCCCGCGCTGGCCTTGCTCGTCGCGATCGTGGTGTTCTCCCTTTCGACGGACACCTTCCTCGACCTCGACAACCTTTCCCTTGTGGTGCAACAGTCCCTGGTGATCGGCACGCTCGCGCTCGGGCAGACGCTGATCATCCTGACCGCGGGGATCGACCTGGCCAACGCGGCCGCGATGGTGCTCGCGACGCTGATCATGGCGAAGCTCGTGGTCGGCGGCGTCTCCGGGATCTGGGCGCTGCTGCTGGGAATCGTGGCGACCGTGGTGATCGGGATGGTCACCGGTTCGCTGGTCACCCGGATCAAACTGCCGCCGTTCATCGTCACGCTCGGCCTGCTCACCGTGCTCACCGCGGCCGCGAAACTGTTCGCGAGCGGGCAGGCCGTGCCGGTCGCCGACGAACTGCTCAAATGGCTCGGCACCCGCCGGTACCTGTTCGGCGGCATCCCGATCACCTACGGCATGACGCTGGCTTTGCTGATGTACCTGGGGCTTTGGTACGCGCTCACGCGGACGCCGTGGGGCAAGCACGTCTACGCGGTCGGCAACGCGCCGGAATCCGCGCGGCTGTCCGGGATCAAGGTCAACCGCACGATTCTTTCGGTGTACATCGTCGCCGGCGTGATCGTCGGGATCGCCGCCTGGCAGGCGCTCGGCCGCGTGCCGAACGCCGACCCGAACGCCTTCCAGCTCGGCAATCTCGACTCCATCACCGCGGTGGTGCTCGGCGGCGCGAGCCTGTTCGGCGGCCGGGGTTCGGTACTCGGCACGATGATGGGCGCGCTGGTCGTCGCGGTCCTTCGGTCCGGGCTGACCCAGCTCGGGGTGGACGCGCTCTACCAGGACGTCGCCACCGGCGCCCTGCTCATCGGCGCGGTCTGCGTCGACCGGTTCGCGAGGAGGCAGCAGTCATGACGACGCCCACGTTGTCCGCTCACGGACTGGTCAAACGCTACGGGCGGGTCACCGCCATCGACGGCGCCGACTTCGAACTGTTCCCCGGTGAAGTGCTCGCCGTCGTCGGCGACAACGGCGCCGGGAAGTCGAGCCTGATCAAAGCCCTTTCGGGCGCGGTGATCCCGGACTCCGGTGAGATCAAAGTGGACGGTCGGACCGTCCACTTCAAATCCCCTTTGGACGCCCGGCACTACGGGATCGAGACGGTGTACCAGGATCTCGCCGTCGCCCCCGCGCTCGACATCGCGTCGAACATGTTCCTGGGCAGGGAAAAGCGGCGCACGGACCTGTTCGGGCAGCTGTTCCGGAAGCTGGACACCGCGACGATGCGGGCCGACGCCCAGCGGATCCTCGACGAGCTCGGCATCAACATCAAATCCATCACGCAGCCGGTGGAGACGTTGTCGGGCGGCCAGCGCCAAGGTGTCGCGGTCGCGCGGGCGGCGGCCTTCGGGACCAAGGCGGTGATCATGGACGAGCCCACCGCCGCGCTCGGCGTCGCCGAATCGGGCAAGGTGCTCGATCTGATCAACCGCATCCGCGAACGCGGCCTGCCGGTGGTGCTGATCAGCCACAACATGCCGCATGTGTTCGACATCGCCGACCGCATCCACGTGCACCGCCTCGGCAAGCGGGTCGCGGTCGTCTCACCGAAGACGCACACCATGAACCAGGTCGTCGGCCTGCTCACGGGTGCGCTGAAGATCGGTGAGAACGGCGAGGTCGAAGAGGTCGCTTCAGCCGTCCACACCGGGTTGTGACCGTGAGAGTGCTGCTGGCGGGCCTGTGCACCGTCGACCAGATTCAGCGCGTCGCCGAGATCCCGGCGCCGGGCGAGAAGGTGCGTTCGCTGTCGATGGACGTCGCCGCCGGGGGGCCGGCGACGAACGCGGCGGTGACCGTGGCCGCGCTCGGGGCCGGAGCGACGTTGCTGACGGTCGCCGGTGCGCATCCGCTGGCGGCACTCGCCCGCGCCGACCTCGAGGCGCACGGCGTCGACCTGGTCGACCTCGACCCCGGACGGCCCGATCCGCCCGCGATCAGCGCCATCGTCGTCCGTGACTCCGACGGGGAACGCACCGTCGTCTCGCGCAACGCCCACGCTTCCTCGCGTTTCGTCCTCTCGATGCGGTCCTTGCACGCGCAACTACCGCATTCAGAGGACGAAATGCCGGGGTGTGTGCTCCTCGACGGGCACCATCCGGAAGTGGCGCTGGAGGTCGCGCGCTGGGCGAGGGAGCGGAAGGTGCCGGTGGTGCTCGACGCCGGGAGCTGGAAGCCGGTCTTCCCCGAACTCCTCCCGCTCGTCGACATCGCCGCGTGCTCGTCGCTGTATCGCGGGGACGACCCCCGCGAACACGGCGTTCCGGTGGTCATCACGACCGCCGGGCCCGAGCCGGTCCGCTGGTCGACGGCGGACGGATCCGGTGCAGTCCCCGTCCCCGTCACCCGGGCGCGTGACACGCTGGGCGCGGGCGACGTCTGGCACGGAGCTTTCGCGTACGCGGTCGCCAGGGGTACAGGGGATGTCCCGGGCTGGATCGGGTTCGCCAACGAGGTGGCCGCCGAACGGGTGCGGCATGAAGGACCGAGGTCGTGGACGGCCGCGGTCGCGAAGATGGGAGAAGGACAGCCATGAGTGCCATGCCTCCGGTGTTCGAGGACCTGTTGAGCAGGGCTCAGACGCTGGCGAAGCCGGGACAGCGCAGTGTGCTCGGCATCGTCGGCGCCCCCGCGTCCGGCAAGACGACACTGGCCTGGGGCCTGGCGAAGGCGCTGGGCACGAGGGCGGCCGTGGTCGGGATGGACGGTTTCCACCTGGCGCAGGTCGAACTGCAGCGGCTCGGGCGGGTGGAGCGCAAGGGCGCGCCGGACACCTTCGACGCCGCCGGGTACGTGCACCTGCTGCGCAGGCTCGCCGAAGGCCGCGAGACGGTCTACGCGCCCGAGTTCCGCAGGGAGATCGAGGAGCCGATCGCCGGCGCCGTCGCGGTCACGCCGGACGTTCCGCTGGTCATCACCGAGGGCAACTACCTGCTCATGCAGGACGACCCGTGGAGCGGCGTGAAGCCGATCCTCGCCGAGTCGTGGTTCCTCGCGCCGGACGAACCCGAGCGCATCGAGCGGCTCGTCTCGCGGCACCGCCGCTACGGCCGTTCGCTGGTCGAAGCGCGTCGCCGCGCGCTCGGTTCCGACCAGCGCAACGCCGATCTGATCGCGTCCACCAGCGGCCGGGCCGACCTGGTCCTCGAGAATCTGCCACTGGTTAACTTCGCCATATGAGTGGTGTTCTCGTCGTCACCGGCGGAAGCAAGGGCATCGGCGCGGCGGTCTGCGAATTGGCCGCCGCGCGCGGTTACGACGTCGTCGTCAACTACGCGGGCGACGCCGAAGCGGCCGAAGACGTCGCTTCGCGTGTCCGGAAGCACGGCGTCCAGGCGATCACCCGGCGCGGTGACGTCGCGTCCGAAGACGACGTGGTGGCCCTATTCGACGCCGCCGTCGAGCTCGGCCCGCTCGCCGGGCTGGTCGCGAACGCGGCCATCACCGGCAACACCCCCGGCCGGTTCGACGAGTACGAGGTCGACGTCGTCCGCCGCGTGGTCGACGTCAACGTCACGGGAGTCTTCCTGTGCGTCCGCGAGGGCATCCGCCGGATGTCCACCCGATACGGCGGTACGGGCGGCTCGATCGTGACGGTGTCCTCCACCGCCGCGCGCACCGGCTCGCCCGGGGAATGGGTCCATTACGCGGGCACCAAGGCCGCGGTGGAAACGATGACCTACGGCGTCGCGCAAGAAGTGGCGAAAGAATCCGTCCGGGTCAACGCGGTCGCACCGGGCATGATCCACACCGGACTGCACGCCGCGGCGGGCTTGCCCGATCGGATGGAGCGGATCGCCCCCACCATCCCGATGGGACGGGCGGGCGAACCCGGCGAAGTCGCGGAAGCCGTGCTGTGGCTGCTTTCCCCGGCGGCGTCGTACACCACCGGGACGGTGCTGACCGTCGGCGGAGGGCGTTGACACCCGGGGCCACGGAGCGGTCACGGGGCGATATCGGGTCCGCGTGCGGTTCAGCCACTTTTTAACACTGTTTCCCGGCGGATATCACGATTCATGTGGGAAGTCGGCGGATCACCTCGGCGCCCGAGGCGGCTGTGTCACCCTGGTGGCGCCCCCAAGCTTCTTGATCAGGACGGTCATCCCCGATGTCCAAGCTCATGTCTGTGCACCACCTGGCACTCACCGTGACCGATGTGGATCGGAGCGTGCCCTGGTACGCCCGTGTGCTCGAACTCGAGGAGTTCACGCGTCGCGAAGACCCGGAGACGGGACTGCGGAAGGTCGTGCTCAGGTCGCCGAGCGAAGGTTTCGCCGTGGTGCTCGTCGAGCACCAGGACACCGAGCGGCCGCGGTTCGACGAACGCCGGACAGGTCTGGACCACGTGGCGTTCAAGGTCTCTTCGCGGTCTGAGCTGGCCGAATGGGAAGCGCGGCTCTCGGAATACGGTGTCGTCTACTCGCCGTCGAAGGGATCACGGACCTTGGCGGGCTCGTCGGTCATCGTGTTCCGCGACCCCGATGGGATCCAGCTGGAGATCTGGGCCGACCCCGAGGTCTAGGTCGTGCTCTCTTCGGGCTCTTCGGCGGGACGCCGCATCTCCTGGCGGTAGCGGAGCACGCCGTAGGCCGTGCCCACCACGAAGAACGCGACACTGATCCACAAGGCCGCCGTCTTGACCCACGGCAGCTGGTCCAGCAGGCCGGCGCCGTAGTAGCCGAGCAGTACCAGCGTCGGCACCCAGAGCAGCCCGCCGAGCGCGGTCGCGAGGGCGAACCGGCGCGGATCCATCCGCGCGGTCCCCGCGATGAGCGGCGCCAGCGTGCGGATCCACGGGATCCAGCGCGCGGCGACGATGGCGAAGAAGCCCTTGCGATCCAGGAACGCCCTGGCACGGTCGAGGTTGTGCCGGTTCAGCACCTTGCCGCCGCGGCGGGCGATCAGTTTCGTGCCCGTGGTCCGGCCGATGTAATAGCCGACCTGGTTGCCGAGGATCGCGACGAGCAGCGCGGCGGCCGAGAGCAGCCAGGCGTTCAGGTCGGAGCCGTGCTGCGCGAGGACGACTCCGGCCGCGAACAGCAGGGAGTCGCCGGGCAGGAACAGCCCGATGATCAGCGCGCACTCCACGAAGATGAAGCTCAGCACGATCACCCAGACGAGCACCGGCCCGGCGGTGTCGAGCCAGCTCACCCCGATGCCTGCGGCCTCGGTGTACACCTCACTCACGACGCGAGCCTACGTGTACTTCGCGAACCGCACTTCACCGAACGGTGGAATCGGGGTGTCAACGGTCCGGTCACCTGCGGCGAGAGTGGCGATTCGGGGCAGAGCCGACCGTGTCCCGGCCACCTGCTGCCGGGTGGTTTCGCGTGACTGGAGGGACGGCACACGTGATCAGACGGACGACACGCGTGTCCAGCTGGACGACTCTCGGCGAAATCCGGGGGCGATCGTGTCGTCCATCCCGTCACGCGTGTCGTCCGTCTGATCACGCGTGACGTCCGGCCGGTCATGCCATGAACGGGCCGTTCCCCGCGAAATTCGCAAGGAACGGCCCGTTCACAGCGCTTGACCTCAGTGCTCGACGAGTTCGTCGAGCGCCTGGTCGTAGCTCAGCCGCACGTCGTGTTCGGCCTGGTCGCCGCCCAGCAGCTCGACCCGGCTGGTCGCGGGCGGGTAGCCGCTGGCGATCACCGTGTAGGTCCCGGCGGGCAGGTCGCTGACCGTGTAGTTGCCCTCCGCGTCGGTCCTCGCCACGGCGGCGACGCCACCCGAGGCGTCGAGCACGGTGATCCGCGCGTCCGGCACCACCCGGTCCCCGTCGGTGCGGGCGACCCCGCTGAGCAGGATCGTGCTGACCAGTTCGACGTCGTGGCGCAGCATCCCGGAGCCGGTGGCGGTCAGCGTCGCGGCGACCGGCCGGAACCAGCGGCCGCTGGCGACGATCGTGTACCGCCCGCCCACGATGCCGGTGAACGAGTAGACGCCGTTCTCGTTCGTGTGCGTCCTGGCCACCTGGTTGCCGTTGTGGTCGATCAGGGTCAGCGCCGCACCCGCGACGTTGGTCGCGTCGTCCCGGCGGACATGCCCGCTGATCTGCGCGGATCCCGCCCGGTAGGCGCCGTTCCCGTTGGTCATCGCGTGCTTGCCCGGTTCGACGGGCGCGGTCACCACGGTCTTCTCGGAAGCCGTTTCGGCAGGCACGTCTTCCTCTTCGAGGAGTGCTTCGCCGCCTTCGAGAGCCGAAGCCGCCGAAGGAGCCGAGCCGCCGAGCAGCGGGATCTCCTTCATGAACATCAGCACCAGTGTCGCCAGCAGCGCGACCGCGCCCGCCACGTAGAACACCGTCGTGATCGACTCGGTGAAGCCGATCAGCACCGGGGTCTTGATGGCCTCGGGCAGGCTCGCGATACCGCTCGTGTTCGACTGGATGTCGCCGAGCGCCGCGGCACCGGGGCCGCTCGGCGGGTTGCCGCCGAACGCCTTGGTGATGTTGCCCGGCAGGACGTTGAACAGGATCGTCAGGAACACCGCGACACCCGCGGTACCACCGATCTGCCGGAAGAACGTCGCCGACGCGGTCGAGACACCCATGTCGCTGCGCGGGCCCGCGTTCTGCACCGCGATGATCAGCGTCTGCATGCAGGCACCGAGGCCGAGACCGATGATCGCGGCCGCGACCAGCGGGTGCCACAGCGCGCTGTTGTACTCGACCTGCGCGAAGAAGAACGCGCCCGCCGCGATCAGCAGCGTGCCGACCACCGGGAACACCTTGTAGCGCCCGGTCTTGCTGGTGATCTGGCCCGAGATGATCGAACCGCTCATGATGCCCGCCATCAGCGGGATCATCAGCAGACCCGATTCGGTCGGCGAGAACTCCTGAACCACCTGCATGTACTGCGGGATCATCATGATCGCGCCGAACATCGCGACACCGACGATGATGCCGCCGACGATCGCGACCGTGAAGGTCGAGTTCTTGAACAGCCGCAACGGGATCAGCGCCGCGTCCTTCATCAGCTTCTCGATGAAGATGAAGGCGACCACGCCGATGCCGCCGATGACGTAGCAGATGATCGCGTTCTGCGAGCCCCAGCCCCACTTGTTGCCCTGCTCGGCGACGATCAGGAACGGCACCACGGCGACGACGAGCGCGAGCCCGCCCCACCAGTCGATCTTGTGGTCGTGGCGCTGGTGCGGCACGTTGAGCACGCGGGCCACCACGAACAGCGCGACGATCGCGATCGGCACGTTGATCAGGAACACCCAGCGCCAGCCGGCGATGTCGTAGCCGAAGACGCTGCCGAGCTTGTCGAAGTCGGCGAAGAAGCCGCCGAGCACCGGGCCCAGCACGGTGGAGATACCGAACACGGCGAGGAAGTAGCCCTGGTAGCGGGCGCGTTCCCGCGGCGGCACGATGTCGCCCATGATCGTCATCGCCAGCGACATCAGACCGCCGGCGCCGAGGCCCTGGATCGCGCGGAACGCGGCCAGCTCGTACATGGACGTCGCGAACGCCGAAGCGATCGAGCCGACCAGGAAGATCGAGATCGCCGCGATGTAGAACGGCTTGCGCCCGTAGATGTCGGACAGCTTGCCGTAGATCGGCGTGACGATCGTCGAGGTGATCAGGTAGGCCGTGGTGATCCAGGCCTGCAGGTCGAACCCGTTGAGGTCGTTCGCGATCCGGACGATCGAGGTGCCGACGATCGTCTGGTCGAGTGCCGCCAGGAACATGCCCGACATCAGGCCGATCAGGATCGTGACGATCTGACGGTGACTGAGCCGGGGACCATCTTCGTGGATGGCTGGCGGACTTTCTACGGTGGAACTCATTGCTTCAGGCCCCCTTGGCCTTCGACGCCGACGCGGGGTCGGCGAACTGTGGAGATGTTCTTTCGATGTCGTTGTTCAGCCGGTTGAACAGCGAGTTGAGGGTCTTCCGGTCCTCGTCGGACCAGTCGCCGAGCACCTCGGCCAGCCACTGGTTCCGCTGCTTGCGGTTCTCCTCGAAGACCCGGAGTCCTTCGGCGGTCGGTGCGAGCAGGCAGGCGCGGCCGTCTTCGGGATCGGCCAGGCGCTCGACCAGCCCGTGCTGGACGAGGGAGCTCGACTGCCTGCTGATGGTCGAGATCTCGGAGTGCAGGAACTCGGCGAGTTTGCTGGTCCGCTGGGGGCCGACGTGGATGAGGCAGAAGAGGATCGCGTACGCGGCCCGCTCGATGCCGTCCGGTCCCTGCTTGGACACCTGGGACTTGGCCCGGTTGACCAGGCGAACGAGCCGCACGAGCTCATGCCCGAGGGTGTCGGCCAGATCGAGGTCGGACTTCGACCTGGTGCCGGGTGTCGTGGGTGTCATGGTGGGTCTCTCTCGCCGGTTGCTTGGTCACTGCAACTAGTTGTCTAGAGCAAGGATGTTCCTCTCAAGGGAGGTTCGCAAGAAGAAAGTGACGTTGTGTGTCCGATGACACTTTAGTTGCCGCATGCAAGCACATTTATTCGTGCATGTTTGTCCGGTTCGCCCTGAGCTGCACTTTTGCTTTGATGGAGTCATGACCGACTCCGCGCTCTACGCGATCCTCGCCGCTCGAAACTTCGGCACCCTCGCCACCATCAAACGGGACGGGCGGCCCCAGCTGTCGACCGTCAACTACCTCTACGACGCGGACGCCGGCGCGATCCTGATCTCGATCACCGCGCCCCGGGCCAAGACCAAGAACCTCCAGCGTGACCCGCGGGCGACGTTCCACGTGTCGACCGAGAGCGGCGACGGCTACGTCGTCGTCGAGGGGCCGGCGGTGCTCACGCCGACCGCCGCTTCGCGTGACGACGCGACCGTCGACGCGCTCGTGGACCACTACCGGCGGGCGCGGGGCGAGCATCCGGACTGGGACGAATTCCGCGACGCCATGGTCGCCGACCAGCGGGTGTTGCTGACCATCCCGATCGAGCGCGTCTACGGCATCCAGATGTAGATCTCCTGCGTTTCGTCCTCCGAATGCGGTCCTTGCGCGTGCAACTACCGCATTCAGAGGACGAAACGCGTCAGCGGGCGATGCGGGCCTTGATCTCGTCGATCCGGTCGAGCAAGGGGCTCGCGTCGTCCCGGCCGAGCGCGGCCCGCAGGTAGAGGCCGTCGCCCACCAGGATGACCAGTTCGGCGGTCAGCGGGTCGGCGACGTGCTCACTGATCAGGTCGTGGACCTTCTGGTTGTAGACCTGCACGACCTCGGAGACCCGTGGCTCGTTGAGCATGATCCGGAGCGTCGCCATGGTCGTGCGGTGCAGTGCCTTGCGCTCGGTGACGTCGGTGATCGCCGTCCGCAGGTACCAGGAAACGACGCCTTCGGGCGCCTTTTGCGCCTCTTTGAGATCCGCCTCCGACAACGTGGCGAGACGTTCCATCAGGCCGTCGACCAGGGCTTCCTTGGAGCCGAAGTGGTAGAGAAGGCCGCCCTTCGACACCCCGGCGTGCGCGGCGACGGCGTCGAGGGTGACCCCGCCGGGGCCTTGCTCGATGAGGATCTCCTCGTACGAGTCGAGGATGCGTTCCTTCGCGGTGGGCTTCGCCATATCAGTTGACTATACCGTCTGGACGGTTTACTTTCGAACGAGGCGGTAACTGTACCGTCCGGACGGTTTAGCTAAAGGAGAGTGCGCCATGGCGGGGCGCAAGCAGTGGTGGGCGTTGGCGGTACTGGTGCTTCCGGTGCTGCTGATCAGCGTGGACATGACGGTGCTCGGATTCGCGCTGCCGTTCCTGTCCGAGGATCTGGCGCCCACCGGTGCGGAGCAGTTGTGGATCGTCGACATCTACTCGTTCATGCTGGCGGGCCTGCTGGTCCTGATGGGCACGCTCGGCGACCGCATCGGCCGTCGCAAGCTGCTGCTCATGGGTGCCGCGGCGTTCGGTGCCGCGTCGGTGCTCGCGGCCTTCTCGACCAGCGCGTTCATGCTGATCATCGCGAGGGCGCTGCTCGGCGTCGGCGGCGCGACGCTGATGCCGTCGACGCTGTCGCTGATCCGCAGCATCTTCGTCGACCCCAAACAGCGCCGGATCGCGATCGCGGTGTGGAGCGCCGGATTCTCCGGCGGGATGGCGCTCGGGCCGGTGCTGGGTGGCTGGCTGCTGGAGCACTTCTGGTGGGGTTCGGTATTCCTCATCAACGTCCCGGTGATGCTGGTGCTGCTGGTTGTCGGACCGTTCGTGCTGCCGGAGGCGCGTGACCCGAAGCCGGGCCGGTTCGACCCGCTGTCGGCGCTGCTGTCGCTGGCCGCGATGCTGCCGGTGGTCTACGGCATCAAGCTGGTCGCCGAAGACGGCTTCACGGTGAAGGCCGCGATCAGCGTCCTGATCGGGCTCGGGCTCGGCATCGTGTTCGTCCGCAGGCAGAACCGCCTCGACGAGCCGATGCTCGACCTGAAGCTGTTCTCGAACCGGGCCTTCAGCGGTTCCGTCGTGACGAACATGCTCGGCGTGTTCGCCATGGTCGGCCTGCTGTTCCTGGTGCCGCAGTACCTGCAGCTGGTACTCGGGCTGAGCCCGGTCGTCGCGGCGCTGTGGATGCTGCCGGCGACGGTCGCCGGTGTCGTGGGCGCGCTTCTCGCGGCTTGGCTCGCTAAGCGGATCCGGGTGTCCCTGCTGGTCAGCGGCGGTCTCCTGATCGCGGCGGTCGGTTTCCTCGCCTTGACCCAGGTGTCGTCCGGCGGCGGGCTCGCGTACGTCGTGGTGGCGTTCACGCTGCTCGGGGGCGGTGTCGCCCTCTCGGAGACGCTGACGAACGACCTGGTCATCTCGGCTGCCCCGGCCGAACGGGCAGGCGCGGCTTCGGCGATCTCCGAGACCGGGTTCGAGCTGGGTGGCGCGCTCGGCACGGCCATCCTCGGCAGTGTCGCGACCGCGGTTTACCGGTCCGGGCTGCCGGAGGGGACGGCCGAGTCCGCCAGGGACACGCTCGGTGGCGCGGTCGCGACCGCGCAGCGACTCGACCCCGCTTCGGGGCAGGCGCTCCTGGAATCGGCTCGCGAGGCCTTCACCCAGGGGATGCACGTCACCGCATGGGCAGGCGTCGCCGTGCTCGTCTATACAGGTGTTCAGGCCTTCGTTTTGCTAGATCGGAAAAAAAATTCCGCAGTGCGGAGCTGATCCGGCCTACGATGAGGGTATGAACAACCACGCCCTGGTCACCCGTCTCCGCGAGCAGCTCGGCGACGCCGCGGTGCTCACCGACACCGACGTCACGGACGCGTACTCGCGCGACATGATGCCGTTGGCCGACAGCGGCAAGCCGCTCGCGGTGGTCCTGCCGTCCGACGTGGAAGGTGTGCAGGCCGTGGTCAAGGCCTGTGCGGAATTCGAGGTGCCGATCGTGCCCCGCGGCGCCGGCAGTGGTCTGTCCGGCGCCGCGAACGCGATCGACGGTTGTGTCGTGCTGGTGCTGACGAAGCTCGACAAGATCGTCGAGATCGACGAAGGCAACCGGCTCGCCGTCGTGCAGCCCGGCGTGGTGAACCTCGATTTCCGCAACGCGGTGGAGAAGCACGGCCTGTTCTATCCGCCGGACCCGTCGAGCTACGACTGGTGCACCATCGGCGGGAACCTGTCCACCAACGCCGGCGGGCTGTGCTGCGTGAAGTACGGCGTCACCACGGATTCCGTGCTGGGACTGGAAGTCGTGCTCGCCGACGGCTCCGTGCTGAAGACCGGGCGCCGCACCGTGAAGGGCGTCGCGGGCTACGACCTCGCGCGGCTCTTCGTCGGCAGTGAGGGCACGCTCGGCGTGATCACGCAGGCGACCGTCGCGCTGAAACCGTTGCCGCAACTGCCCGCCACGCTCGTCGCCGCCTTCAACAGCACGGAGGCCGCGGGCGAGGCCGTCGCGCGGGTCGTGCGTGAAGGCCTGGTGCCGTCGCTGATGGAGATCATGGACGCGACGTCGATCAAGGCCGCCGAGGCCTACCTCAAGACCGACCTCGGCACGAGCTCGGACTGCAAAGCCTTGCTGCTCGCGCAATCCGACTCCGGCGGCGAGGCCGCGCGGCGGGAACTCGCCGCGCTGGAACAGATCTGCGTCGACTGCGGCGCGGATCTGGCCTATGCCACCGAGGATCTCGAAGAGGGCAAGATGCTGCTGCAGGCGCGGCGGGTCGTGCTGACCGCGCTGGAGATGTACGGCGTCTGGCTGACCGACGACGTCTGCGTGCCGCGCACGCGCATCGCCGAGCTGATCGCCGGCTGCGAGCGGATCAGCGAAGAGGTGGGGCTGCGGATCGCCGTCGTCGGCCACGCCGGTGACGGGAACATGCACCCGACGATCGTCTACGCGCCCGATTCCGAGGAGGAGTTCGCCCGCGCGCGGATCGCCTTCGACGCGATCCTCGACGTGGCCCTGTCGCTGGGCGGGACGGTCACCGGCGAGCACGGTATCGGCCGGATCAAACGCGAGTGGCTGGAGAAGGAGATCGGCGAGGTCGGCATCCAGGTGCACCGGCAGATCAAGCGGGCGCTGGACCCGGGGAACCTCTTCAACCCGGGCTCGATGTTCTCCCTCTGACCTCGTGAGTGGTAAGGACGGTTAGAACCGTCCTTACCACTCACGAGGCGGGAAGCGGGTCAGTCGCGGACGCGCGGGATCTGCTGCGTCGCGTCCATGTCCGCGGCCGGGGCGGAAGCGGCTTCGTGCTTCTTCTCGCGGCGCGCCTTCAGGTACTCGATCACGATCGGCACCACCGAAACCAGCACGATCAGGATGAAGATCGCGTCCACGTTGTCGCGGATGAACGCGACCCCGCCGAGCAGGTGGCCGAGCGCGGTGATCCCGGCGGCCCACAGGATGCCGCCGATGACGGTGTAGACGAAGTACTTCTTCGGGTCCATCTTGCCGATGCCGGCGATCCAGGTGATGAACGTCCGCACGAACGGCACGAACCGCGCCAGCACGACCGCCTTCGGCCCGTGCTTCTCCAGGAAGGCGTGGGTCTGGTCCACGTACTTCTGGTTGAAGAACTTCGAATCCGGCTTGCGGAACAGCCACGGGCCGATCTTCCAGCCGAGGCCGTAACCGACCGCGTTGCCGATCAGCGCGGCGACGGTGACCAGGACGCACACCAGCCACAGCGGCGCGTCGATCGAACCGTTCGCGATGAACAGGCCCGCGGTGAACAGGAGTGAGTCACCGGGCAGCACCGGGAAGATGCTGCTCTCGATGAAGATGATCAGGCAGAGCACGGTGATGACCGGAACGGTCAGCCCGCTCAGCAGGTGCTGCGGGTCCAGCCACTCCGGCAGGAGGCCCATCGTCGTCACGTTGTTCTGCGCCAGGATCACACCAAAACGGTACAGGGTGACGCAGAGTGCCTAGGCGCCGTCCGGTGAGTCTGTTCGCGGTCTTCGCGCCCAGGTGGTTCCTGACGGCACGGGCGGTCCAGCCGGGTACGACCCCGGTACGAGGCCGAACCGCCCGCACCGTCAGGAACAACCTGGATCACGAAGCCCATCGAACAGACTCACCGGACGGCGCCTGACCCGGCGGGAGACCGCGCTCAGATCAGCGTGAGCAGCCCGATCACCGAACCGGCGGCGAGCCCGAGCAGCACGGCCAGCAGCAACACCCAGTACGCGGGCAGTGGCGGACTGGCAGGCGGAGGCGGCGTCGGGCGCTCCGCCAGCCTGGCCGTTTCCGCGTCCTCCAGCGCGACGCGCTCTCGTTCGAGCGAGTCCGCGCCGGCTCCGGACAGCAGGCCGTACTGCAGCGGCAGTTCGTGTTCTCCCGTGGAACCGGGATTACTCTCGGTGTCCTTTTCGACCGGTTTGCCGGTGGTCGTCTCGGAGAGCCGCTCCGCCGAAGGGGCGAAGACGGCCTGAGCGCGCAGGGCGTCGGCCAGGAGTTTTTCCGGGTCCTTGGGCTCGCTCATCCGGACTCCTTTCGCCGCTACCCGTCGCTGACCGATACACCGCCTTCGATGGCGCTGCTCAATGTAGCCGCAACGTCGTCTTTGACCCACTCGCCCTGACGAAGCACCTTGACCGGCCGCAGGTCGCGGTCGAGCACGACGACGTCGGCCGCGAGCCCGGCCCGCAGCGAGCCGGTCCGGTCGGCGATGCCGAGCAGTTCGGCGGGGCGTCCGGAGGTCGCGCGGACGGCGTCGAGCAGGTCGATACCCGCGCCGCGCACGAGGTTGCGGAAGGCCGCGTCCATGGTCAGCGTGCTGCCCGCGAGCGAACCGTTCCCGGCCAGGGTGGCGACGCCGTCGCGGACGTCGACCTCGAGGCGGCCGAGGATGTAGCTGCCGTCGGCGGCGTCGGTGGCCGACATGGCGTCGGTGATGAGCACCGTCCGGCCCTTGCCCGCGTGGTGCGCGGCCAGCCGCAGCACGGTCGGGTGCACGTGGACGAGGTCGCAGATCAGCTCGACGGTGATGCGCTCGTCGTCGAGGAGGGCGCCGATCGGGCCCGGCTCGCGGTGGTGGAGCGGCCGCATGGCGTTGAAGAGGTGGGTCGCGACCGAGGCGCCCGCGTCGATCGCGGGGATGATCTGGTCCTCGACGCCGTCGGTGTGCCCGATGGCGGCGATGACCCCCGATTCGGCCAGTTGCCGGACGGCCTTGATCCCGCCGTGCAGTTCGGGGGCGAGGGTGACCATCCGGATGTCGCCGCGGCCCGCGCCGAGCAGCGCGTTGACCGTCGCCGTGTCCGGCTCGATCAGCGTCGCCGGGTCGTGCGCGCCGCACCGCGCTTTCGAGATGAAGGGTCCTTCAAGGTGAATTCCGGCAAGTTCACCCTCTTGGACCAGCTCACGCAGGGCCGCGATCTGGTCCCTGAGCACCGGGATGGGGTCCGAGACCAGACTGCCGAGCATGGTCGTGGTCCCGTGCCGCCGGTGCGCGCGGACCGCGCGGAGCAGCTCCTCGGGGTTCGCGCTGGAGAACGATCCGCCCCCGCCGCCATGGCAGTGGGTGTCGACGAACCCGGGCACGACCAGGTGCCCGTCGACGTCGACGCGATCGATGTCCGGGGGTGTCCCGGAGCCGACTTGGACGATCTTGCCGGCGGCGATAGCCAGCCAGCCGTCGTCGAGTACACGGTCCGGGGCGACGACCCGGCCGCCCACGATCACGAAATCTCCGGCGCCTCTCACGCCCCCCAGCATATATTGGTCTGGACCAAGCATGGCGGCACAACCCAGCGGTCGAGATGAAGGCCGGGCATCAGTTCGGTGACTGCATCGCTTTCTGCAGTGCTTCGAGCGCCCGGCTGGCGGTTGACTTAACGGTACCTTTCGAAATCCCGGCGGCCTCCGAGATTTCGGCCTCACTCAGCCCACCGTAGTAACGGAGGACGAGAACCTCGCGCTGGCGAGGGGGCAGTTTGGACAAAGCGCTCACAACGGCCTGATGTTCACTCGACAGCATGGCGAGGCTTTCCGCCGAACGCGCGTTGACGGCGTGCGGCGCGACGTACTCGCGCGCGGTCTTGCGGCGGCGCAGCACGCTGCGTGAGCCGTTGACCACGGCGGTGCGCAGGTATCCGACGGCCGCGGCGGCGTCGCGCAGGCGCCCCCAGTTGCGGTGCAGCCCGGTGAAGGCCTCCTGGACGACGTCCTCGGCGGTCGCCGGTTCGTCCACGAGCAGGATGGCCAGCCGCACGAGCCGCATCCGGTGCTGGCGATAGAGATCCTCAAGGGTCAGCGGTGCCGCAGGCGGCGGTGGCGTGACCGGTCCGTCCATGGTGCGCAGATGGCCGAGGGTCGCCTCGACACTGCGTTCCGCATTGCCCTCGAGCATGTACCCCTACCTGTTCATTTACCCCTTTGAAGCACAACCTGTGCGTGGCGCTCGATCAGCGTATCGGGTGGGGCGACGGTCCTGCCTGATCGGATCCTGAGAAGCTGGGGGGCGTCTGTCGGAACGACCTTGGAGATGTCGATGGCCTGGTTCCTGGTGGAGATCACGTACGTGCAGGAGAAGCTGGCGGACGTGCGTCCCCGGCACCGGAAGTTCCTCTCCGACCTCGCCGACCAGGGCGTCGTCGCGCTCGGCGGCCCGCTGGGCGACGGCTCCGGCGGCATCTCGATGTACCAGGCGGCCGACGAGGCGGCGCTGCTCGACATCATCGACCAGGACCCGTACCACCTCGAAGGTGTCGTGGCGAAGCGGACGGTGCGCGAGTTCAAGCCGGTGATCGGCGCCTGGATCCCGAAGGAAGCCTGACGGGTCACAGGTCGAGGGTGACCGGCTCGCGTTCGACACAGACCCGGACGCGGTCGCCGGTCACCGTCGGCAGTTCGCACGTCCCGCAGAACCCCTGGCGGCACGAATACGCGATGCCGGGCACGGTCTCGCGCAGGACGTCGAGCGTCGTCCGGTCGGCGGGCACGTCCAGTGTCACGCCGCTGCGCGCGAGTTCGACGCGGAACGGCTTGCCGCCGACGATCGGCGGCGTCGAGAACCGTTCGAAGAACACCGGTCCCGAGCCGCGCAGCGCCGCGTCCGTCCGGACGCCCACGATCATCGGAACCGGGCCGCAGCAGTAGATCGGCGCGCCCTCCGGTGCCCCTTCGAGCAATTCCGCGCCTGAGGCGGGGATCCCGTAGTCCGTGTCCGGCCGGATCCAGACTCGATCGCCGAATTCGGACAATTCCTCCAGGAACGGCATCGAAGCCTCGTCGCGACCGGTGTAGACCAGCCGCCAGTCCGCGCCGGAAGCGGCCGCCTGCCGCACCATCGGCAGGATCGGCGTGATCCCGATACCGCCCGCGACGAACAGATACGCCGGGCTCGCGACGAACGGGAACGCGTTGCGCGGGCCGCGCCCGGTGATCCGCGCGCCCTTCTTCAACGCGTGCATCGCCGTCGATCCCTCACCGAGCAACCGGACGCCGACGCGGTAGACCGAGCGGTCGTCCGGATCGCCGCACAGGGAGTACTGACGGACCAGGCCCGGCCGCGGCGAGAGATCGACATGCGCGCCGGGCCGCCACCGCGGCAGCGGCTCGCCGCGTTCGTGCACCAGCCGAAGGACGGCGACGCCGTCCGCCTGGGCGCGGAGGTCGTCGACGACCAGCGGGAGGTCACGGTCGACGGCGACCACAGGCGGACGGCGACGGCCGCTCACCCCGCTGAGCCTGCGGTACAGCGCGACGACACCGGTCAGCGAAGCCATCGCGCGGTCGGTGCGCCCGCTGCCGTCGAGCCGCAGTGGCCTCGGCGGTGGTTTCATCGGGGTTCGTCGGCGGCCAACGCGGCCGGCGAACTCGCGAGATACGCGACGGCCTGATCGGTGTTGCCGGTTTCGGCGGGGTGGTAGGACTTCCGGAAATACGGCCGGATCTCGCGCCGCAATTGCCTGCCCGACGGCAGCAAACCGAGCTTCGCCACGCGCAGATAGGTCCGGAAACTCGTCTTGCCCGGCCGGGTCGGGTCGTTCTTCATGAGGAACCTGGTGCCCCGCAAGAAGACCCACGCGAGCACCGGCGTCACCACGAGCATGCTGCGCACGCGGCGCGTGTAGCGGCCGTCGAGGTGCATGAACAGATCGAAGGCGACCGAGCGATGCTCGACCTCTTCGGCGCCGTGCCAGCGCAAGAGATCCAGCATCGTCGGATCGGCGCCCGCCTTGTCGAGCGCTTCGGCGTCGAGGATCCACTGGCCGAGGAACGCCGTGTAGTGCTCGATGGCCGCGATGATGGCGAGTCGTTCGATCAGCCATTCTTCGCGCCGTTTGGCGGAAAGGTCGCGGTCGCCGAGCAGACGGCGGAACATCCACTCCATCTGCGCGATGTACGGGCGGACGTCGACGCCCGCGGCTTCGAGGTGTTCGGCGGCGCCGTCGTGCGCCTCGGCGTGCATGGCCTCCTGGCCGATGAAACCGAGGACGTCCTCCTTGAGCCGCTCGTCGCGGATCAGCGGCACGGCCTGCTTGAACACCTCGACGAACCAGCGTTCGCCCTCCGGCAACGCGAGATGCAGCACGTTGATCGTGTGCGTCGCCTGCGGTTCGCCGGGGATCCAGTGCATCGGCAACGACGACCAGTCGAACTCGACGTCACGCGCGTGCAGGACGATCTGCTCGTGGTCGGTCACGACGACCTCCCGCTGAGTTCGTAGTCGCTCGCGTCGACCTTGCGGGTTTCGAGCCAATAGCGCCAGGTGAAGCCGGGCCAGATCGTCCGGTTGACGCCCTTCGCGTCGAGATACCAGCTCTTGCAACCGCCCTGGGTCCACACGCCCTTGACGAGCTTGTCCTGGATCTCGCGCTGGAACTTCTCCTGCACACCCGGGCGGACGTCGAGCGCGGCGGCGCCCCGCGAATCGGCGAGCTTGATCGCGTCGACGACGTAGCGGGCCTGCGATTCGATCATGAAGACCACGGAGTTGTGGCCCAGCGCGGTGTTCGGCCCGAGGAGGAAGAACAGGTTGGGGAAACCGGCGACGCTGATGCCCTTGTGCGTGTGCATCCCCTCGGTCGCCCATTCCTTGGCGAGATCACGGCCGTCGATCCCGGTGATGTCCAGGTACTCCAAGGCATCCGTGACCTTGAAACCGGTGCCGTAGATGATCGCGTCGACCTCGTGCTCGACGCCGTTCCCGTCGACGACGCCGTGCGCCTTGACCTCGCGCACGCCGTCGGTGTTGACGTCCACATTGGACCGATTGATCGCCGGGTAGTAGTCGTTGGAGATCAGCACCCGCTTGCAGCCCATGGTGTAGTCCGGGGTGACCTTCTTGCGCAGCTTCGGATCCTTGATGGCCTTGGCGATATGCCGCTTCGCGATCACCTCGCCGGCCTTCATGATCGCGGGATGCCCGTTGAAGCCGACGGCGCGCACTTCGAGGAACCAGTACAGCGCGTTGCGGTAAAGCCGTTGCACACCGGGGATCCGGCGGAACGCGGTCTTGGCCCAGCCGGGCATCGCGTGGTCGGGCTTCGGCATGATCCACGGCGGCGTGCGCTGGAACAGCGTGAGTTCGTCGACCTCGGGGGCGATCTGAGGCACGAACTGGATCGCGCTCGCGCCGGTGCCGACCACGGCGACCTTCTTGCCGCGCAGGTCGTACTCGTGGTTCCACTGCGCGGAATGCCAGGTCTGGCCCTTGAACTTCTCGATTCCGGGCAGCTCGGGCACCTGCGGGATGTGCAGGCCGCCGACACCGGAGACCAGGAACTGGGCTTCGAACTCACCCGATTTGGTGTGCACGTGCCAGCGGCGCTCGGTGTCGTCCCAGGTCGCGCCGGTGAGCTCGACGCCGAACCGGATCTTGCGCCGCAGCCGGTACTTGTCGGTGACGTCCTTGAGGTACTGGAAGATCTCGGGGGCGGGCGAGAACGACCGCGACCAGTCCGGGTTCTGCTCGTAGGAGAACGAGTACATGTGGGACTGCACGTCGCAGGCGCAGCCGGGGTACGAGTTGTCGCGCCACGTACCGCCGACTTCGTCCGCCTTCTCCAGGATCACGTAATCGGTGATCCCGGCCTTTTCGAGCTGGATGGCCTGGCCGAGCCCGGAGAATCCGGTGCCCACGATCACGACCTTGAATCGCTCGGTCATCTGCGCCCTCCACGTCGAGGCTTTCCTGCGCAGATGACGTTACCTCAAGTAACAGTTACTTGCTAGTACTACCTACCCGTCAGTACGTGCCGCCGAGCTTCGTGTGGTCCCAGCTCACGATCTTGGTCGGCCGGAAAATCAGCCCGATCCGCTTCGGGGCCTGCTTGCCGATGAACCCGGAGAGCTCGTCGGGCACCGGGTCCCCGGGCTTCGCGCCCGCGTACCGCTGCATGAGGTTGATCCCCATCTGGGTGACCGCGGCCGTATCGGTGACGACCTCGACATCGGCTTCGAGAGAGACCCCGCGCAGCTTCTCGTAGCTGTCGCCGTCCTCGATGAGCACGGTGGCGCGGGGGTCTCGCTCCAGGTTCTTCGCCTTCTGGGAGGTGCCGTAGGTCCAGGTCGCGACGCCGGACTCGTACGGGTAGTACCAGAGGGGCGCCAGATGCGGGCGGCCGTTCGGGCCGATCGTCGCGACGTTGATGACCTTCTGCTCGTCGAGGTAGGCGGCGAGTTCGTCAGGTGACATGCGGATCTGGTCGCGACGGGACATGCGTCAGCCCTTTCGAGTGGCGGCCCGGCCTGCCTGGCCGGTCACTGAAGATTCGTACGCCCCGCGCTCCTTGATGTCCATGAGCGCGGCGGCGTCGGCCTTCTTGATCCGGCCCTTCGCGCCGATCTCGATGATCGGCGGCAGGAAGGCGCGGATCAGCTTCAGGCCGCCGACCCAGCGGGGCACGTGCACGGTGCGGGCGCGTTTGTTGACCCCGGCCTGGAGGTGGTCGAGCGCGACCGACAGCGGGTACGTCTTGCCGAGCAGGCCGGGCATGCCGGCGCGGAGCTTGCCGAAGACCGGGTGCTGGTCGGCGCTCTCGACGAGGTCGGTGCGGATCCAGGTGGGGTGCGCGACGCCGACCTTCACGCCGAGGTGGGCGACTTCGGCGCGGAAGCTGTTGCAGAACGCCTCGACGCCCGCCTTCGCGGCGGCGTAGTTCGCCATGCCGGGCGCGTGGGTGATCGCGGCCAGTGAGGAGATGGCCAGCAGGTAGCCCTTGCGGTCGATGACATGCGGAAGGGTGACGCGGAAGGTGCGCCAGACGCCGAGGAGGTCGACCTCGATGACCTTCTCGAAGGCGGCCGGATCCACCGACCGGACGAAACCGGAGGTCGCGATGCCGGCGTTCGCGATGACGATGTCGATCCCGCCGAAATGCTCGACGACGCCCGCGGTGGCGCGTTCGAGGTCGTCCCAGCTGGTGACGTCGGCTTCCCAGGCGTGCGCGCCGGGGCCGATCTTGTCGGCGACCGCCTGCTGTTCCTTGGCTTCGATGCCGACCAGGGCGACCTTCGCGCCCTGCGCGGCCAGGCGCTCGGCGAGTCCCGCGCCGATGCCCCTCGCGGCGCCGGTGATCAGGACGACCTTGCCGTTCACGCTGTTCTTGGCCACGTTGCCTCCTCGTCCGAGCCCTAAGGCTTTCGGACGGTACCTCAACCTACCCGGAGTAAGCTACCCGCAAGTAGGTGGGCTGAAAGGTCCCTTCACCGCATGCGACGCGGTGAAGGGCCCTTTCGGTGCATGAGACGCGGGGAAAGTCCCCTTCAGCTCCCGGCGGCGCTGAGGGCGTCGATCTCGTCGGAGGTCAGCGCGAGGTCGGCGGCGGGCAGGAGGTCGTTCAGCTGCTCGACCGAACGGGCGCTCGCGATGGGCGCGGTGACGGTCGGCTGAGCGAACAGCCACGCGAGTGAAACGGCGGCGACCGGAACGCCGCGGGAGGCCGCGACCTGGTCGAGCGCCGCGAGCACTCGCTCGCCCCGTTCGTCCAAATAGGACGATGCGCGGGCGGCGCGCGGGCTGTCCCCGAGGTCGTCCTTCGAACGGTACTTCCCGGCGAGGAAACCCTTGGCCAGCGAGAAATACGGCAGGACGGCCAGCCCTTCCCGCTCGACCGTCGGCGCCAGTTCCCGCTCGTAGTCCCGCTCGACGAGGTTGTAGTGCGGTTGCAGCGCGACGAACTTCGCCAATCCTTCACGGTCCGAAATGGACAGTGCTTCGCCCAGCCGTTCGGCGGAGTAGTTCGACGCCGCGACGTAGCGCACCTTGCCCGCGCGTACGAGCGCGTCGAAGGCGCGCAGCGTCTCCTCGATCGGGGTGTCCGGATCGTCGATATGCGCGTAGTAGAGGTCGATGTGATCGGTCCGCAGCCGTCGCAGCGAGTCTTCGGCCGCCGCCGCGATGTTCGCCGCCGACAGCCCCTTGCGCTGCTCCCACATACCCGTCTTGGTCGCGATGACGATGTCGTCACGGCGGCCGCGTTTGGTCAGCCAGTCACCGATGATCGTCTCGGAGCCGCCCTGGGAGTACAGGTCGGCGGTGTCGATGAAGTTGCCGCCCGCCGCCGTGTAGGCGTCGAGGACGGCGAAGGACTGGTCCTGGTCCGCGGTCCAGCCGAAGACGTTGCCGCCGAGATTGATCCCCCGGACGTCGAGGTCGGTGTTCCCGAGTTTCGCCATGGTTCGAACATAAGGGAAGACATCGCCCGCCCGCGGCGTTGCCTCGGAACATGGGAATCGAACTCGGCAGGATCGGCATCTGGCAGCACGAATCCGTCTTCACCCCGGAGATCGCCCGTGAGCTGGAGCAGCTCGGCTACGGCGCGATCTGGCTCGGTGGCTCACCGGACGGCGACCTCGTGAAGGCGGAGGAGCTGCTCGACGCGACGAAGACGATCAAGGTCGCCACCGGCATCGTCAACATCTGGAAGGACGACGCGGCCACGGTCGCCGAGTCGTACAAGCGCATCGAAGCGAAGCACCCTGGCCGCTTCCTGCTCGGGATCGGTGCCGGGCACCGCGAGCACACCGCCGAATTCAAGAAGCCGTACACGGCGCTGGTCGAGTACCTCGACGCCCTCGACGCCGCCGGGGTGCCCGTCGAAGGCCGCGTTCTCGCCGCTCTCGGCCCGAAGGTGATCAAACTCGCAGGAGACCGCACAGCGGGAGCCCACCCGTACCTGATGACGCCCGAACACACCCGTCAGGCACGCGAGATCCTCGGCGACGGACCGCTGCTCGCGCCCGAGCAGAAGGTCGTCCTCGAAGCCGATCCGGCGAAGGCCCGCGAGATCGGGCGGCCGAGCGTCAAGTTCTACCTCGGCCTCGTCAACTACACGAACTCCCTGCGGAAACTCGGTTTCACCGACGAAGACCTGGCAGGCGAGGGCAGCGACAAGCTGATCGACGCGCTGGCGGTCCACGGCGACGCCGAAACCGTCGCCCGCGGCGTCACCGCGCATATCGAAGCCGGGGCGGACCACGTCAACATCCAGGTACTGAACCAAGACCCCCTGCCGGTCTACCGGGCGCTCGCCGCGATCCTCCTCTGACGCGACGGCTGTAGGCACCTCCCGGCCGACCTCGTACGATGCGGCCGAGAGGTGCACCAGCCTGCTTCGAGGAGGAGTAAACGATGCCCATCGCCACCCCCGAGGTCTACGCGGAGATGCTCGACCGGGCGAAGGCGAACGAATTCGCCTACCCGGCCATCAACGTGACCTCGTCGGAGACCCTGAACGCCGCCATCCGCGGGTTCGCCGAGGCGGAGAGCGACGGGATCATCCAGTTCTCCACCGGCGGCGCGGAGTTCGCGTCCGGCAAGAAGGTCAAGGACATGGTGACCGGTTCGGTCGCGCTCGCCGAGTTCGCCCAGGTCGTCGCCGCCAAGTACGACGTGAACGTCGCGCTGCACACCGACCACTGCCCGAAGGACAAGCTCGACGGCTTCGTCCGCCCGCTGATCGAGATCTCGGCCGAGCGGGTCAAGAACGGCCAGCACCCGCTGTTCCAGAGCCACATGTGGGACGGCTCCGCGATCGACCTCGACGAGAACCTCGAGATCGCGCAGGAGCTGCTCGCCAAGGCCGCGGCCGCGAACATCATCCTCGAGGTCGAGATCGGCGTCGTCGGCGGCGAGGAAGACGGCGTCGAAGCCGAGATCAACGAGAAGCTGTACACCGCCGAGGGCGACTTCCTGAAGACGATCGACGCGCTCGGCTCCGGCGAGAACGGTCGCTACCTGCTGGCCGCGACCTTCGGCAACGTGCACGGCGTGTACAAGCCCGGCAACGTGAAGCTGCGCCCGGACGTGCTCAAGGGCGGCCAGGAGGCGGCGGCGAAGAAGCTCGGCCTCCCGGCGGGTTCGAAGCCGTTCGAGCTGGTCTTCCACGGTGGTTCCGGCTCGCTGCCGGAGGAGATCCGCGAGGCGGTGTCGTACGGCGTCGTGAAGATGAACGTCGACACGGACACGCAGTACGCCTTCACCCGGCCCATCGCGGACCACTTCTTCAAGAACTACGACGGCGTCCTGAAGATCGACGGCGAGGTCGGCAACAAGAAGGTCTACGACCCGCGTAGCTACCTGAAGGCCGCCGAGGCCGGCATGGCCGCGCGCGTCGTCGAGGCCGCTCAGTCGCTGGGCTCCGCCGGCAAGAAGCTCTGACCTCTCCGCATTTAGTCCTCTAAATGCGGAAGTACGTGAAGGCCCCCTTCACTGCGTCTAGCGCAGTGAAGGGGGCCTTCACGTAATCGGTGCGTGGCTGAGGCCAGCGGGTTCAAGATCAGCGAAATGTCGGTCACTTGTGCTGTGGAATGTCGGTTCACCTGGTCGTGAAATGTCGGTCGAGGGTACTGTGAGATGTACACGACCCCCGGCATTTCGAGGAGCTATGGCCGAATCGGAGCTGGTACGGGCCAGTTGCGCCGTCGCCGAGGAGTACTTGGCGAGCTTTCGTATCGTGATCCTCAACGGCCCGCGTCAGGCCGGTAAGACGACCATGCTCAGGCATCTGCACCGGCGTCACGGTGGTACCTCCTTCAACCTCGACGACGAGCAACTTCTGCAAGCGGCCATCGAGGACCCCGTCGGATTCGCCGGTACCGGTTCGGAGCCCAGGCTCATCGACGAGGTGCAACGGGCAGGAGACCCACTGATCAGGGCGATCAAGGCGGAAGTCGACGCGGAGAGTGGGCCAGGACGCTACGTCCTGGCCGGGTCCACCAGGTTCCTGGCGACTCCCAGCCTTTCGGAGTCCCTGGCAGGCCGTGGCGTCGTCGTCGATGTGTGGCCGTTTTCGCAGGGGGAGTTCGAGGGGCGGTTCGAGCGGTTCATCGATGTCGCTTTCGACGAACCCGGTCGTTTGCTCGGCCTCGGTCCCGCGAACGTCGATCGCGCGGACTACTTCGCGCGGATCTGTCGCGGAGGTTTTCCCGAACCCGCGCTTCTCGGCGGCGCGCGTGCGCGTAAAGCCTGGTTCCGTGCTTACGTGCAGGCCATCACGGAGCGCGACATCCGGGAGATGTCCAGGGTCAATGAACCCAGCGCGATGACGGCCTTGCTGGCTTACCTGGCCTCCATCACGGCGCAAGAGCACAACAGCGTGAACACGTCGACCAGGACAGGCCTTCACCGCACCACGGTGAACAAGTACGTCGAATTGCTCGAGGC
Organism: Amycolatopsis sp. NPDC058340; assembly: GCF_042723975.1. Classification (NCBI taxonomy): domain Bacteria; kingdom Bacillati; phylum Actinomycetota; class Actinomycetes; order Pseudonocardiales; family Pseudonocardiaceae; genus Amycolatopsis; species Amycolatopsis sp. NPDC058340. The sequence continues at coordinate 44,044 of NZ_JBHXIB010000001.1, read as the reverse complement.
GGTGTTCCTGGTCCACCGGCTCCCGGCGTGGTCGCGAAATCTGACGTCCCGGGCGGTGAAACACGCCAAGCTGCACCTCACCGACACGGGGCTCGCCGCATCCTTGCTGGGCGTGTCACCGGAATCCCTGGCGAAACCCGTGGCGCCGACCCGTGGTCCCCTTGTCGAGACCTTCATCGTCAATGAACTGGCCAAGCAAGCGACGTGGAGTGAGGCCGAGGTTCGGCTGCACCACTGGCGAGTGAGCGGTGGCGCGGAGGTCGACGTGGTCGTGGAACGGGACGACGGACAGGTCGTGGGCGTCGAAGCGAAGGCGCGAGACACCGTGACGGCGGCGGACTTCCGTGGCCTCGCCCAGTTAAGAGACCTTCTCGGTGATCAGTTCACCCAAGGAATCGTCTTGCACACAGGGAGCCAGGGCGCCATCAGCTTCGGTGACCGGCTGATGGCGCTCCCGCTCGATTCCTTGTGGCGGGCCGGGCATGATCCGGCCACGTGAGACTCAGGCGGCGCGTGCGCGGCGCTTCTCCAGCAGCGAGTTCACCGCTCGCGTCCCCGGCCCGGCGGCCGCCCACAGCACGCCGACCCCGGCCAGGCAGACCGCGGCCGTCCAGTAGGCCACCGGCGGCGCCGATTCCGTCTGCGCGTCACCGAGGATCCACGGCCGGAACTGCGACTGCACCCACAGCATCCCGTAGCCGAACGCCGTCACCAGCAGCGCGCCCGCGCCCGCGGTCAGCATCGGATGCCCCCGCCCGATGCGGAACGCCAGGTCGACGGCGAGCCCGACGGCCAGCAGATAGAACGGCACGACCGACACCGGGAAGCCCATCCCGAGCAGCAGCGGCCACATCACCAGCCGGTACGCGAGGTACGCGGCGGCGACCGTCGTGCCTGCCCAGCGGAAGCCGGTCGTGTGCCGCGCCAGCGCGAAGATCAGCGCCATCACGCCGATACCCCACAGCGGGTACACCCAGTCGTCGATCGGCATCGTGAAGTACTCGACGGCCACCCGGTCGACCGGATGCCCGATCTGGTTGGCGGCGAAGTTCAGCAGCTCGGGCTCGGCCTCGGGCGTGCCGCGCTCCCAGGCGCGCAGGCCGAGGATGCCGTACTCCTGCTGACCGTTCGGGAAGAACGTGTTCTCCAGGAAGAACGCCCACAGTCCGATCAGGACACCGGTGCGCAGGCGGCCGGGTTTGGCGTACTTGAGCCAGCCCATGATCACGCCGGCCTGCATGATGCCCGTTCCGATGTAGAGCATCATGTGCGACGGGCTCCACGCGGTCAGGTCGAGACCGTTGACGCGGTGGTTGATGACGTCCAGCGGCGCGGCGATGAGGAACACCACGAGCCCGATCTGCATCAGCCGCAGCGAACGCCGGTCGGCACCCATGCCGGTGTAGCTGTGGATCGCCACCAGCACCATGATGATCACCGTGCCGACGGTGTTGATCAGGTGCGGCGGGGCGAGGTCGTCGCGCAGCCACATGAAATGCCACGACATGTCCCAGGACGAGCCCACCAGTTTGAAGGCGAACGCGGCCAGCCACATCGAGTAGCAGAAGTTCAGCACCCAGTCCGGCGTGGCCTGTCCCGGCGCGCCGCGGTGCCAATGGAGCTTGAAGAACAGCCTCGTCTTCGCGATCGGGCTGCGGGGGATGACACCCGGCGAAAGGTCCCCGGTCACTTCTGTCGCCTTTGTCATGCGGGCCATCTTCCCTGCTCCAGATCACGGGATGGGCATTTGGGGTCGAAAATCGGGGTTCACCCGTAGGGGTGGTGGATTTGCGATCGGCGTGCGAAGCAGGGCAAGGTGTGCCGCCATGATGCCGAAACGACTCGTCGCGGCGGTCCTCGTCGCCGCTCTGGTGCTGGCCGGTGGGGGCATTCTCGGGAGCCTGTTCTTCTAGTCACAGCGCTGCTGATCGCGCGCTGACGAAAGCTCGCCGAAGGGGCGTCGTTCTCCGGCGATGGTCGCGTGAGCCGAGATGCGCCTCTTCAACGAACTTTCGTGGCCTTCGGCCGACAGAGGGCGCGCGATATGAAGTCTCCGCCGGGCGCGGGGCGCCCTTGGGGAGACGGGTCGGCACAATGGCCCGTATGACGAACCTCCTCGGCCCCCAGCCGACGCATCTCCCCGAGCACACCGCCGCGCAGGCGGCGCTGGACGCCGGGACCGATCCGGCCGCCGTCGCCGCCGAGCACCCCGACTACAGCGAGGCGTGGGCCTCCCTCGCCGAGAAGGCGCTCGAAGCCGGCGAGACCGTCGCCGCGTACGCGTACGCCCGCACCGGTTACCACCGCGGACTCGACCAGCTTCGCCGCGCGGGCTGGAAGGGACACGGGCCGGTGCCGTGGTCGCACCGCCCGAACCAGGGTTTCCTGCGCTCCCTCGCCGTCCTCGGCAAGGCCGCCGGCAAGATCGGCGAGACCGAGGAGTACGACCGCTGCAAGACCTTCCTCGCCGACTCGGACCCCGCCGCCGCGGAAGCCACCGGCCTCAAGTGACCTCGTGAGTGGTAAGGACGGTTCTAACCGTCCTTACCACTCACGAGCCCTAGAACAGGCCGCAGTTCCCCACGGCAGGCAGCCCCGCGAAGCGTCCCTCAAGCCAGGCGAAAGCCTCCGGGAACGCCCGGATCGCCCCGCCGACGTGCGTCGGAACCAGCGAAGTCGAGAACTGCACCTTCGCGCCCTTCGCGCACCACGAGCGCGCCATGGTCCGCCCCTGCGCGTAGGGGACGATGTCGTCGAGGGCACTGTGGACGACCAGCGTCGGCGCGCCCGGCTTGCGCGCACCGATGAGCTGCTCACCGACTCGCGTCTTGTACGGCTCTTCGCCGAGGTACGCGGTCAGCGGCCTGCCGTCCTTGGTCAGGTCCTTCGACTGGGTGAACGCGTGCGCGAAGATCGCGTCTCCGGTGCACTCCTGCTTGACCTTCTCGAACGCTTCGGCGCCCTTCGCGTTCAGCAGCGACGGAATGTTCAGCTCCGGGTACGCCGCGTCCATGCTGACCAGCGTGAATCCGAGGAATCCGAAGGCGTAGTGCCCGTCGATGTTCTTGCCGACCTCGGCCAGATCGGCCGGGACAGCGCCCGCGTACGAGCCCTTCAGCTTGAGCTCGGGCGCGTACGACGGCTGGAGTTCGGCGGCCGACGCCGACGCGCCGCCGCCCTGCGAGTAGCCCGCGGTCGCGACCGGGCCGTTGTCGGGCAGGTTCGCTTCGGGCAGGCGCTGCGCCGCGCGGATCGAGTCGAGGACGGCGTTGCCCTCGGCGACGCGGTTGACGTACGTGTGGACGCCGGGAGTGCCGAGGCCTTCGTAGTCGGTGACGACGACGCCGTAGCCGCGAAGCAGCAGCCCGGCGATGAAGGGGCCTTCGTACTCCATGCCCGCCGCGAGGGCTTTCGACGGCGCGCACTGGTCGCCGACGCCCTGCGTCCCGGCCGCGTAGCCGATGACCGGCCGTTCGCCCGCGCCGGTCCACGCCTTCTTCGGGGTGAGCACGGTGCCGGTCACGGCGTTGGCCCGGCCGTGGGTGTCGGTGCTGCGGTACATGATGCGCTGGACGTCCGCGTCGGCCTTGATGAGTTTCACGGGATCGACGTAGAAGGTGGACGGCTCGTGCCGGATGATGTCGCCGGGAGCACCCGCGGGCAGTGGCGACGGGGGATCGTAGAAGGACGGGGCGGCGCCGGCCTGTGGTGCCCCGAAGGTCAGCAGGGCCGCGATGGTGGCCGCTGAGACGGCGGCGGACACACCGCGCCGGGATCCTGGACGCATGCTTGCTCCTCGTTGAGCACAAACATTTTCGACAGACGTGTCGAAAAAGAGAGTCAGTGAGGTGGCGCACAATGTCAAGCCCGTCGCCGCGAGGGAGACCCCGCAAACTCCCGATCGGCGAGCAACGCGCACGGGTGCTGGGTTCGGCGGCAGGCGTCTTCGCGGTGCACGGCGCGCAGGCCGCGACGATCGAGCAGATCGCCCGGCGCGCGGGCGTGTCCCGCCAGGCCGTCTACGAGCAGTTCGGCGATCGCACGACGTTGTTCGCCGAGGTCGTCGCCGATATCGAGGAACGCGCCTTCGAGGCGATCGGCGCGCCCGCCCTCGACCTCTCGCAGCCCGAGCTCCGGTCCTGGGCCCGCGCCAACTACGCCAACATGTTCGCCTTCGTCGCGGCGAATCCCGACGCGTTCCCCGTCTTGCGTGAAGCGGAGCGCATGGGCGACCCGGCCCTCACCCGGCTCCGGGAACGGCTGGCGGCCGTCTACACCGAGGCGAGCCGTCAGCGCTGGGCACGCCACGGCGTCGACTCCGGCCGCGCGGACAAGGCCCTGGTCACGCTGTTCTTCGCGATGACCGAGGCACTCGTCCAGGCGAGCTGGGACGGTGAGCCGCCCGACGCGGACGCGCTCATCGACCTGCTCACCGAATTCACCGTCGGCGGCGTCGTCCGGCTCCGGACCGCGGCCGCCGACGTGATGGAAAGACTGCGTTAGGCCGCGACGGCCTCCAAAGCGACTTCGGCGACCGCCGCCAGATCCGGTGACGAGACCACCCGGTTGCGGCCGTTGCGTTTCGCCGCGTAGACCGACGCGTCCGCCGAGGCCATGACCTCGTCGATCGTGCGGCCGTCGAGCGGGAACGTCGCGACGCCGACCGACGCCGTCCGCTGCTCGATGACCACGGCGTTGCCCTCGTTGTCCTGGGTTTTGATGACCATTTCGCTGATCCGCTGCCGGATCCGCTCGGCGACCGCGACGGACTCCTGCTTCGAAGACGCGGTCAGGAGCACGACGAACTCCTCGCCGCCGAAGCGGCCGGCGAGGTCCTGCGCCCGGGTTTCGGCCTTGACCAGCGCCGCGACGCCCTTGAGCACGTCGTCGCCCGCCAGGTGGCCGTAGGTGTCGTTGATGCTCTTGAAGTGGTCGAGGTCGATCATCAGCGCGCCGAACTGGCCGTTCTCGCGCTCGGCGCGGGCGACCTCGCGGACGGCGCCCTGCTGCCAGGTCGTGGCGTTGAGCAGCTGGGTCTTCTGGTCGGTGGTGGCGAGCTCTTCCAGCTGCTTGATCAGCACCGAACGCTGCAGCAGGTACAGCGGCAGGAAGACGAGCAGCACCAGCACCGGCTGATGCGGCAGGACGGCGAGCACGAGCGCGCCGATGCAGACCGTCGAGGCCTCCAGGATGTTGTCGTCCCAAGAGCCGAGGAGCGTCTGGACGGTCGCCTTCTTGGGTGCCGCGAAGTACAGGCCGGTGCCGGTGAAGACGGCGTTCATCAGGAAGAAGGCGAGGCTCGCGGCGCAGATCGACGTCACCGACGCCGTGTCGGCGCCGACGAGCTGCACGGTCGCCCAGGCGGCGAACGCGGTCAGCGTCATCGATGTGGCGTTCGCCACAGTTCGGTGGGGGTTGACCGTGCGAAGGCCCGCCCAGCTGCGGTATCCGAGGTGAAGATAGATCACGGTTACGAGAAGCGCGGTCAATTGCGGCGGGAGCAGGATCGCGCCCGGCAGCACCCAGACCGAGGTCATGTTGATATGCGGGGTGACGCTCATACTGCGGCGCTGGCGCTCGATCCGGCGGGTCGCCTCGGTGTGCGCGATGGCGAGCCCGGCGAGCAGGAAACACAGCAGGACCTGCGAAGACGTGATGGCGATGGATGCGGCGAAGACCCCCGTCAGTGCCAGCATCGTCGCGACGGACAGCCCGGTGTAGGCGATCCAGTGCTTAGGCCTCTTCCACAGCTCCCACGCGCCTACCGTGAGAGCCGAACGATGTCCAGCGCGTTCCTCCGATGTGATCATCTTTCCCCCTGACTCTTGCGTCATTCTCCGAAACCCCCTACTTACGGACAGCTTCTACCGACTTGCGGGCTGTCGACAAGCTCCCTAGGTGTGTACTTTTCTCTGAGAGGTCGAGGGAAAGGTGCCAGCGATGGCCGGTAGGGATCAGTGAACTGGGGCGCGCGCCAGACGTCCGCGCGATCGGGCCGGCGCGTGGAACACCTCAATGTTCTGCGCGTGCGGCGTCTTTTTCCTGCCACCGTTCCGGGTCGCGGCTGAGGGTCCGGAACCAGCTCAACGCGAGCGGGACGGTCAGCACCAATCCCGCAAGCCCGAAGACGCCGACCGTCGACTGAGGGCCGACCTGGTCCGCCAGGATGCCGCCGATCAGGGGACTCACGCCCATCGTCGTGGTCAATCCGGTGTTCGACAGCCCCATCACCTGTGCCCGGCTCTCGTCCGGCACGGCCAGCGTCAGCGACGCGGTGGCCTGCATCAGCGCCACCGTGCCGAAGCCGCCGCAGAGCACGAACAACACGATCGACGCCCACGGCCCCGGCTGCAGGAAGCACAGCAGCAGCGGAATCGCCGTCAGCGCCGAAAGCGGCCCGATCAGTTTCGGTCTGACGTGCGACGGCACCCAGCGTGAATAGATGAACGCGCCGATCACGCTGCCGATCGGATCGGCGGCCAGCAGCAGGCCGATGATTTCGGGGCCGCCGCCCGACGAGGCGACGTAGGGCGCCGCGATGCCCTCGTACACCGGCAGCAGGCCCATCAGCCAGGTGAACAGCAGCAACGAGCGCAGCCCGGAGCTGGCGAAGACGATCTTGCCGCCCGAGCCGATCGAGGCGAAGAACGACTTGCGCTTCTCGCCGGTCGCCGCGGCCGGACGCGACTTCAGCCCGAACCGGACGAACAGCGCCGAAATCACGAAGGTGACCGCGTCCAGCGCGAGGGCGATATGGGGTTCGAGCGCGGTCAGCAGGAGTCCGCCGCCGGCGAATCCCGCCAGCTGCGCCGACTGGACGGTCATGCTGCGGATCGCCATCCCGACGACGAACCGGTCGCCTTCGAGGATCTGCGGTAGCAGGGCCAGCTGGGCCGCCTTGAACGGCGGGTTCAGCAGCGAAACCGCGCCGACGAGGACGCACAGGACCCAGAACGGCAGTACCGGCACCGCGACCAGCGCGATCAGCAAGGCCCGTAACAGGTCGACGACCACCATCACGGTCCGCCGGGGGAACCGGTCCGCGAACCCGGTGAGGAAGATGCCGCCGAGCAGCGAAGGGGCGTAGGTCAGCGCGTAGGTGAGACCGGTCAGGGTCGCGGAGCGGGTTTCGGTGAAGACGAGGACGGAGAGGGCGACCCTGGCGAGTTGATCACCGAAGATCGAAAACAGCTCGGCGAACCAGAGCGAACGGAACTCGGCTACACCGAACACCGCTCGGTAAGTGACCCGTCCGGCCGAAGCCATGTTGCCCCCAATAGGGTCCTTATTACGCGACAAACTCGTGACCGAGAGTAACGCGGTCACGAGCTCGTCACGAAGCGTCATTCGTTCACGTAAGTGTCTCCTGACTGTTGGTGATTGGCTAGGTTCTTTCGCCGGGTTTCTGGAGTTGGAGATCTTTTTCGCGGATGAACGGCCGCCCGCGAAGATGTCCCGGTGGCCGGTATCGCGGTCCAGGCCAGCACTTTTAGCCTGTTTCGGGCTTTTCGCCGGGAAAAAGCGGACAGGGCGGCGTCACCCGGCGCGGGGATGTCGCGCCGCGACGGCGAGCCCTGCGCCGCTTGGGCCCGAACGGGCTTCGACTCCGCTCCGCGACGGCCGGAGCGACCGAGGACGCCGACGTCAGCCGCCGAATGGCTGATCGATCGGCCATCCGGTGGAGTGAACGGCTCAGCCGTCGACGGCGAGTACCTCGCGCGCCGAAGCCGCCTTCGCCGCGTCGCGTTTGGCGACCTCTTCGCGCACGATCGGGATGACGTGACGGCCGAAGTCGATCGTGTCGCCGAGCATGTCGTAGCCGCGGGCGGAGAGGATGTCGACACCGAGGTCGTAGTAGTCGAGAAGGGCCTGCGCGACGGTTTCGGGCGTACCGACCAGGGCGTTGGAGTTGCCCGCGCCGCCGGTCGCGGCCGCCGTCGGGGTCCACAGCGCCCGGTCGAACCGTTCGCCCTCGGCGGCGACCGCGAGGAGCCGCTGTGAGCCGGTGTTCTCCGGGTTCGTGAGCGAATGCCGCCGGGTCAGCTGTTTGCCTCCGCTCGTCCGGGCCTTGATCGCGTCGACCGTGCGATACGCCTTCTCCCAGGCGAGTTCCTCGGTCGGCGCGATGATCGGGCGGAAGGCGACCTGGATACGCGGGACGTCGGTCCGCCCGGCGGCCTTCGCCGCGGCCTTGACGGACTCGATCTGCTCGGCCGTCTGCGCGAGGGGCTCACCCCAGAGACAGAAGATGTCCGCTTCGGCCCCGCCCGCCGCGTACGCCGCCGGAGACGAGCCGCCGAACGAGACGTCAGGGCGCGGCTGCTGCACAGGCCGGACGTCGAGGACGAAGTCGGCGAAGCGGTAGTGCTCGCCTTCGTGGTCGAAAGGCTCTTCGGACGTCCAGGCCCGCTTCACGATCTGGATGTACTCGCGCGTGCGTGAGTAGCGCTCGTCCTTGGTGAGGTAGTCGCCTTCGCGCTGCTGCTCGTGATCGCTGCCGCCGGTGATGAAGTGGACCGTGAGCTTCCCGTCCGAGAGCTGGTCCAGCGTGGCGAACGTCTTCGCCGCGTAGGTCGGGTACGAGACGTTCGGCCGGTGCGCCAGCAGGATCTGGAGGTTGTCGAGTTTCGCCGCGACGTACGCGGCCGCCTGCGCCGGATCCGGCCCGCTGGAGCCGTACGCGAACAGCACCCGGTCCCAGCCGAATTCCTCGTGAGCCCGGGCGAGACGCAGCGTGTAGTCCTTGTCGAAGACGCCGCCGGACCGCGGATGTGTCTCCGAACCGTCGTTGGTGCCTCCGATACCCAGGAATTCGACCGGCATCGTCCGTCCCTCTCGTCCGTGTCCCCCTGTTCGACGAGTACGCCCCGGTTCCTCGCCGTGGCAACGGGTTCCGCTCCTTGAGAACCCGCACACGGCCCGGAATCCCGGCGTAGCTTCGGCTTCGTGAGTACCGCAGACCTTCCCTACGTGCTCGCGGTGGTCGGCGCCGGTCCACGTGGGGTGGGCGTGCTCGAACGGCTCGGCGCCAACGCCGCCGAACTCCTCGGCGGGCGGCGGCTGGTGGTGCATCTCGTCGATCCCTTTCCCGCCGGGGCGGGGCGGGTCTGGCGCTACGAGCAGTCGCCGTTGCTGCGGATGAACTCCATGCCCGAGGACGTCACCGTGTTCACCGACGACACCGTGGAGATCGACGGTCCGATCCGGCCCGGGCCTTCGCTGATCGAGTGGGCGCGGCTGGTTCGCGAGGGCGCGCTCGACGCGGAAGTCGACGAAAGCCTGCGAGCCGAACTCGAGGCACTGCAAAGCGATCACTTCCCGACGCGACGGTTGCAGAGCGCTTATCTCACCTGGTTCCACCGCGAAGTACGCGCCGGGCTCCCGGACGGCATCGAGGTCGTCGAGCACCGGACCCGCGCGGTGCGGCTCGAAGACGGTGACCCGCAGTCGCTCTGGCTGGAAGACCGGGCGGAACCTCTCGCCGTGGACGCGGTCCTGTTCACCGTCGGGCATCTCGACGCCGAACCGGACGAACGCGAAACCGAACTCGCCGATTTCGCCGCCCGGCACGGCCTCGCGTACTACCCGGCCGGCTACACCGCCGACGTCGACTACTCGGCGATCGGGCCGGGGGAAACCGTGCTGGTGCGCGGATTCGGCCTCGCGTTCGTCGATCTGATGCTGCTGCTGACCGAAGGTCGCGGTGGCCGGTTCGAAGAACAGGTGTGCGGTGGGCTGAAGTACCACCCCAGCGGCGCCGAACCCGTGTTGCACATCGGTTCGCGCAGGGGCGTGCCGTACCATTCGAAGATCGGTTACCGGCTGCGCGGAAAACCCTTGCGGTTGCCCAAATTCTTCGACGCCTACGCGATCGGGAAGCTCTGCGAGGTGCCCGGCCCGATCGACTTCCGCCGCGACGTCTGGCCGCTGATCTCGAAGGAGGTCGCGTGGGCCTACTACAGCGAACTGTTCACCGCGCACCCCGAGCGGGTGCGGATGGATTTCGCCGTCTTCGCGGACGCTTTCGCGGACGCCCCGCCCGGCGAGCTCGACGCGCTCGTGGCGCGGGCGGTTCCGGCACCGGACGATCGCCTCGATCTCGGCAGGCTCGATCGGCCGATGGCGGGCAAGGAGTTCGGCACCGCCGAGGAGTACGGCAAGGAGCTGCGCGAATACATCGAAGCGGACTTGAGCCGCCGGGCGGACGCCGAGTACAGCGCGGATCTGGGCGCGTTCACGGCACTGCTTTCGGTGATGGGGCAGCTTCCGGCGCTGGTGCAGACCGGACGGCTCGACGCGGCGTCACAACTGTCCGATTTGGACGGTTGGTTCCTCGGGTTCTTCTCCTACTTCGCCAGCGGTCCGCCGCCGCGACGGCTCGAAGAACTGCTCGCGCTCCAGGAAGCAGGCCTCGTTTCCTTCTTGGGCGCCGAAATGCGGGTGTCGGCCGACGAGGAACGCCGGACGTTCGTCGCATCCGGCGCGAGCTTCCCGGGCGAGACCGAGGCGCGGACCCTTGTCGAGGCGCGGCTTCCCGAGCCGAGCGTCACCAGGGCGTCCGATGTCCTTTTGCGACAGTTGCGGGACAGTGGCGCGCTCGGCGAGGAAGCCGTTCTCGACCCGGTCACCGGCGAGAGGCTGCTCGCCGGCCGTATCCACACCCGCGTCTCCGACGGCCGGATGCTCGACGGCGAGGGCCACCCGCATCCGCGCCGGTTCGCGCTCGGCCCGCATACGTCGGCGCGGTCGGCCGGTGCGTTCACCCGGCCGCGGACCAACGCGCTCCCGTTCCGGCAGAACGACGTCGTCGCGCGGGAGATCCTGAAGCTGGTCGCCTCGTGAGTGGCAAGGACGGTTCTAACCGTCCTTGCCACTCACGAGCCGGCGAAGTCCGCCAGCCGACGGACGACCTCCGACGGCGCGGGCATGGCGGCGATCTCGTGGCGGGCCCTGGCCGCCACCTCGCGCACGCGGGCGTCGTCGAGGAGGGACTTGGCCCTCTCCTCGACGGCGTCCGCGGTCACCTCGTCCCCGGTCAGCGCCCGGCCGGCGTTGGCCGTCTCCAGCGTTTCGGCGTTGACGAACTGGTCCGCGCCCTGCGGTAGCACCAGTTGCGGCAGGCCCGCCGAAAGCGCGCCGAGCACGGTTCCGGTTCCGCCGTGGTGCACCACCAGATCCGCGCGCGGGAGGACTTCGGACTGCGGCACGAAGCCGGTGACGTGGACGTTCGGCGGCAGGTCGCCGAATTCGCCGGGGTCACCAGGGCCGCGGGCGACGAGGACGTCCATCGGCAGCCGCGCGAGGCCGTCGATCGCCGCGCGCAGCACGCCGGTGGCGCCGAAGGCGACGGTGCCGAGCGTCAGGTAGACGAGCGGCCGCTCGCGTCCGTCGAGCCACGACGGCACCGCGCCCGGCTCGTTCCACGGCACCGGCCGGAGCCGGAAGACCGTCGGCAGCGAGCTCGCCACCGGGTCGCGGACGACATCCGGCCACACGTCGATCCCGGCGTCGCCCAGCATGAGGTCGACAGGCGGGTTGCCGTCCCACAGCGGCGCGAACCGGTGCGCGGCGGCGGCCATCAGCTCGGCGGGCATCGACCGCCCGATCACGTGGGACACCACCGGGATCCCGGCCCGGCGGGCGGCGGCCGCCGCGCCGGCGTCGCTCATCTCGTAGACGACCAGATCCGGCCGGAGCGTGGGGAGCAGCGGGGTCAGGTCGGCGATCGTCGCCTGCGGCAGGATGTCGGCGAAGGCGGTGAAGATGGCCTCGAGCGCGTCCCCTTCGGCCTGGTCGACGGCGTCCTGGATCGAGATCCCGACCTCGTGCGCGTCGAAGCCGAGCGAGCGGACCTTGTCCAGGAAAGCCGCGCCGGTCCCGAAGATCACTTCGTGCCCGGCGTCGCGTGCGGCGATCGCCAACGGCATCAACGGGTACAGGTGGCCGTAGGCCGGGCGGCACGTGAAGAGGATGCGCACCTCCCCGAAAGTACTAGCTTTCCCACACCCGCGAGGGCAGTTCCTTCCGCACGATCGGGACGACGTCGGCGGCGAAGAGTTCCAGGACGTCCCGCGCCTCCCCGGAGGTCAGCCCGTCGACCGACACCGCCTGCACCTCGTGCCCGAACGACGCGTGGTAGTCGCCGATCTTGTCGATCACCTGTTCCGGGCTCCCGACGAGGGCGGAACCGTTCGCGATCTTGTCCTCCAGCGTGGTGAACTCCGACTTGTTGTGCTGATACGCGGGTGTCTTCATCAGTGCCTCGAAGTACGGCCGGTACCCGTCCAGCGCCTCCTGCGAGGTCTTGGCGACGTACAGCCCGCCCGCGCCGGAACCGACGAGCGCGTCCGCCGGGTCGTGGCCGTACTCGGCCCACCGACGCCGGTAGTGGTCGATCAGATCGGCGTACTTCTTCTTGGGGTGGAAGCCGTTCGCGGTGAACAGCGGATCGCCGAACTTCGCCGCCAGCTCGGTCGATTCGGTACTCGACGCGCTTCCGTGCCAGATCCGCGGCCGCGCGTGGAACGGCCGCGGCTGCGTCGTGACGTCGGTCAACGGCGTGCGGAACTCGCCCTCCCACGTCACGCCCTCCTCCAGGAAGAGACGGCGCAGCAGGGCGAACTTCTCAGCCTGGTACTCCCACTGCCGGTCCTCTTCGAGGCCGAACAGCGGGAAGTGCCGCGGATCGTTGCCCTTCCCGATCATGAGTTCCAGCCGCCCGCCGGAAAGCTGGTCGAGCGTCGCGTAGTCCTCGGCGACGCGGACCGGGTCGAGCACGCTGATCACCGTCAAGGTGGTCAGCAGCCGGACACGTTTCGTGCGTTCCGCGACCGCCGCGAGGATCACCGGCGGCGCCGAGGAAAGGAACGGTTCGCCGTGCCGCTCGCCGACGCCGTACGCGTCGAAGCCCAGTTCCTCGGCGAAAATCGCCTCGTCGACGACCCGGCGCAGCCGTTCGTGCTGGGTCGGCGTCGCACCGGACGCTGGGTCGGGATGATTGGCGACCAGGGAGAAGAGCCCGAATTTCATCGTGTCTCCAAGGGTTTCCGGCCCGGGATGGCGGCGAGCAGTTCCCGGGTGTAGTCCGCGCTCGGCCGTTCGAGGACGTCCGTCGCCGGGCCGAGTTCGACGAGTTCGCCGCCGCGCAGCACGCCGACGGTGTCCGCGATCTGCCGGACCACGGCGAGATCGTGCGAGATGAACAGATACGTCAGGCCGAGTTCGTCCTGCAGGTCGGCGAGCAGCCGCAGGATCTGCGCCTGCACCGAGACGTCCAGTGCGGACACCGGTTCGTCGGCGACGATCAGCTCCGGGCGCAGCGCGAGCGCCCGTGCGATGGCCGCGCGTTGGCGTTGCCCGCCGGACAGTTCGGCGGGTTTTCGCTTCAGCACCGAAGACGGCAGGGCGACCTGATCGACCAGCTCCGCCGCCCGTGCCCGGCGTTCCGCCTTCGTGCCGACGCCGAACGCCCGCAGCGGCTCGGCGATGACGTCCTCGATGCTGAACTTCGGATTCAGCGACGCGTACGGGTTCTGGTACACCAGCTGGAAGCGGCGCCGCAGCCGTCGTAGTTCCTCACCGCGCAACGACGTGATGTCCTCGCCGTCGAACTCGACGACACCGTCGGTCGGCGTCTCCAGCCGCAGGATCATCCGCGCGGTGGTCGACTTGCCCGAACCGGATTCGCCGACCAGCGCGAGCGTGCGGCCGCGCGCGATGTCGAACGAAACGTCGTCGACCGCCCGGACGGTTCCGAACGTCTTGCCGAGGCCACGGACCGACACCAGGACGTCGGACGACGGCGGTTTCGGCTCCCGCAGCGGGGTGTCGGACAGGCTCGGCGCGGCGGCGAGCAGGTCTCGCGTGTACGTCTGCGAGGGTGCGGCCAGGATTTCGCCGGTCGTGCCTTCCTCGACGACGCTTCCCTGCGACAGCACCACGATCCGTGACGCGCGATCCGAGGCGACGCCGAGGTCGTGAGTGATCAGCAGTACGGCGGTGCCCGCTTCGGCGGCGAGTTCTTCGAGGTGGTCGAGGATCTGCCGCTGCACGGTGACGTCGAGCGCGCTGGTCGGTTCGTCGGCGATGATCAGTTTCGGCCGTCCGGCGAGCGCGGCGGCGATCAGCGCGCGCTGCCGGAGCCCGCCGGACAGCTCGTGCGGATACTGCCGCGCCCGCGCTTCCGGGTCGGCGATCCCGGCCTTGCGCAGCAGCTTCACCGCCTCCGCCCCGGCTGTGCGCTTGTCCGCGAGACCGTGGATCAGCAGTACCTCCGCGACCTGATCCCCGATCCGGTGCACGGGATTGAGCGACACCGTCGGATCCTGCGGGACCAGGGCGATCTCGCGGCCGCGCACCGAACGCCAAGCGCGGTCGGAGAGTTTCGTGAGGTCGCGGCCGTCGAAGGTGATCTCGCCGCGGTCGATCCGCCCGCCGCGCGGCAGCAGCCCGATGGCCGCGTGCGCCGTCGTGCTCTTGCCGGAGCCGGACTCGCCGACCACCGCGACGATCTGTCCCTTGTGGACGGAGAGCGAGACGCCGTCCACGGCCGGTATGGATTTGTAGGAAACCGCGAGGTCTCGGATGGTCAGCAGTTCGCTCACCGCACGTCTCCTTCGATCGCTCTGGACAGCCGGTTCGCGGACAGCGCCACGGCCGCGACGGTGAGCCCGGGGAAGGTCGTCATCCACCAGGCGGTGGCGAGGAAGCCGCGGCCGCCCGCCACCAGCGAGCCCCATTCCGGCGTCGGCGGGGTGGCGCCGTAACCGAGGAAGCTCAGCGCGGACACCTCCAGCACCGCCGTGCCGAAGGTGAGCGTCGCGAGCGCGAGCACCGGGCCGAGCGCGTTGGGCAGCACATGCCGTCCGAGCACTCCGGTCCAGCGCACGCCTCCCGCGCGGGCCGCCTCGACGAACACGCCATTGCGGACACGCAGCACCTCGGCCCGCATCAGCCGGGCGAACTGCGCGAGATTCGCGACCCCGACCGCGATCGCGACGTTGGTCGTGCCGAAGCCGAGCGCGGTGACCAGCGCCAGCGACAGCAGAATCGACGGGATCGCCAGCAGGACGTCGACGCAGCGCATGATCGCCGAGTCGAGCGCACCGCCACGGAACCCGGCGAGCAGGCCGAGCGCGGAACCGGCGACGAGCGCGACGACGACGGCGATCACGGTCGCCTGCAACGAGAGCGCGGCGCCGTGGACCACCCGGGCGAAGATGTCGCGTCCGGTTTCGTCGGTGCCGAAGAGGTGGCCGAGCGACGGCCCCCGCATTTTCTCCGCGGGGACCCCGGCGAGTGGGTCCTGTCCGGTGAAGAGGCCGGGGGCGACCGCCGCCAGCAGCGCGAAGGCCAGGACGGCGATCGCGAGGACCAGGCCAGGCTTCCGCCGGGTGCGTACGAGAACGTCAGGCATCGGCGGTCTCCCGGTGTCGGATCCGTGGGTCGAGCAGCGGGTAGACGAGGTCGACCAGCAGGTTGATGACGACGAACACCAGCGCGGCGAGCACGATCACCGCCTGCACCACCGGGATGTCCTGCGCGGTGACCGCCGACGACGTCACGCGGCCGAGGCCGTCTCTGGAGAACACCGTCTCGGTGATCACCGAACCCGCGATCAGGTTTCCCGCCACCACCCCGGCGATGGTGAGCGTCGGCACCGCCGCGTTGCGCAGCAAGTGTCCGAAATGGACTCTCAACCGGCTCGCCCCCTTCGCCAGCGCGATCTCGGCGTACGGCTCGGCGAGCTGAGTGCGCAGGCTCTTCGCCAGCACCTGCCCGATGATCGCGCCGGTCGGGATGGCGAGCGTGATCGCGGGCAGGATCAGCGACTCGAAGCCGTTCGAACCCAGCGCGGGCAACAACCTGAGCTGGAAGGAGAAGAACTGGACGAGCAGCAGCCCGACCCAGAACGGCGGAAGCGAGATCCCCAGCGGTGGCAACGCGAGCAGGAGGTTACCCAGCCAGCGATGCCGCGTGAGGGTGCCGGCGAAGGCGATCCCGCCGCCGAACAGGATCGCGAGCACCAGCGCGAACCCGGTCACCGCGAGCGTCGGCGGCAGCGCCGAGACGACCATGTTCGTGGCGTCGTCCCCCGTGGCGATCGAGCGGCCGAAGTCGCCCTGCAACGCCGCGACCAGCCGCTTTCCGTACTGCAGCGGCAACGGATCGTCGAGCCCGTACTCCGCTTTCGCCGCGGCCAGTTGTTCCGGCGTCACCGAAAGACCGGCCTCGCCCCCGCCGAGCTTCGCGCTGACCGCGTCGCCCGGCAGGAGGTAGAGGATCACGAACGACACGGTGAACGCGGCCCACAGCACGAAGACCGCCTGCAGGATCCGCCGGAGCAGATACCGCGTCACGAGCCGGACACCCAGGCGTCGAACAGCTGAAGCCGCGACGACGCCTCGAAGCCGACACCGTGCGCGTTCGGCCCGTGTGCCAGCACCTGGGTCAGCTCGAACACCGGCGCCGAGTAGCCGTGCTCGATGATCGCGCGCTGCGCCTCCTCGGCGGCGGGCTTCCGTTTCGCCGGGTCCACAGTGGACGACTGGGCATCGAGCGGCGCGTCGACCGGATTGCCCGCGGAAAGCTTGCTGCGGTTGTTCGCCTTGGTGGAGAACAGGTTGCGCAGGATGTCCGGATCGGCGCGGGTGGTGTTGTACCAGAGGTACTCGTAGTTCCCGCTCTGCGTGATCTGCACGCTCTCGGCCGTCGTGCGCTGCTCGATCTGGAGGTCGAACCCGATCTTGCGCAACTGCTGCTGTACGAGTTCGAGCACGCTCTTGTTCTGGTTGAACACCAGGGAGAAGACGACCTTCGCGGTCAGCCGCTGGCCGTTCTTGGTGCGGATCCCGTCGGGCCCGGGCAGCCAGCCCGCGCTTTCCAGCAGCGCGGTCGCGCCGGCCGGATCGTAGGCGAGCAGCGGGGAAAGGTCGGTGTAGAACGGTGTCGCCGAGCCGAGGATGCTGGTCGCGGGCTTGTAGTTCGGGGTCAGCACGGTGTTCGTGACCTCGGGCCGGTTGATGCCCTTGACCACCGCCTGGCGGACCTTCTCGTCGGTGAGCACGCCCTTGGTGACGTTGGCGTGCAGGTTGAACACGATGCCGGGATTCGGCCGGGTGGGCTCGGTGAAACCGTTGCCGGTGAACTGCGGTTCGTCGACCGGCTGGACGTCGGTGATGGCGTCGAGCTGGCCGGAAGCGAGACTTCCGGTACGCACACCGGGTTCCGGCACGATCTTGTAGGCGATCTTGTCGAGGTACGCCTCACCCCGGTGCTTGAACAGCGACGAGCCCCAGTCGTAGCCCTTGCGTTTGGCGAGGACGATCTCCTGGTTCTGCTTCAGGCTTTCGAAAACGAACGGTCCGGAGCCGATCAGGCCGTCGCCCTGGCAACGCTGGTCCGCGGTCTTCTTGTACGCGGCCGGCGCGAGGATTCCGAGTGACATCGTCGAGCTGGCCTGCAGGAACTGTGCGCTGGGAACGGAGAACTCGATCTTGACCGTCTTCGGGTCGACGACCGTCGTCCCCTTGTACACGGCCAGATAGCCCGAGCCGAGCTGCGATTTCGGGCCGAGCGCCTTGATCGCGTCGAAGCTCGTCTTGACCGCCGCGGCGTCGACGGGGCTGCCGTCGGAGAAGGTCGCGCCGCCGCGCAGGTGGAAGGTGAACGCGGTCGAATCCGCGTTGCTCTCCCATTTTTCGGCCAGCCACGGCTTGATCTCGCCGGTGGCCGGATCCTGATCGGTCAGCGAATCGACCAGCTGGCGGCCGACGTTGAGCGAAGCGTTGGTGCCGACCTGTTGCGGGTCGACGCAGTCCGGGCTCGACGAGATCCCGAGTCGCAGCGTGCCACCGGGTTTGGGCGGCCCGGCGTCCGCGCCCGTCGTGCCGCCCGCGGCGGAGCAGGCCGTGACGACAAGTGTTGTGAGCGCGAGTAAGGAAGTGGCGGCGGTACGGGACACCGGGTGGCCTCCAGCGTGGGGAACGGGGGGCGCTTTTTCTTGCGCCCGCCCGATTCACGCTAATCACGCCCTTGAGGCCCGCCCACATGCTGAGCCCGGCTCCCAGCCCGCGAAACGTCCCACCTTTTCGCTTGACAGTCCCGAAAGTCCGTGAGGGCCTCCTTCCCTACCCTCAAGGTAGTGAAGGAGGCCCTCACGGACCGGCCAGGCTTCAGCAGCGGTTGAGCATGTCCGTCAGCGCGGTCTTCTCCGCCGACTTGATGCTCAGCTTGTACTTGTACTTCACCGTGGTCCACATCTTCGCGTAGGTGCACCAGTAGCCGACGGTCGGCGGCTTCCAGGCGTCCGGCGACTTGTCGCCCTTCTCCTGATTGACGTTGTCGGTGACGGCGATCAGCTGCGGCGCGCTGAGGTCGTTCGCGAACGCCTGCCGCTGCGCGGTGGTCCACGAAGACGCCCCCGTGCGCCACGCGGCGGCCAGCGGGACGACGTGGTCGATGTCCACATCGGACGCCGCGCGCCAGGTGGCGCCGTCGTACGGGCTGAACCAGCTGCCGGAGACGGCGGCGCAACTGCTGTCCTGCTGAACGTTCGTGCCGTCCCGCTTCAGCACGACCTCGCGGGTGTTGCAGCTGTTGCCCTGGTCGGACCAGTGCGGGAACTTGTCGCGGCTGTACCCGGTCGAAGAACCGTCCGGTTTGACGGTCAGCGCGGCGAGCTGGGTCTTGGCGGTGTCCGCCGACGGGATGCCCGGGGGCGTCGCTTCGGCGACACCCACCACGCCCGCGGAGACGATCGCCGAGACGGCGAGGACGGTGAAGGAGCGACGAACAGCAAGCGCAGTTGGCATATTGCTGCCTCCGTGTCAGGTTTGGGGACCTGGTCACCATGCGACACGGATATGACCCACGCAACACCATCGGATGACACTCTGCTGGCTATTCGTGAACGGAGGGTGTCACGTGCAGGTAGGACGGGGTGTACGCGGCCGAAAAATCTTCGGAAAGTCCAGCTGAAGGTTCTGAGCCGAACGGGCTAGTCGGTGTCCGTCGGAGCGCGATTTCCGCAGCCGGGCCGTGGCGAGGCGAGCCACTCGCTCGGCCGTCTCAGCGGCCCGTCTCCGCAAATCCGAGGCCTCCGGCCGCAAAGAGACGCGTGCGCGTGCCCTCGCCTGACCAGCGGACTTCAGTTCGGCGACACCCTCTAGTCCAGCCCTCGGACCAGCCGGAGGTCCTCGGTGTGGCGGTACCAGGTCCACCGGCTCATGGCGCGCGGATGCGCGACGCCGTCGCTGCTCGGCCTGGTCGGGATGCAACCGAGCTGGAACGCTCGCGCGTAGTGCGTCGAAGGCCGCTTGAACAGCGTCCCCTTGGTCACCCGGACCATCAGCCCGGGGCCGCTCGTGTCCGGCTCGACCTCGATCGAACGCGCGGGCCCGCGCAGGACGGTGTGCTCGTCGCAGTAGGCCACCCCGCGGATCATCCCGATCGCCCCGCGCCCGACCAGCACCCCGCCGGTGTCGTCGCGGATCAGCGGCACCGGGTCGACCTCGCCGCGCAACGCGAGCGAGAGGGCGCGCAGCGGCTGCGTCGGCAGGCTCCAGATGCGGGCGACGTCGGAGTCCGGCGAGGACGGCACGAAGCCGAGCGACACGCCCGAGAGCTGTTCTTTTCGTAACAGCCGCAGCGCCACCGCCGCGAGGTCCGCGTCGGTGCCCGCGACCACCAGATGATCGTGTTCCCCCAGCAAGGGGTCGATATCCGCCTTGCCGGGACGGCTCGGGACGTGCACCATTTCGACGTCGTCGATCTCCGGGAGTGTGGGCTCGCCCTCCGGACAGACCACCACTATTCCGCGCACCCGAAGGCCCTCCGTTACGCTCATGCACCGGCATTTACCAGCGCCAAACCACAAGTCGCCGAACACCTGGAGTGTCACATGCCGGCCATCGTGCTGATCGGGGCCCAATGGGGGGACGAGGGCAAGGGCAAGGCCACCGACCTGCTCGGCGACCGCGTCCAGTGGATCGTGCGTTACCAAGGCGGTAACAACGCGGGCCACACCGTAGTCCTTCCCGACGGGCAGAACTTCGCCCTCCACCTCATCCCGTCCGGGATCCTCACGCCGGGCGTCACCAACGTCATCGGCAACGGTGTCGTCATCGACCCTGGCGTGCTGCTCGACGAACTCGCCGGGCTGGAAGAACGCGACGTCGACACCAGCAAACTGCTGATCTCCGCCGACGCGCATTTGATCATGCCGTACCACGTGGCGATCGATAAGGTCACCGAGCGTTACCTCGGCAGCCGCAAGATCGGCACCACCGGCCGCGGTATCGGCCCCTGCTACCAGGACAAGATCGCCCGCGTCGGCGTCCGCGTGCAGGATCTGCTCGACGAGAAGATCTTCCGGCAGAAGGTCGAATCGGCACTGGAGTTCAAGAACCAGGTGCTGGTCAAGGTCTACAACCGCAAGGCGCTGGACGCGAACCAGGTCGCCGACGAGGTGCTGGCCGCCGGCGAGAAGTTCGCGCACCGCATCGCCGACACGCGACTGCAGCTCAACCAGGCCCTCGAACGCGGCGAGACCGTGCTGCTCGAAGGCTCGCAGGGCACCCTGCTCGACGTCGACCACGGCACGTACCCGTTCGTCACGTCGTCGAACCCGACCTCCGGCGGCGCGAGCGCGGGTTCGGGTATCGGCCCCGGCAAGATCGACACCGTGCTGGGCATCCTCAAGGCCTACACCACGCGTGTCGGCTCCGGCCCGTTCCCGACCGAGCTGGACGACGAGTCCGGCGAGTACCTGCGCAAGCAGGGCGGCGAGTTCGGCGTCACCACCGGCCGTTCGCGGCGCACCGGCTGGTTCGACGCGGTCATCGCGCGCTACGCGGTGCGGGTCAACGGCATCACCGACTACTTCCTCACCAAGCTGGACGTGCTGTCCGGGCTGGAGAAGGTGCCGGTGTGCGTCGGCTACGAGGTCGACGGGTTCCGCACCTACGACATGCCGATGACGCAGACCGACGTGCACCACGCGCTGCCGATCTACGAAGAGCTGCCGGGCTGGTTCGAGGACATCTCGGGCTGCCGGACCTTCGAGGAGCTGCCGGCGAACGCGCGGGCCTACGTCGAGCGGCTCGAAGAGCTCTCGGGCGCGCGGATCTCGGCGATCGGTGTCGGCCCCGGCCGGGAGCAGACCATCGTGCGGCACGAGTTCGTCTGACCTCGTGAGTGGCTAGGACGGTTCTAACCGTCCTAGCCACTCACGACTCAGGTGAGCGAGGTCTTCACCGGAGTCGGGTTCCGGAACAGATCCAGCACCGGGCAGTGCTCGTCCACCTGCCGCTTCAGGTCCTCGTAGACCTCTGCCCCGGCGGGCCCGCTCAGCTCCACCGAAACGCGCACATCGCCGAAGCCCGGCCGGGTCTCCGAGAACCCGAAGAACCCGTGAAGGTCGATGTCGCCGTCCACGGTCACCTGCACGCCTTCGAGCGGCACACCGAGCTTCGCCGCCCAGAACTGGTACGTGATCACCTGGCACGAGCCCAGCGCGGCGAGCGCGTATTCGACCGGGTTCGCCGCGGTGTCGGTGCCGCCGAGCGCGGCGGGCTCGTCGACGGCGAACGAGTGGTCGCGCACCCGCACGTCCACCCGGGTCGCGGTCCCGGGGTTCAGCGCGTTGGCGACGCTGAACGAGACGGCGGCGTTGCGCGGGTCGGCGTCGACGGCGGTCTTGGTTCCTTCGATGACATCGGTCAGCGACATCGGGTCTCTCCAGAATCGAGGTGTCGGACGCCGCCCAGAGTGGGCCAACACCGGATTCCGCGCGCATGATCCCAACTGGTGAACGGCGAAATATCTTTACGGCGGCGCGGTTTGCGTTGGACATGACCATCGGAGTGGCACTCCCGTCCGGGGACACCGCGGACGCAGTCAACATCGTCGACGAACTCATCACGCAGACCCGGCAGGCCGCCGACGCGGGCCTGACCTCCGTCTGGTTCTCCCAGCAGATGGAGCACGACGCGATCACCGTCGCCGCCCTCGCGGGCCGCGCCGTCCCGGGGATCACCGTCGGGACCGGCGTGGTCCCGATCTATCCGCGGCATCCCTTCTTGATCACCGGTCTCGCGCAGACGGCGCAGGCCGCCACCGGGGGCAGGTTCGTCCTCGGTCTCGGGACCGGCGCGAAGAACTGGCTCGAACCCGCGTACGGCATCGAGTACCCGTCGCCGATCAAGCACCTTCGCGAGTACCTCACGATCCTTCGGCAGGTGCTCGACGGTGGCGAAGTCGATTTCCACGGCGAGACGGTCCGGGCCCAGGCCAAGGGCTTCGCGGCTTCGCTGTCTGTCGCGGGGTCTTCGGACATCCCGGTGATCGTCGCGGCGATGGGGCGTCAGGCGCTGCGCGTCACCGGCGAGCTCGCCGACGGCACGATCCCGTTCCTCGCCGGGCCGAAGGCGCTTTCCGAGCTGATCGTCCCGGAGATCACCAAGGCCGCCGGCGGCCGTCCGGCGCCGCGGATCATCGCCATGGTCCCGGTCGTCGTCACCGAGGATCCCGACGCCGTCCGTGCCACGGTCGACCGGCAGTACGCGTTCTTCCGCGACATCCCCTCCTATCGCGCGGTCTTCGACGCCCAGGGCGTGGATTCCGCGGGTGAGCTGGTGATCGCGGGGGACGAGGAGACCGTCGCGGCCGAGATCCGGCGGTACTTCGACGCCGGGGCGACCGAGGTCGTCGCGACACAGAGCGGCATCCGGAACACGGAAGAGCGGCTCCGCACTTGGCGCGTCCTCGGAGACCTCGTGAAGCGCTGACCCAAGCGTCATGAAAGGGGCGTTCAGGACATTCATCGTCCTGAACGCCCCTTTCATGTCATTCAGCGGCCCAGTGGCCTTGCTCACAGCGTTCGTATTGTGCATACTCGTGCGCATAGCGAACACAGCTGGAGGTCCCCATGTCCCCTGCCGCGGCCTGTTCGTGGGTGGTCCCACTCGCCTGGACGGCGGTACTGCTCGACGGATTCGACCTGGTCGTCCTGGGCACGGTGCTGCCCGCACTGCTCCGTGACCACGTCTGGGGCCTGACGCCCGGCACGGCGTCGGTGATCTCGACGTTCGGCCTGATCGGCATGATGATCGGCGCGATGGCGATCGGCACGATCACCGACCTCATCGGCCGCCGGAAGGCGCTGATCATCGCGGTCACCGCCTTCTCGGCGTTCACCGCGCTCTGCGCGATCTCGCCGTCGGCGTTCGTCTTCGGTCTGCTGCGCTTCCTCGCCGGGCTCGGCCTCGGCGGCTGTCTGCCGACGGCGATCGCGCTGGTCACCGAGTACGCCCGCAAGGGGAAGGGCGGCAGCGCGACCACCACGGTGATGACCGGCTATCACGTCGGCGCGGTGCTCACGGCCCTGCTCGGCATCTGGCTGATCCAGCCGCTCGGCTGGCGTGCGATGTTCGTCGCCGGTGCGCTGCCCGCGCTCGTGCTGGTGCCGCTGATGATCAAGTACCTGCCGGAATCCGAGTCCTTCGAGCGGGCGCGGGAGACGCAGGAGAAGTCGGCGACGCAAGTGGTCGGCGGGCTGTTCCGCGGCGGGCTCCTGCGTGCCACCATCGCGTTCTGGGTGACGTCGTTCATGGGGCTGCTGCTGGTCTACGGGCTCAACACCTGGCTGCCGGAGATCATGCGCCAGGCCGGGTATCCGCTGGGCGCGGCGCTCGGGCTGCTGCTCACGCTGAACCTCGGCGGTGTCGTCGGCCTGCTCGTCGCGGGCCGGGCGGCGGACAAGGTCGGTGTCCGGCCGGCGGTGATCTTCTGGTTCCTCGGAGCGGCCGTGTTCCTCGCCCTGCTGAGCGTGAAGCTGCCCGCGGTCGGTCTGTACGTGGCCGTGTTCCTCACCGGCGGTTTCGTGTTCAGCGCGCAGGTGCTCGTGTACGCCTACATCGGCAAGACGTACCCGGATGCCATGCGCGCCACGGGAATCGGCTGGGCGGCTGGAGTCGGCCGGGTCGGCGCGATCAGCGGCCCGATCCTCGGCGGTGCGCTGCTGACCGCCGGGATCGCGTACCCGTGGGGTTTCTACGCCTTCGCCGGCGTCGGGGCGTTGGGAGCGGCCGCGGTGACCGGAGTCCGCGCAGGCCGCTCCCGGGAGAACGCCGCCGCTACCCCAGTTCCTTGAGTTCCTTTTCCACGGCGGCGAGCTCTTCCTCGGAACCCTGCACCTTCGGGCCCGTGAACCACTTGCGTGCCGAGGCGAACCACCACACCGCCGCACCACCGAGTACGACGAGGAAGGCGATGGGCGTGTAGTTGAAACTGTCGATGGTGACCGGTGAGCCCTGCGGAAGCATGAACAGCACGAAGATGAAGCAGACCCAGACGGTCGCGATGGTCCCGACGAGCTTGCCCCAGCGGCCGAGATTCCACGGTCCTGGTTCGAAATCGTCGCCCTTGCGCACCCGCAGGAACACCGGGATCACGTAGGCCACGTAAAGGCCGACGACGGCGATCGAGGTCACCGCCGCGTAGGCGGTCGCGCTCCACAGGTACGGCAGGGCGAGCAGGAGCGCGCCGCCCGCGGCCAGCCACACCGCGTTGGTCGGTGTCTGGGTGCGTTTGTTGATGCGGTGCCAGAATTTCGATCCCGGGATCGCGCCGTCGCGGGCGAAGGCGTAGATCATCCGCGAGTTCGCGGTCACCGACGCCATCCCGCAGAACAGCTGAGCACCGATACAGATGAGCAGGAGGAACTTGCCGGTCGTCGCGCCGGTCGCGTCGATGAAGATCTGCGCGGGCGGCACACCGGTCTCGGAGCCCACGGCGCCGTCGTAGTCCTGGATGGCGAAGGTGAGGCCGATCAGCAGGACCCAGCCGGCGACCAGGGAGACGAGGATCGAGTTGATGATGCCGCGCGGTCCGGCCTTCGCCGCGTTCTTGGTCTCTTCGGTCATATGCGCGGAGGCGTCGTAGCCGGTCAGCGTGTATTGCGCGACGAGGAGCCCCAGTAAGAAGACGTAGACCGGTGAAGCCCAGCCGGTCTTGTTCACGAACTCGCCGAAGACGAAGGACGCGTCCTGGTGCTTCTCCGGAACGATGATCAGCACCCCGACGATGACCAGCACCCCCACCAGATGCCACCACACGCTGATGCTGTTCAGCAGCGCCACGATCTTGACGCCGAAGGTGTTCAACAGGCCGTGGATCACCAGGATGATCGCCAGCAGCAGGATCGTGTTGCCCGGCGTCGCCTCGAAGCCGAACTGGAGATCGAGGAAGGCGTTGAGGAACAGTGCCGCGCCGAAGTCGATCCCCGCGGTGACGGCGATCTGCCCGATGAGGTTGAACCAGCCGGTGAACCACGACCACGCCGCTCCGTTGCGCGGGGCGAGCTTCGCGGCCCAGTAATAGAGGCCGCCCGCGGTCGGGTAGCTGGAGCAGACCTCGGCCATGCCCAGCCCGACCAGGATGACGAACAGGCCGACCAGCGGCCAGCCCCAGATCATCGCGGCGGGTCCGCCGGTCTTCATGCCGAACCCGTAGAGGGTCAGGCAGCCGGAGAGGATCGAGATGATCGTGAAGGAGACGGCGAAGTTGGAGAAGGTCGACATCGTGCGCCGGAGTTCCTGCGCGTAGCCGAGTTGGTGGAGCCGGGCACTGTCTTCGTCGGCGGGTTCTGCGGCCTGCTTGTCAGAGACATCCATCGGGCACCCACTTAAAAGGTATGCGGACAGACCATTGAGATCCGCCGAAATTAGGCCCGCCGACCTGCGCATGTCAAGGTCCCGTCAAGACCTCGCCCCCTCCGGACGCAAGGAACGGCCCGTCCAGTCACACGTGTCGTCCGTCCAGTCACGCGTGACGTCCGTCTGATCACACGTGCCGTCCACCCAGTCACGCGAACCTCCAGGCTTGTGGGTCGTGGACCCCTGTCGTGCAGGGCCGTCTTCGCTCTCATCGCGAAGAGGTGGGGCGGCGTAGTTCCGGGCCGGCTGTCGGCCTGACTCCGCGCGAAATATCCACAAGGGACGCTTTGCGTCGATTGAACGCCCGATTCGTGCCCTATGCGCAGTTCGGTGGGAGGTCGTGAGTGGCAAAGAGGGTTAGAACAACCATTGCCACTCACGACCACGGCGAACCTCCCGGTCCGGCGCCCCCTGACCTCGCATTTGAGAAGCGTCAGCGCCCCTCGAACGCCTTCACGGCCTCCAGCGCGGTGTCCGGGTGGTCGGCGAAGTAACCGTCGACACCCGCCTTGAGGAATGCCTCCTGCTCGGCGAACGCGTTGCCGTATTCGGCGAGGTTCGCCGACGAACGCAGGTTCTGCGGGAGGAAGTTGTTCTCGTTGCGGAACGTGTACGGCCCGACCTTCAGTCCGGCCTGGTGCGCGTCGGCGACGAGCTTGGTCGGCTTCCCCAGCGCGCCGTTCACCACCGGGATGACCTGCGCCTTCTCCGGGCCCAGGTAGTCCGCGTACTTCGAGATCTCCTTCAGGCCCGCCGGCGTCACGAGGTCGGCATACGTCCGCGGGTCACCCTTCGCGACGAAGTCGGCCGGAGCGCCGCTCGCCGAGGTCAGCTGCAGCAGCGGCACCCGCACCTGACGCGAGAGCTCGATCAGGTTCGACACCTCGAACGACTGGATGATCACTGGCGCCTTCGGGTGGTTGAGCCCGTTGCGCTTGATCAGCTCGACCAGCTTCGGCTCGGTCGGGTTCTTGATCGACGAGAAGTAGGTCGAGTGCTTGATCTCCGGGTACGTCCCCAGCTCGCGGCGCAGTTCGCGGCCAAGGCGGCGCGTCAGGTCGAGCACCTCCTGGTAGGTGGCGATCTGGTAGCGGCCGTCGTAGATCTTGTTGTTCGGCCGCAGCTGCGGGATCCGCTCGGTCGCGCGCAGGGTCTTCAGCTCGGCGAGCGTGAAGTCCTCGGTGAACCAGCCGGTGTACGAGGTGCCGTCGATGACCTTCGTCGTCTTCCGGTTCGCGAACTCGGGGTGCTTCGCGACGTCGGTGGTCCCGCCGATCTCGTTCTCGTGCCGGGCGACGAGCTGGCCGTCCTTGGTGGGCACCAGGTCGACGTCGACCCAGTCGACACCCTGACGGTAGGCGAGCTCATACGAGGCGAGCGTGTGCTCCGGGCGGTAGCCGGGGGCGCCGCGATGTCCGACGATCACCGGCCCATCGTGGCCCTTGGCCGACGCCGACACATCTCGGGCACCCGGCTCGGCGGCGCCGGCCAACCCGGTGACGCTGAGTACGGCGAGTCCGGACAGGGCGAGCACGCCCAGGCGCTTTCGCATGGTGGATGACCTCTTTCGGTTGAACTCGGGGTACCGCGCAACCCTTGACGCAGGAGGAGTCCGGCCGGCGAAGACGGACCGGCGGAGGCCTGACCGCCGGGTGAACGCCGGATGGAACCAACCGCTCGAGGACGGCGACGTGTTCGGGGCTCACCGGCCCGGTTACCCTGTGCGTCGTGCGCGTACTGGTAATCGGGTCCGGCGCCCGTGAGCATGCACTCGTCCTCGCGGTCGCGGAAGACCCTTCCGTCACCGCACTGGCCTGTGCCCCGGGCAACGCCGGCACCTCTTCGGTGGCCGAGCAGCTCGGCGTCGACGCGGCCGACCCCGAATCGGTGTCCGCCCTCGCCAAGCAGTGGCAGGCGGACCTGGTGGTGGTCGGTCCCGAGGTCCCGCTGGTGGCGGGGGTCGCCGACGCGGTCCGGAAGGCGGGCATCGCCTGCTTCGGCCCGTCCGCGTCCGCGGCCAGGATCGAGGGCTCGAAAGCCTTCGCGAAGGACGTCATGGCGGCCGCGAAGGTGCCGACGGCGCACTGCGAGGTCGTCGACAACCCGGCCCGCCTCGATGCCGCGCTCGGCCGTTTCGGCCCCACCTGGGTGGTCAAGGACGACGGCCTCGCCGCCGGCAAGGGCGTCGTGGTCACCACGGACGTCGATGTCGCGCGCAAGCACGCCTTGATGCTGCTCGACGGCGGCCACCCGGTGCTACTGGAGTCGTTCCTCGACGGTCCGGAAGCCTCTCTCTTCTGCTTCGTCGACGGCCGCACGGTCGTCCCGCTGCTGCCCGCGCAGGACTTCAAACGCGTCGGCGACGGCGACGCTGGTCCGAACACCGGCGGTATGGGGGCGTACGCGCCGTTGCCGTGGGCGCCGAAGGACCTGGTCGAGGACGTCGTCGCCCGTATCGTCCAGCCCGTGGTCGACGAACTCGACAACCGCGGCGCCACCTTCTCCGGCCTGCTCTACGCCGGTCTCGCGTTGACCTCCGAAGGTCCGCAGGTCATCGAGTTCAACTGCCGGTTCGGCGACCCGGAGACGCAGGTCGTCCTGGCGCTGCTGCGCAGCCCGCTCGGCAAGGTCCTGCACGCGACGGCGACCGGCAAACTCGCCGAGCTGCCGCCGCTGGAATGGGATTCCGGCGCGGCGGTCACCGTCGTGCTCGCCGCGGACGGCTACCCCGGCAAGCCGAGGACCGGCGACGTCATCACCGGCGGTGAGCTCGAAGGTGTGCTCCACGCGGGCACCCGCCGCCGTGACGACGGTGCCGTGGTCTCCTCCGGCGGCCGCGTGCTGTCGGTCGTCGGCACCGGCAAGAACCTGAAGGCCGCCCGCAAGGACGCCTACGCGACGGTCGAGAAGGTCCACCTGGCCGGCTCCCACCACCGCACCGACATCGCCCTGCTGGCCGCCAAGGGAGAGATCGCCACCCCCGTTTCGTGAATTCCGGACGGAACCATCCCGGTCCTTGGCGCGTCTAACCCGGTATTTCCTGCAAAGCTTAGGCAGCCGATACATCCGCGTTGGTAGCCTCAGGCAGGACGAACGGTCACCGTGCGCAGTGTCCAAGGGGTGGGGAATGGCAGCATCGGGCAAGGTCCAGGACCTCACGTCGGCGGTCCCGACGCCACCGTCGGTGGCCGACATCAGAGTCGATCCGTCGAAGCTGCTCGAAGTGGCGAAGATCGTCGAAGAGCAGGTCGACGCGCTGCAGGACAAGCTCATGACGCGGCTCGACCAGCTGCGGATCGACGCTCCGGCCAACGACACCGTGAGCGTGCACGCGACCGACGTCTGGAACGAGCTCGTCGCCGACGGCGACCAGTCGTACGCCGCGCAGGTCCGGGCGTACGTGGCCGGTCTGCGAGGGCTGGTCAGCCAGCTCCGCACGGCGGCCAAGGAGTACAAGACCAGTGATGCGGACAAGGCCGCCGCGCTCGGGGACCGTGGTGTTCACCGGGCGTAGGCCCCGTGTGCTGGTGTCCGGCGGAGTGCTCACCCTCGCGCTGGCCGGATGCGCCACGGACACGAACGGGCAGGCGTTCCCCGACGAACCCGCGCTGGCCTCGGCCACGCAGGGCGCCAAGGCGTCCGCGCTGCCCGCCAGGCCCGCCGAGTTGAACCTCCAGGGTGTCGATCCGTGTGTCCTGCTCGCCGATCCGCAGCTCGACCGGCTCAAGGTCAACAGCAAACCGCGCGCGGCCGCGGAGCCGATCGACGGCCCGACCTGTGTCTTCGACGCGGACGCCGAGCAGCCGTTCCACAGCTATTACGTCCGCACGATCACCGCGGACGTCGAAGAATGGTTCACCGGCAAGCGCCGCAAGAACAGCATGACGACGGAACCGACGCAGGTCGGCGGTTTCCCCGCCATCAGGAACCACCGCGACGCCGGTACGCCGGGTGATTGCGAAACGCTCGTCGGCGTCGCGAAAGGACAGACGCTGGCGGTGCGGGCCGTCACCGTCACCGCCGGCGCGTTCACCATGCCGCAGCTGTGCGAGAAATCCGCACTGGCGGCCGATTTGGCTTTGCAGACCTTGAAAGCACGCAACTAGGGAGGGCGGCGTGAACGTTTCCGACCTCGCGGGCAGGCTCCGCGATCTTCGGTTCGACGGCTACACCGACACCGGGATCGCGACCGAGATCGAGCAATTCCGCAGCGGCGACGGCACCGGCAGCATCGGCATCGCCGTCGACGCGCTGAAATCCGTCGCGGGCGCGCTCGCCGACACCGACAAGACGCTGCGCGACGAGCTGGGCAAACTCGGCGTGGAATGGCAGAGCGAAGCG
This sequence comes from Amycolatopsis sp. NPDC058340, assembly GCF_042723975.1. Classification (NCBI taxonomy): domain Bacteria; kingdom Bacillati; phylum Actinomycetota; class Actinomycetes; order Pseudonocardiales; family Pseudonocardiaceae; genus Amycolatopsis; species Amycolatopsis sp. NPDC058340. The sequence goes on along the minus strand of NZ_JBHXIB010000001.1, from coordinate 13,988 downwards.
GGTGGCGCAGCCGGTCAGGTGTTCACCGAGCAGGCGGGCTTCTCCCAGGACGCGAACTCGAAGGTCTCGCATTCCGCGGAGATGATCTTCGCCCAGGGCGAGGCCTTCAACCGGACCCTGCACAAGCTCCCGGATCCGGAAGTGGTCCGGAAGGGCGCCGGCGGGCTGACCGTCGGCGACGTCCTGCTGAGCCTCATCGGATTCGAGACCGACCACGCCAAAACCGTCAGCGCCGCGAACAACGCGCGGGCGCAGGCGCAGGAGGCGTTGAACGACTACGCCAAGACGAGCGGCGAGAACCTGCTCTCGACCGACACCCTGGCCGATCCGCAGGCGATGAACCTGACCCAGACCACGACGACCGCCGGTGCGGGCGGCGGGTCCGGCCCGCTCGACCTCGCGGGCACGGCCACGGAGCTGACCCCGGACGGCAGCGTGCGGCCCGCGTCGGCCGCCGTCGAGTCGAAGTACGTGCCGCCGGTCGCGCAGCCGGTCAGCAACCCGAAGGCGCCGTCCTACGACGCCCCGACCCCGGCCTACGGCGTCGCCATGGGCGGCGGAACGGCTCGAAAGACCGCTTCGGCGGCGCCCTCCCCGGGTGCGACCGCTCCCGCGGCGGCCGCTCCGACCACGCCGTCCGGCACGTCGAGGCCCGCCCCCGCGCCGGGCTCCGGCTGGGTCACGCCGAACAGGCCGTCCCCGCAGCCCGAACAGGGCAGGCCGTCGTATCCGGTTCCCGGCTCGCCGACCTCGCCGCCGTTCGTCCCGCCGGGCGCGCCGGCCAACCCGAACGTCCCGCCCGGTCCGTCCACCGGTAGCGCGCCGCCGAACAGCACCACGTCGGCGCAGCCGGTCGGCAAATCGTTCGGCACCGGTCCCGGAATCGACAGCGCTCTCGGCAAGGGGCCCGGCTCCAGCTCCGGCCCCGGCGTCTTCGGCAACGTCGGCGGTGGCACCGGCGGTGGCGACCAGGCACTCGGCAAGGGCCGCTCGGTCGGCTCCGGACCGCAGGCGCCGATGGCCCCCGGCAACGAATCCGGCCGCGGTTTCCCCGCCGTCCCGAAGATCACCGGCCCGGCCGCGGGCGACCTCGGCGCCGGTGCCGCCGCGCTCGGCGCCGGTGTCGCCGGTGGCGCGCTGAGCGGCGACAAGGAACGCGACCGCCGTCCCCGTCAGGAAGGCGGCGTGAAGCCGACCCGTCAGCTGCCGATCGGCGAGCTTCCCGAAGAGGAGGCCATGCGGCGTTCGGAGAAGATCGGCGCGAAGCAGCCGAAGCCCGAGTCGAAGTTCATGGAGCGCGCGGCGACCCAGGACGTCGAGGAGGACGCCGAGCACATCAGGCGCTACGGCGTCGACGACAAGGACCTGTTCACCGACGAGCGTCTGGTGTCGCCCGACGTCATCGGTGACCACGGCAACCGGGAAGCGCGCTGAACCTGTGCCGAACGACAACGGCAGCCTGGTGCTGTCCGCACTCGAGTTCGAAATGCTCTGGGAAGCCGAAAGGCTGCCCCGCCGCCATGTCGCACTCGACGTGCCGAGCCCCGGAACGACCCACACGGAGCGGGCGGCGCTGATCGAAGAGGCCTGGGAATCCCTGCGCGCGCGAGGGCTCGCGCGGGGACACCAGGCGTCGGGCGAACTGGTCGACATGCTGAACCTGTTCGCGCATCCCCGGCTCGCGATCGACGTCTGGGTGTGGACCGACCGCGAGATCAAGGGCCAGGCGGTCAGCGTCGGCAACCAGGCGTTGCTCGGCGTGATCGACTCCGGCCAGGTCTGGCTGATCCCCGCCCGCGAGAGCTCGCTGGCCGAGGCCGCCGTCTCGGTCGCGGGTGACCTCGGCCCGGGCGTCGGCCAGTCGATCAGCATCCCCCACGACGTCCTCGTCCAGGCCGACGCCGCGGCCCGCGGCGAGGCAAAGGCGCTGGTCACTGCTCTGGAAGACCTGGATGTGCCGCTCTGGCAGGCGCAGGAGGTGGCGGGCATGCTGCTCGGCCAGGAGGCGCGCGGCCAGTTCGGCGCCGAACGCGCGGGCCGCGACGGCCGTCCCCGGCGCGCGGACAGCGTGGTCGCCTTCTACGACACGGACGCGGGCCGCTATCTGTTCCAGGTGGCACGCAACCGCGACGGGCGGGATTGGGCGACCATCACCCCGGCGGACAATCAACTGCTGGCGACGCGGATCCGGGAAGTCGCCGATTTCTGATTCGCCCGATTATCGGCGGGTGGAACTTGGCGTGGATACGCACACGGCCCGCTGTCGAGGTCTTACAGTATGCGCGGGAACCGTCCTGATCGTCGGCACGTCTGATCGGACGGACACAAGTTTTTCCGTGAAGGGGATGACGAACCGTGCCTGTGTACGACCCGGATTCCATGGGGATCGCCGCCGGTCAGGTGGAGAAGCTCAAGGACGAGTTCGAAAAGACCAAAAAAGGCGTCACCGGGATGGATGACGAGAAGGAAAGCCCCTTCGGCGGAGTCGACGAACACGGCGACGCGCACGGTGCGGTCGGCAAGTTCAAACAAGGCGTCCACAACGAATTCGATTCGGCCGGTCAGCTGATGGAGGCCACGGCCTTCGTGCTGCGAAAAGCGGCAGGGTTGATCAAGGAGACCGAAGCGGTCCACGTGGACAACCTGAAGGTGCACGGGGACCTGTGACGATCCGCCAGGCCTGGGGGCCGAAGACCAAGGGGGCTTGAGCAGTGGCTTTGAACGGTGTCGGCGCCGGCACGCCGGACGGCTGGGACGGGCTGGTCCAGAAGGCGGAGCAGATCAGCAAGGTCAACCTCGCCGCCATTCAGAACGCCTCGAAGCAGTTCAAGACGGCCGCCGACAACGCGGGTGACCACAGCGCGGCGTTGAAAACGTCGACCGAAGCGTTGAACGGCGGCGTCTGGGCCGGACCGGCCGCGGAGGCCTTCTTCGAGTACGTCAAGTCGATCACCACGGCCGGGAAGAACGTCGAAGAGCAGCTGGGCAAGGTCGTCGACGACCTCGATCGCGTCCACACCGATCTCGGCAACATCAAGGCACAGGTGAAGGGCGTCTACGAAGACGCCGAAGCGGCGGTCAACACCAGGAACGCGCAGGCGGAGAAGGACAAGAACGCCGCGATCACCGCCGCCGCGCAGGCCGAGAAGGACCACAAGCCGGCGCCGAGCCCTTCGGCCGACGAGATCATCCAGAGGGCCAAGACCGACATCAACGGCATCGCCAAGGATGCCGACGGCCGGGTCAAGGGCCTGCTCGACCAGGCCAACCAGATGATCCAGAAGTCCCAAGAGCTGATGAAGAAGGACATCCAGGGCGGCTACTCCACCGTCCCGATGCCCGGCAAGGACGGCTCCGTCCCCAAGCGCACCGGCGGACTCCACGCCGGCGGTGGCGGCGGTGGAGGAGGAGGCGGCGGTGGCGGTGGGGGCGGTGGCCTCGGCCCGAGCGGCGGCCCGCCGTCGACGACGCCGCCGGGCAACGTCCAGCAATGGATCCAGGAGGCCATCAAGATCCTGCAGGCCAACGGGATCCCGGTGACCGAAGCGGATATCCAGAAGATCTGGACGATCATCGAGAAGGAGTCCGGCGGCAACCCCAACGCCATCAACAACTGGGACTCCAACGCGGCGAAGGGCACGCCGTCCAAGGGGTTGATGCAGTGCATCGACCCGACCTTCAACGCGCACAAGCTTCCCGGGCACGACGACATCTACAACCCGGTCGACAACATCATCGCCGGCGTGCGGTACACGTTCTCGCGGTACGGCGGCTTCGACGGTCACCCGGGTCTGAAGTCCATGGCCGGTGGCGGCGGATACCAGGGCTACTAGCGGCCTCGTGAGTGGTAAGGACGGTTAGAACCGTCCTTACCACTCACGAGCCCTGGCCTGGCCCCGGCCGATCCGCGTGACCCAATGGCCGCCACGCGTGATCCGCCGGACGCCACGTGTGATCCGCCGGCCGACACGCTCGCGGCCGTATCGCGCCGCGCGTCGTCCGGCCAATCACACGTGCCGTCCGTCCAATCACGCGTGTCGTCCATTCCGTCACGGGTGTCGTCCGTCCAATCACGCGAGTCCCTCGTCGTCGGGGGGGGGGCCGCCCCGAGGGGGGCACACGCCGGGCCGAAAGGGGGTGTGGGGGAACCCCCCCA
>NZ_JBHXIB010000001.1:0-9822 GCF_042723975.1 Amycolatopsis sp. NPDC058340 | reverse complement strand
GGTTGGTGTTGCCCCTCCTAAACCTATCGCGTCCTCTTTTTGTTCTCTCCCAACCCTTGCTTTGTTCACCCTGTGCGCCCTTTCTTTTGCACCCCCCCCCACGCCGCATCCCAAGGGCCCGCCGTCAGTAATCCTTGAGCACCAGGGCATTCGCCGCTTCAGTGAGTGGTCGCATGGCCGCCTTCATCAGCCGGTCCCGGAATGGGAGATAAGGCAGCACCCGCATCGACTGGATCTGCTTCCACTGCCGGAACCTCGTCTGATTCTTCTGGTTCATCGTTGCCAGAGCTTGGTTCTTGAGCACGAACGGCCGCATTTCCCTTTCGTACGAAGCGAAAGCGGCGCGGTGGTCAGCGGATGAAGCCAGCGAACCGGCGAGCACGTAGGCACCGACGAGCGCCAAACTGGTGCCCTGCCCCGAAAGTGGCGACGGACCGAAGCCAGCGTCGCCGACCAAGGCGACCCGCCCTTCGCTGAACCGGTCCATCCGGATCTGGGTCATGGAGTCGAAGTACAGCTCGCTCGACCCCATTTCCCGAAGCAGCCGCGGTACTTCCCAGCCCTGGCCCGCGAACCGGTCGGCGATCAGTTTTCGTTGCTGCTCAAGGTCGTGCCGGTCGAAGTCGAGCTCCGGCGACTGGAAGCCGAGCATCGCCCGCGCTTCCGTGTTCTTTCGCGCGCTGTACAGCCCGGCCAGTTTCCCCGGCGTCATGTGGAAGGTCTGCCAGCGGTCCAGATCGAGGAAGTTCGGCACGGTGAACACCGCGAGATAGGTGTCCAGGTAGTGCGAAAACTGTTTCTCCGCCCCGAAAACCATCGATCGCACCGCCGAGTGCTGCCCGTCCGCGCCGACGACGAGGTCGAAGTCCCTGGCCTCTCCGTGGGCGAAGGCGACCCGGACGCCGTCGGTGCGCTGCGCGATCCCGGTGATCCAGTTCCCGTAGACGTACTCGACACCCTCCTGAGCGGCCGAAGCCAGTGTGTCGGTGAGGTCGTCCCGCAGGACCTCGACGTCCTCGCTGTCGGTGAGCCCGCCGGTCAGCGTGTGGTCGGTGACCTTCACGAGGGTCTTGCCGTCGCCGTTCACGAACGACATCCCGCGCATGTCCGTCCGTAGCTCCCGTAGCCGCTCGAGCACCCCCATCCGGTCGACGACACCGAGCGCCGTCCCGCGGATGTCGACCGCGTGCCCGCCGACCCGGGGCGCGGGTGCCCGCTCGACGACCGTCGGCGCGAAACCGTGACGGCGCAGCCAGTACGCCAGCGTCGTGCCGGCGATACCCGCGCCCGAAATCAGGACCTTCCGCATTCCCACTCCTCGTGTACGGCGTTTTGAAGCACTGCGTACAACGTATGGACACGGCGGCGGTCGCCCAGGAAAACTGCCAGAAAACCTCCAGTGCACTAGTGCGATCTGGCTAGTGCGCCCGATAGAGTGGAGCAAGGTGCACTATGGCAAGGAGCCGACCATGACCGAGCCGCCCTACCTGCGGATCGCCGCCGAGATCCGGCGCCGGATCACCTCCGGTGAGCTTCGCGAGGGCGACAAGGTCCCGTCGACCCGCCGGATCATCGCCGAGTGGGGCGTCGCGATGGCGACCGCGACAAAGGTGCTCGCCACGCTCAAACGGGACGGCTTGGTCGTCGCCAAACCCGGCGTGGGCACGGTCGTCGCGAGCCGCACCCGGAAGACCGCGCCGAGGACCGAGGCGGAGCTGTCACGCGAGCGAGTGGTGAAGGCGGCGATCCGGATCGCCGACGCCGAGGGCATCCGCGCGCTCTCGATGCGCCGCGTCGCCTCCGGTCTCGGCGTCGCGACGATGGCGCTTTATCGCCATGTCACCGCGAAGGAGGAGCTGATCCTCGAAATGGCGGACCTGGCCCTCGGCGAAATCCGCTTCCCGCCCGAACCGCCACCCGGCTGGCGGGCTCAGCTGGAGCTGCTGGCGAGGGCGCAATGGGCCTTGTTCCGGCGGCATCCCTGGCTCGCGCAGGCGCTCTCGATCACCCGCCCGCAGCCGCTGCCGAACCTGCTCGCCCACGCGGATTGGGCGACCCGCGCGCTCGACGGTCACGGCCTCCCGCCGTCGACGATCATGTACGCGCACATCACGATCTTCAACCACGTACGCGGTATCGCCCTCAGCTTCGAGGCGGAGGCCGACGCCGAATCCGGCACGGCGGTCTCGGCCGACGCGTGGCTCGCGGAGAACGAGCCGATCCTCTGGGATCTGGTCTCCGGCGGCCGTTTCCCGAACTTCGCCGGTGTCGTCTCGCGCGCCCCGTTCGACTACGACCTCGACACGCTCTTCGAGTTCGGCCTGCAACGGCTCCTCGACGGCTACGCGGTTCTCCTCGCGAAGGCGAGCTAGCCTCACCTCATGTCCTTCCCTGGCCCCGCCGCACGTTCCGACGTCCCGCCGTTCCATGTCATGGACGTCCTTTCGGCCGCGCAGGCCCGGCAGCGCAGTCACGGCGACCTGGTCCCGTTGCTCGCCGGGCAGCCGTCCGCGCCCGCGCCGCGACCGGTGCTCGAAGCCGCGCAACGGGCGCTGAAGGACCACAACCTCGGCTACACCGAGCAGCTCGGCATCCCGGAGCTGCGCGAGGCCGTCGCGGAGCACTACAACCGCACGTACCCGGTCGACGTGAGCCCGCAGGACGTCATCATGACCACCGGTTCCTCCGGCGGCTTCCTGCTTTCGTTCCTCAGCGCGTTCGAGGCGGGCGACCGCGTCGCGATGGCGCGTCCCGGCTATCCGGCCTACCGCAACCTGCTGAAAGTGCTCGGCTGCGAGGTCGTCGAGTTCGCCACCGGGGCGGGCACGAACTTCCAGCCGACCGTCGCGCTGCTCGACGAATTGGGGCCGATCAAGGGACTCATCGTGGCCAGCCCGAGCAATCCGACCGGCACCGTCCTGCCGCCGGGTGAACTGGCGGCGATCAGCGGCTGGTGCGCGTCACGCGGCGTGCAATTGATCAGCGACGAGATCTACCACGGGATCTCCTACGGCGCCGGGCTCGATTGTGCCTGGCAGTACGGCAACGAGGCACTCGTCCTCGGCTCGTTCTCCAAGTACTTCGCCATGACCGGCTGGCGGCTCGGCTGGATGCTCGCGCCGCAGCGGCTGCATCGCGCGATCGACGTCCTGACCGGCAATTTCACCATCTGCCCGCCCGCGGTCTCCCAGCATGCCGCGGTCGCCGCGTTCACCCCGGAGGCGTACGCGGAGGCCGACGGTCACGTCGAGCGCTACCGGGCCAACCGCGACGTGCTCTTCGACGGCCTCAAGGGAATCGGCATCGACAAGCTCGCGCCTGCCGAAGGCGCCTTCTACGCCTACGCCGACGTCTCCGCGTACACGAACGACAGTCTCAGCTGGTGCCAGCGGCTTCTCGCCGACACCGGCGTCGCGATCGCCCCCGGGATCGACTTCGACCCGGTCGACGGCGGCCGGTTCGTGCGGTTCTCCTTCGCGGGTTCTCGCGAGGACATCGACGAAGGGGTCCGCAGGCTGGGCGACTGGCTCGGTCAGGGGGAACCCGGAAATCACCCTGAACGTTAGGCGTATTGAAGGCGCTCGCGAGCTCCGCCTGACAACCTGGACTCACCGGGCCCGTTCGGGCACGGCGAGGCAATCGGAGGATGCCATGTTCTGGAAGATCGTCGGCGGGCTGATCCTGGCTTGGGTGGCCTTCATGGTGCTCGGATCCGTGCTCGGTTTCCTCGTGAAGGCCGTCTTTTGGATCGCCGTCATCGGCGGCGCGGTCTTCCTCGGCACGGCCGCGTACGGCGCCATCAAGGGCAAGGGCACCCCGAAGCAGCTCCGCCGCTAGGGCTTGCGCGCCACCCCGCCGAGCGACGTGAAGTTCACGGGCGAAAGCGGGGTGAAGCGCGGGCCGTCCGGCCACCACAGGTGCGGGTACGTCAGCCCGGGCTCCATGAGATCGAGTCCTTCGAAGAACGACTCGATCTCGTCACGCGTGCGGTACAGCGTGTCCAGCCCCGTGCCGTCGAAGCGTTTCTCGAGTGCGGTCGCGACGTCGGCTGATTCAGAGCCATCGGCCGGGTTGTGCTGGTGCAGCAGCGCGACGAACGAGCCGGGGGCCAGCGCATCGACGTAGGCGCGGACGATCTTCCGTGCCTCGTCGAGGTCCTGGATGTGGTGGATGATCGCGCACAGGACCAGCCCGACCGGCCGGTCGAAGTCCAGCCGGTGGGTGCGGGCGAGTTCCTCGACGACCTCGGCGGGCTCGGTCAGGTCGGCGGCTACCATATGGGCGAAGTCGTTCGCCGCGAGCAGCGCGCGGCCGTGCGCCTGCACCACCGGATCCCGGTCGATGTAGACGACCTGTGCCTCGGGGTTGTACCGCTGCGCGACCTGGTGCGTGTTGTCCATGCTCGGGAAACCGGAGCCGAGATCGAGGAACTGGTCGATACCTTCCCGGTCGGTCAGGTAGCGCACGGTCCGCACCAGCCAGTGCCGGACCTCCTTGGCCATCGCCCGCGCGTCCGGCGAGATCTCCAGGATCTGGCGCAACGCCACCCTGTCGGCCTCGTAGTTGTCCTGGCCGCCCATGAGCGCGTCGAAGACCCTCGCGATGCTCGGCCGGTCGAAATCGACGGGCACGAACGGGCGCTGGTCCGCTGACATGGGCACCTACCGGGGTAACTCGGTTTGGACGCGTTCAGCGTAGGTCATCCGCTTCACCGCGCGTAAGCGGATGAGCGGTGAGGGTGAATTATTCCTCCGAAGAGCCGAAGGCGGATTTCGCCGTGGTCACGCCGACCCAGCGTTCGGCCTTCATCCCCACCGCCCGTGCACCGTCCACATTGGACTGACGATCGTCGAAGAACAGGCAGTCGCCCGGTTCGGCGCCGAGTTCGGCGAGCAGGATCCGATAGATCTTCGCGTCGGGCTTCATGCAGCCGAGGTCGCCGGAGAAGAGCTTCACGCGGAACAGCTTCGCCCACTCCTGCTCGCGCACCCAGCTGCCGAAGGTGGACGACGCGTTCGAGAGCAGCGCGAGCGCCGCGCCGGCTTCGTGCAGCCCTTCCAGCAGTTCGAGCACGTCCGGTTCGAGATGCGTCCAGCCCTCGACGTCGATGCGGGTCAGTTCGTCGGCGAACGCCTTGTCGACCGGGACGTCCAGCGCGCGGCCGACGCTCTGCCAGTACTCGAGGTCCGAGCCGCCGGAGTCGTACCGGACCCGCTCGGCCCAGTAGTGCGGCTCGAAGGCGGCGACGTCGAGGTCGAAGGCCTTGGCCAGGGTCGGCAGCGCGTCGGTGTGCTCGCTGATGACGTCGCCGTAGTCGAAGACGATCCAGTTCATGTTCAGCCCCCGGTCTTGATGCGTTGAAGGGTTTCCTCGATGTCCGCCGCCGAAAGGTCCCGGTGCGCCACGAACCGGATCCGGCCCGAACTCGGCAGCGTCAGGATCCCGAGCCCGGCCAGCCACGCCAGCCGTCCTTCGAGGTCGGGGGCGGTGACCTGCACGATGTTGGTCTCGGGAGCATTGACCTCCCAGCCGTGCTCGGCGAGCCCGGCCGCGAGCCGGGTCGCGTTCTCGTGCGTCTCGGCGAGGTCGCCGATGCGGTCCAGCGCGACCATGCAGGCGGCGGCCAGCACGCCTGCCTGGCGGACGCCGCCGCCGAGCATCTGGCGCATCCGCCGTGCCTTCTCGACGAACTCCTCGCTGCCGGCCACCACCGAACCGACGGGCGCGCCGAGCCCCTTGGAGAAGCAGGCGGACACGGTGTCGACGCCGACCGTGAGCGCCGCGGGCGGGACCTCCAGCGCGACCGAGGCGTGCCAGATGCGGGCGCCGTCGAGGTGCACGGTCAGCCCGGCCTCCTTCGCCACCGCGACCAGCTGTGCGTGCTCGTCCGGCGGGGTGACCGCGCCGCCCGCCGTGTTGTGCGTGTTCTCCAGGCACAACAGCGGGGTGCGCAGCGCGTAGTACGGCCCGCGCGGGACCCCGATCGCGGCCGAAAGCGTCTCCGGCGTCGGCCGTCCCGGCCCGGCGTCGTGCTCCAGCGGCTCCGGCATACCGCCCGCGAGCCAGGCGGCGGAACCGAGCTCGTCGGTGATGACGTGCGAGCCGCGTGGCGCGAGGAACCGGTCGCCGCGCTGGAGATGGATGCTCAGCGCGATCAGGTTCGCCATGGTCCCGGACGGGGTCCAGAGCGCGGCGGGCATGCCGAGGAGTTTCGCGGCGCGCTGTTCCAGTGCGCCGACGGTCGGATCGCCGTCGAGGACGTTGTCGCCGACCTCGGCCTTCGCCATGGCCTGGCGCATGACGTCGTCCGGCCGGGTCACGGTGTCGGAGCGGAAATCGATCTGCGGGAGAGAGCGCGAGGTCACGGTACGATCACATCACATCGACGGGCCCGCGGTGAATCTCCTCCCCGGCTGGTCCGCCGCGCCCGCTCATGCAACCGTGGACGCCCCCGGTTCCGTCCTACCCACCGACGAGGCAAGAGCGGAGACAAAAACCGCGTGAACCAGCGCGACGAACAAGAGTTCGCGGAGTACTTCGCCGCGAAGCGGGACTCCGTGCGCAGGACCGCGTACATGCTCTGCGGTGACTGGCATCGTGCGGACGATCTCGCGCAGACGGCGTTCGTCGCGTTGCACCGGAGGTGGAAGAAGATCAGAGAACGGGCGGCGACCGACGCCTATATGCGGAAGACGCTGGTCAGGGCGGCCATCGACGAGTCGAGGCGGCCGTGGCGGCGGGAGTGGCAGACCGAAGAGCTGCCCGAACCGCCGCAGGACGGCTTCGACCTCGGCGAACAGGTCGTCACCAGGGAAGACCTGCTGGCCGCGTTGCGCGAAGTGCCCCCGAAGCAGCGAGCCGTGCTCGTGCTGAGGTTCTTCGAGGGGCTGGACGTCGGTGCGGCGGCGAAGGCGCTCGGCTGCAGCGAAGGGAACGTGAAGAGCCAGACCGCGCGCGGGCTGGCGAACCTCAGGCAGGTCATGGAGAAGGAGGAGGTGGCACGGGATGGACGAGAATGATCTGAAGGCGTTGTTCCGTGACGCCCCCGGCGAAGCGCCGTCGCCGACCTTCGACACCGCCGACGTGGTCCGCGCGTCGAAACGCGCCACTGCCCGACGCCGAAACGGTATCGCGGTGGCCTGTAGTGCGGTGGTTTTGGTGCTGGCCGGAGTGGGCATGTTCGGCGTGCTCGGCGGAACCGACTTCGAACTGGGGACCGCGGCCAAATCCGATCAGGAAGCGGTGTCCGCGGGGCAACCCGGGGCGGCGTCCGCACGTCCTCAGGACGGGGAGTCCTCGAACTTCTCGAACCCGCCGCCTCAGCAGGGGGGCGGCGGATCAGAGAAGACCGGCCCATTGGTGGCCGAAGGCACCTACGGGTGCGACCAGGTGGACCGGGAGCTCGCCACCGCCCTCGCTGGCGAGCTCCCGGTCCCCGTGGATGTCGCCAAGTCGACGCCCGGCGACATCTGTACGACGGGAGCCAGGTCGGCGGGGTTCCAGGTGCCGGGCGGCACGGTCTCCGCGGCGGTGTATCCGGCGGGTTCGTCCGTCCCGGCGATGCCGACCGGAGCGGCCGAGGCGCGGCGGACCACCGCCAAGGGGTCGCTCGTGGTCGTGGTGAGCCTCGGTGACGGCTCCGGCAGGCCCGCGCTTCCCGAGTCCGACGTCGACAGGCTGGTCGGCGTGCTCGCCGCCCGCTATTAACCGAGCTGGCAAAATAGCCCGTCATGACCGCCGCAGCGACCACACCGAAGGGTGAGCGACGCCGTGCCGAGCTGATCGAGGCCGCCTCGTCGCTCCTGGCCGAGGGCGGTTTCGACGCCGTGCGGCATCGTGCGGTCGCCGAACGGGCCGGTCTGCCGCTCGCCTCGACGACGTACTACTTCGACTCGCTCGAAGAACTGGTCACCGCCGCGGTCGAGCATCACGCGAAAGTGGAGCTGGAGGACGGGCGGCAGCGTCTGGATGAGCTGGCGACCCGCAACCGCGGTGTCGAGGCCACCGTCGACCTGGTGCTGGACATGCTCCTCGGCCCGCTCCGCCCGGATCGCGAGGCCGACGCCGAAGCGGTCCTCCTGCGCTACGAACGCCTCGTCGGGACAGGGCGTCGTCCGTACCTTCGTCCCCTGATGCGGACGCTGTCGGCCCAGTTGTACGAGCTGCTCCACGAGATCTTCGCGCGCTCCGGCACTCCTGTGGACGCCACCGAACTGGAGCGCCTCGTCGCCCTGGTCGACGGTGCCGTGGTCAACGCGCTGATCGAGGTCGACCCGGAGCCGAGGGCCGCCGCCGCGCGCATGCTCCAGGCGGCGCTCGCCTAGCGCCGGTTAGTCTGGCCGCGTGACGGACAAGCCCCGCATCCCCAACGTGCTCGCCGGCCGCTACGCCTCGCCTGAGCTGGTCGAACTGTGGTCCCCGGAACGCAAGGTCGTGCTGGAGCGCGAGCTCTGGCTCGCCGTGCTCCGCGCGCAGGCCGACCTCGGCGTCGAGGTGCCGGACGGTGTCGTCGCCGACTACGAACGCGTCCTGGAGCAGGTCGACCTCGATTCGATCGCCGCGCGCGAGCGGGTCACCCGGCACGATGTGAAGGCCCGCATCGAGGAGTTCAACGCGCTCGCCGGACACGAGCACGTCCACAAGGGCATGACGTCGCGGGACCTCACCGAGAACGTCGAGCAACTGCAGGTGCTGCGTTCGCTGGAGCTGGTGCGCGGCCGCGTCGGCGCGGTGCTGGCCCGGCTCACCGCGATCGCGGTCGAGCACGCCGACACGGTGATGGCCGGTCGTTCGCACAACGTCGCCGCGCAGGCGACGACCCTGGGCAAGCGGTTCGCGACCGCCGCCGACGAACTGCTGGTCGCCTTCGACCGGCTCGAAAACCTCATCGGCCGCTACCCGCTGCGCGGGATCAAGGGCCCGGTCGGCACCGCGCAGGACATGCTCGACCTGCTCGGCGACGAGTCCACTTTGGACGAACTGGAGTCCCGCGTCGCGGCCCACCTCGGCTTCGAGAACGTGTTCACCAGCGTCGGCCAGGTGTACCCGCGTTCGCTCGACTTCGACGTGCTGTCCACCGTCGTCCAGCTCGCGGCCGCCCCGTCGAGCCTCGCGAAGACGATCCGCCTGATGGCGGGCCACGAGCTGGTCACCGAAGGCTTCAAGCCGGGCCAGGTCGGCTCGTCGGCCATGCCGCACAAGATGAACACCCGGTCGTGCGAGCGCGTCAACGGGCTCGCCGTGGTGCTGCGCGGCTACCTGTCGATGATCGGCGAGCTCGCCGGCGACCAGTGGAACGAAGGCGACGTGTCCGATTCCGTCGTCCGCCGGGTCGCGCTGCCCGACGCGTTCTTCGCGCTCGACGGTCTGCTGGAGACCTTCCTCACGGTGCTGGCCGAGTTCGGCGCCTTCCCGGCGGTCATCGGACGTGAGCTCGATCGCTATCTGCCGTTCCTCGCGACCACCAAGGTGCTCATGGCCTCGGTCCGCGCGGGGGTCGGGCGTGAAACCGCTCACGAGGCGATCAAGGAGAACGCCGTCGGCGTCGCGCTCGCGATGCGCGAGCAGGGGCTGGCAGAGAACGACCTCCTCGACCGGCTCGCCGCCGACGAACGGATCCCGCTCGACCGCGGTGAGCTGGACAAACTCCTCGCCGACCGCATCTCGTTCACCGGGGTCGCACCGCGCCAGGTGGCCGCGATCGCGTCCCGCGTCGAGGGCATTCTGGAGCGTTTCCCGGAAGCGGCGAACTACTCGCCGGCACCGATCCTCTGACCGCGCGTGAAGGCCCCCTTCCCTCGGCTCAACCGAGGGAAGGGGGCC